>CAZASU010000107.1:3076-7163 GCA_964487785.1 uncultured Gemmatimonadaceae bacterium | reverse complement strand
GAGTCCAGCTTCTGAACCCACTCCCGGCCGAAGCGCACATCGTCGATGAACCCGAAGCCCCGGAGGCGCTGGGCCACCCGGCTCACGGTCGCGGCATCGCGATGGCCGTCCTTCATCCGCACCTCGATCGAGGCAGGGAGGGGGTTCACCTGGAGATCTCGATAGGCATCGCGGAACTCGACCAGCTCGGCTCGCGCCTGCCGGAGTGCCTCCTCCTCGCTGACGTAGCTGACGTCGCTGACCTCGGGGAAGGCGGCGATGTCCTGGGTGGCGATCGCAATCGTTTCGGCCGGGGTGCCGCGAAAGATGTAGGCGACGATCTCGACCCGCTCCTCGATCCCGCGGAGCGCCTCGCGCAGGTTGACCGCCACCAGGCCGAAGAGTCCGACGGTGAAGAGCGAGAACGCGATGGTCGTGACCGAGAGGACCGACAGCAGCGGCGCCCGGCGGAACGACAACAGTGCCTCCCGGCTCAAGAGCTTCACAGGGCGGCCTCCGCCGCGGCTTCGTCCACGTCGCTGTCGTAGACCAGGCTGCCCTCGCGCATCTCGATGGTCCGGTAAACGGTCTGGCGCACGAGGTCGAGATCGTGGGTGGCCATGACGACCACGGTGCCGCCGTTGTTGATGTCGCGCAGCAGCTGAAACACACCTCGGGTGGCCCGCTCGTCGAGGTTGCCGGTCGGCTCATCGGCCAGCAGAATGGCCGGGTCGTTCACCAGTGCCCGGGCGATGGCCACCCGCTGCTGCTCGCCGCCCGACAGCTCCCGGGGATACGCCCGGCTCTTGGCCGAGAGCCCCACCTGGGTGAGCACGCGCATCACCCGGGCCGCAATGGTGTCGGTCCGTGCCCCGGTGACTTCGAGCGCAAACGCCACGTTTTCTTCCGCGGTACGGTCTTCCAGCAGCCGGAAGTCCTGGAACACCACGCCCAGGCGGCGCCGGAGCCGGGGCACATCATCCGGCTTGAGGGTGCTGACGTTGTAGCCGGAGACGCGCACTTCGCCCCCGCTCGGCCGCTGCTCGCCGAAGAGGAGCTTCATGATGGTGGACTTGCCGGCGCCCGAGTGGCCCGTCAGGAAGACAAACTCGCCCTTCGAGACGTGAAAGGTCACGTCCTTCAAGGCCATGGCACCGTTGGGATAGGCTTTGTATACGCTGGAGAAACGGATCACGTGTTGGAATAAAGAGGGTCGAGGGTCGAGGGTCTAGGGTCTGCGCTGTTGAAGTTGAGGGCGACCTGCTTCCCGAGAGGTAGACCCTAGACTCTAGACCCTAGACGTCCTTCAAGACCTACTTTAGACCTTGTTCGAGATCCCCGATTATATCGGCCGCGTCTTCGATGCCGCAGCTGAGCCGGAGGAAGCCGTCCGGAATGCCGATCTTGGCCCGGCCCTCCGGGCCGATGCCCTTATGGGAGGTGAGTCGCGGCTCCGATACCAGGGTCTCCACGCCGGCCAGACTGGGCGCATGGGTGACCAGCTTGAGCCGCTTCAGCAGCCGCTCGGTCGCTTTCGTCCCGCCCTTGATCTCGAGTCCCACCATCCCGCCGAAGCCGGCGAGCGCCGACCGGGCATGGGCGTGATCGGGATGGGACGCGAGGCCGGGGTAGTGGACCTTGGTGATGCCGGGCTGCTGCTCGGCCCACTGCGCCACGGCCATGCCGTTGCTGTTATGGCGCTCCATGCGGACAGCGAGGGTGCGCATTCCGCGATCGACCAGCCAGGCCGCATGGGGGTCGATGGCCTGGCCCCACAGGCGCATGAGCCGGTTCACTTCCTCGACAAACGAGGCGGTGCCCGCCACCGCGCCGGCAATCACGTCGCTGTGGCCGTTGAGGTACTTGGTGGCGCTGGTGATGACGACGTCGGCGCCGTGCTCCAGTGGCCGGAAGTTTATCGGGCTCGCGAAGGTGGCATCCACCAGCAGTGCCAGGCCGTACTCTTGGGCCAGGTAGGCGATAGGGGCCAGATCGATGACCCGCATCAGTGGATTGGTCGGGGTCTCCACGAAGATCGCGCGGGTGGACTTTCGCATCGACTTGCGCCAGAGCCGGACCTGGTCCGGCGCCACGTAGGTCACTTCGATCCCGAGGCGGCCCAGCTCCTCGTCGAAGAGGCGCTGGGTCCCACCGTAGATCCAGGTGCTCGAGAGCAGGTGGTCGCCGGGGCGCAGTACCGCCAGGTGGGCAAGGGCGGTGGCACCCATTCCGCTGGAGACGAAGATGGCCGATTCGGCTTTCTCCAGGAGGGCGTACTTCTTGGCCAGCTCCACCTGATTGGGGTTGTTACCGTAGCGGCTGTAGAGCACCTCGTCATCGGCCCCGATCGGGTTGACGAAGGTGCTGCTCTGGTGCAGTGCTGGCGCCACCGGGCTCCAGTCGGGCCGGCGGTGCGGGATGCCGTGGATGGCGATTGTCGAGAGGCCCAGCGCGGGCCGGGTCATGCGGTCTGGAGCGGGTAGTAGAGCTCGCCGACCGGCCGTACCAGGCGGTGCAGGGTGAGGTCGCCCAGGGCTTCCCGGCTGCGTGCCTCGGGCCAGCCCAATGCCCGGGCCAGGCCGATGACATCGAGCGGTCCTCTATCCGAGATGTGGGCGAACGCCTCCCGCGCATCGGCCTGTACCCATCCGAGGAGCCGCGGAGCCCGGCAGCCGGGCGGAACCGCCGCAATGGCAAGCCGGTGATGCGTGAGGACGTGGTCGATGGTTTCGTGGTGATCTTCGCGCAGGCCTTGCAGGACCAGGAAATACGCGGTCTGGCCGGTCAGGAGCAGCTTGGCAACGACTTCATCGGCACAGCTCAGGTCGACCAGCTCGATCTCCGAGAAGTCCAGGAGGGCGGTCAGGCAGTTCGAGACTGCCAGCGTTGCCTCGATCCGGATGCGGACCGCGGCCCCGGTGGGACGGGTGACGAGGTTCCGATAGGGGGCCGCGACGGCCTCCCGCAGAACGTGCCCCATCTGAATCGTCTGGATCACCGTGACTTCGGGTCCTGGGCCGGGATGATGATCTGCACCTGGGCTCCGGGGAATGAGGGAAGGTGGTCGCTCAGCGGAATGTCTTCGTCCCATGGCGGTACGATCGACAGCCGGGCGGTACCACTGCGAATGGAAATCTTTCCCTCCCACTGGTCGAGAAATCGTTTGATGAAGGCGAGTCCCTGCCCCCGTCCCGGGTCGCGGAAACGACTGACGCCCTGGATCAGCGCCGCCTCAAGGGCCGCGCCGTCTCCCCACCGCTCGCCGAAGCGCTTGGCATGGGTGCTCTCGAGGGATCGGCGAAAGCCGACCCCGGCATCGCTGACCGCGATGACGACGACCCGGCGGCCCAGCCGGCGACGGAAAGTATAAGCCTGAACCGCAACCCAGCCACTGGTGCCGGCGTGCTCCACAATATTCTGGCAGGCTTCCGAAAGCGCCATACTGAATCGCAGCGTGGCCTTCATTTCGAGGCCCAGCTCGCCGTGGAGTATACGGGAAGCTCCCTCGGAGATCTTGTCCACCACCCCATGCACATCCTCCGAGGCGCGCACCGGGGTTACATCCAGCAGCACGTCCGAAGGGCCGGTGGCGCCGCTGCGGGGCACCTTGCCGTGCAGCTCGAACAGCTCCGCGGCTTGCTTGAAGAAGCCGGCTCGCGCCCAGTAGCGCTTCACCTCGTCGCTCGTGGGCACGGTGAGCAGCGGCTTCTCCCGTTTCGCTTCGGCCAGCGCCTGGCCGGCCGTCAGTATCCCAATCAGGCCGTAGGGGGAGGCCCACTGCGTGCCCCGGGCATCGATCAGCACCTTCTCCGGCGGCGGCCATTCGCCGAAGCCGGCGGCAAAAGTGTCGAAGCTGCGATCGTCGAAATGGGTCGGAACCTCGATGACTCTGGTCACGGAGTCACCAGCTCGCCACGAAGGTGGCTCGTCAGACCTCTCGCACCCCGGAACCCGGCGTTTCGCGCCCCCAATGCCGTGGCGTGGGCGAGCGCGGCTTCAACCGAATCGCCGGACAGGAGTCGGGCGAACGCGGCCGCGCCGAAGACATCGCCGCAGCCGGTGGGGTCGAGGGTTTCGATGAGTGGCGCTGGAATGAGCGCGGAGCGGA
>CAZASU010000107.1:0-2976 GCA_964487785.1 uncultured Gemmatimonadaceae bacterium | reverse complement strand
CCATCAAACCCTGGCGCCGCCACGTACGCCACTCCACGCGGCCCCAGCGTGACGGTGAGCAGGGAGACCCCGGCCCCGAGCGCCCCAGCCGCAAGGGTGAGGGGGTCGGGCGACAGCTGATTCATCTCGTCCTCGTTCAGCTGAACCAGGTCGAAGCAGCCGAACCACTCGGCTGCATCCGGAAGCGGCTGGAGCACCCGCATCCCATCCTGCTGCATGCCGAGAAAGAGACTGTGGAAGTCGGCGTAGATCGGCCCCTGGAAGCCCCGGCGCAGCGCCTGCGCGGTGCCCAGACACAGCTCGAAGCCGGAGATGAAGTTCAGGTAGATGGCGTCGAGGTCGCGCACCATGGGGCCCAGCTCGGCCCAGGTCCATCCGGGTACACCGCCCGCCATTCGCTCGCAGCGCCGCTCGGTAGATTGATAGTGGAGCACTACCCGGTTATTGGGCGCGGTCACTTCGACGCACCGTCCTCCGGGCGCCAGTCGTGACAAACCATTCAACAGCTGCTGCGCCTCGCGGCTGAGATCGCGGCCGACCTTGATCAGCGGCACGATTTGCCAGTCCGGCGTCAGGCTCGCCTCCAGTCCGGCCAGCGCGTAGGCAATCCCGCCCCACTCCTCGACTGGCGGGGCGAGCGGGTCCCGGCCGTAGATGAGGTCCCATACCAGCGACCCGATGACGCCGACTCTAGGCACGTTGATCCAGGAACGTCTTGGCGGCCCCGTAGACCCCGGCGGTGCCGGTCAGCTCACATGGCACGATCCGGCACACGCTCACCGCCGGCTTGAACGCGCGGCGGGCCACCTCGCGCCGGAGCGGAACAAACAGATGGTCGCCCGCCAGGGTGACGCCTCCACAGACGACCACCGCCTCCGGATTGAAGACGTTGACCAGGTTGGCGATGCCGATGCCCAGAAATTTGGCGGTGTCGTTGACCACCTGCGTGGCGAGCTCGTCACCATCGTGCGCTGCCTGGTAGACGGTCTGCGCGGTGATTTTCTTGAGATCGCCGCCGACATACCTGGTCAGCCGGCTCTCCGCACCGGCCTCGATCTCCTCACAGGCTCGCAATGCGATGTTTGGCCCTGAGGCGTAGGCCTCGAGGCAGCCGTAGTTGCCGCACTTGCAGCGGCGCCCTTCGGTGTCGATGGTGGTATGGCCGATCTCGCCGGCGCAATCCGAAGCCCCGTGGTACAGCTTGCCGTCGAGGATGATTCCTCCGCCGATCCCTGTTCCGATCGTAATCCCGATGGCGTTTCGGGTGCCGCGCGCCGCGCCCATCCACCATTCACCAAGCACGGCGCAGTTGGCATCGTTGTCGAGCGCCGCGGGGAGGCTCAGCCGGTCGTGAATGATCTGGCGAAGGGGCAGATTGACCCAACCGAGGTTCGGCGTCAGGAGGACAACGCCACTCTTGGTGTCGAGCGGCCCCGGCGCCCCGACACCCACGCCGAGGATCTCGGCGCCCGGGTGTTCCCGCCTGGTCTGCTCGATCGTTCGCTTGGCGAGAGCGATCAGCCGGTCGAGGACGTCGCGTTCCCCGGCTTCCGCGCCGGTCGGCTCGCTGCCGAGCGCGTGCAAGGCCGAGCCATCCTCGGCCACGCTGCCGACGACCAGGTTCGTGCCACCGATGTCAATTCCGAGGACAAATCGCACCGGACTCCTCCGCACTGGTTATGGCGGCCAGCGCCGCGGCTACGGTTGCCACTGCCAGCTCTCGCATGCATCGATGGTGACCTAGCGGGCACGTGGCCGGCCCATGTTTCGAGCAAGGCCGGCAGGCTAGCCCGTCCCGTCCCAGGGTGACGTCACCTGCCCCCCGAGGACCGAAGCCAAAATCGGGAACCGTGGGCCCGAAGAGGGCCACAATGGGGGTTCCCACCGCGGTCGCCAGATGTAACGGGGCCGAGTCGTTCGTCACCAGTACTGCCGCGCGCTGGATGAGCGCGGCCGAGGCCCGGAGACCAAGCTCGCCCGCGGCGCTCACGGTGCGGCCCGGGGCGGCCGCGAGGATCGCCTCAGCCAGAGACCGATCGTCCGCACCACCAACGACCACGCAAGGCCGGTCGAGCCCGGCGGCCAGCTCGGCATAGTACGGCCAACGTTTCGTGCCCCAGATCGAGCCGGGGGCGAGTGCGATGAACCTGGCGCTCACTCCGTGGGCGGCCAGCCAGCCGTCCGCCGCGGCGTAATCGGAGCCGGTCAGCGCCAGGCTGACATCCGGCGCCGAAGCAGCTGACCCCGCCAGCGTCAGGAGCCGTTCGACCTCATGCCCCTCGCATGGGCGCGGCACCCGCCGGGTGTAAGTGAGCGCGGCCGCGCTGTCCCCAAAACCGACTCGCTCCGGCGCACCTGATAGCATCGCCAGCACGGCCGAGCGGAGGGAGCGGTGCGGCAAATAGACGCTGAGGTAGCGCCGGGCGCGAAGCTCCGAAGCCACCTTCCTCATCCCGCGCCAGCCCTTGTCGGCGCCGTGCTTATCGTAACGTATGACCGACCCCACCGCCGGATGGGTCTCCAGCAGGGTCGCCGCTGCCGGTGTGGTCACGACATCCACCGGCCCGTGACGCCCGGCCAGCCGCGAGAGCAAGGGCGTGGTCAGGATGACGTCGCCGAGGAAGGCGGTCTGGATGACAAGGGCGGAGGAACGATGGAACGATGGAACGATGGAAGGTTCGCTCGCATTCTCGATCCCTCCATCCCACGTTCCCACGTTCCCACGTTCCCTCGTTCCGCCCATCAATCCACCTGCAGCACGGCCAGAAACGCCTCCTGGGGGATCTCAACGGCGCCGATCTGCTTCATCCGTTTCTTCCCCTCTTTCTGCTTCTCCAGGAGCTTGCGCTTGCGGGTGATATCTCCCCCGTAGCACTTGGCCAGCACGTCCTTCCGGAAGGCGGAGATCGTTTCCCGGGCGATGACCTTGTTGCCGATCGCGGCCTGGATCGCCACCTGATAGAGCTGGCGGGGAAT
>CAZASU010000106.1:0-7205 GCA_964487785.1 uncultured Gemmatimonadaceae bacterium | reverse complement strand
GCCGGATACATCGCGTAGCCGATCAGGACCGAGCCCGCGGTGTCGGGCATCCCGCCGAATGCCACCGATCCTACCGCCTCGCCGTTGTCCTGGCGCACCACAAGCCAGTTCCACCATGGTGCCTCCGCCGGATTCTTCCTCAGGCGGTCCTGCACCACCGGCAGTGACTCGGCCATGTAGGGGGGCGGCCCCGCCGGAGTGGCGAACTCCGCGTGGGTGAGCGAACGGAGCCGCGCCCCGTCGCCCTGGAGGAGGGCCTCCACTGCGTCGGCGCTGAGTGGAGTGAGCTGCAGGCGTTCGGTACGAACCGCGATATCGGTCATGGGTGCCGCGCTCCTGGATCAGCCGGGACGCTCTTGAAGATCTGGAACAGGTACCAGAGGGAAGGCACCAGGACGATACCACCAAACGTGATCGCGATGAGCAGCGCCCGAAGCGTGGAGTGCGGCGCCGCCGAGCCTTCGATGGTGAAGCCAGGAGGAATCAGCAGGGGATACTGGGCAAGCGCCCAGCCCCAGAAGATCAGCGACACTTGGAGCCCGGCGCCGATCCGCGCCAGGCGAAATCGCCGAAACCAGAGCGCCGCCAGCACGGCGATAGCGGTGATTCCGGTGGCGAGGTGCAGCGGGAGCGCCCAGGGGGACGCCGTCAGTCCGGTCATCACCAGGGGGGCCTGACCCTTCGAGAGCAGCAGCACCAGTGCCGAGGCCAGGAAGACGGCGATGCCGGATCCAAGAGCCCGGCGCCGGAAGTCCTCGCACAGGTCGTGATCGTGCGTTTCCAGCGTCAGAAACACCGCGGCCAGAAATGCGAAGAGCGCCAGGGCGAGCAACCCGACGCCGAACGCAAAGGGCGTCAGCCACAGCTCCACATACTGCGGCACGAAGCCGCCCGTTGTCTCCTGTCCGACCCGGCCCGAGGCCACCGCTCCGATCGATACCCCCAGCCAGATCGGCGTGATGACGCTGGCGCTGGAGAAGATGCGACCCCAGCGGCGCTGAGTCGCGTCGCGCTGGCTGTCGTAGGTGCGGAAGGTAAACGCCGAGCCACGCAGCACGATGCCGACGAGCATCAGGGTGAGCGGAATGTGCAGCACCGTGCCCAGCCGCGCGGCAACCGGCGGAAAGCAGGTGAAGGTGAGGACGATGGCGAAGATGAGCCAGACATGATTGGCCTCCCAGATCGGGCCGAGTGCGTGCGCGATCACCTCGCGCTGGCGGTTGCGGCGGGGTCCCGATGCGAGCAAGTCCCAGACGCCGCCGCCGAAATCGGCTCCGCCGAGAAGAACGTAGGCGTTGAGCGAGAGGGCCAGCAGCGCGGCCATGACGTGGGGCAGGCCGAGCTCAGACACCGGGCACCCCCTGAGGAGTGTAGATCCGGCTCCACTCGGCGGGCGTCGGGCTGCGAATGATCTGGCGATAGAGGAGCCACACGACGATCACCCCGAGAAAACAGTAAAGCAGGGTAAACAGCAGAAACGGCACAATCAGTCCGGGCATTGGCGTTACCGCGTCCGCGGTGCGGAGTACTCCGTGAATGATCCATGGTTGGCGGCCCACCTCGGTGACGGTCCAGCCGGCCTCGATGGCGATGAAGCCCATCGGTGCCCCCAGCGCGATGGCCTGAAGGAGCCGACGGTTGGCGGCCAGATCCCTCCCCCGGAGCGCCGTCCATCCAGCCCAGAGCGAGACCAGCGCCAGGTAAGTGCCCAGCCCCACCATGATCTGAAAGGCGAGGTGTACGATGGGCACGTTGGGCCAGTCTTCCCGGGGGAAGTCTTTCAATCCTTTCACCACCGCCTTGGGATCGTGGAAGGCCAGCAGCGAGAGCCCGTAGGGAATCTTGATGGCGTAGCGAATCGCGCCGGCGTCCACGTCGGGCCAGCCCCCGACCGTCAGCGGCGCCCCCGGCATGGTCTCGAAGTGCGCCTCCATGGCGGCGAGCTTGACCGGCTGACGTGACGCGACCTGCCGAGCGCTGATGTCTCCCGAGACCGGCTGGAGCAGTGCCGCCGGCGCGCCAACCAGCAGAGCGATGGTCAGCGCGCGGCGATGGAAGGCGTTGAGCGGATCGCGGAGCAGCAGGAACGCGTGGATCCCGGCGACCGCAAAGCCGGTGGCGGCAAACGCGGCCAGCGTCATGTGCAAGGTCTGCTGGAATGCCGCCGGGTTCAGCATGGCCGCAATGGGATCGACGTTCGTCACCCGGCCACCGATGAGCTCGAACCCGGCGGGCGAGTTCATCCACGCATTGGCGGTCACCACGAAGACTCCCGAGGCCGTGCCGCTCACCGCCACGGCCACTCCGGACCAGATGTGCGCCCGGGGAGAGATTCGGTCCCAGCCGTAGAGATAGATCCCCAGGAAAATGGCTTCGGTGAAGAAGGCAAACCCCTCCAGGGAAAAGGGCATGCCGATGATTCCGCCGGCGAACTCCATGAACTCGGGCCACAGCAGGACCAGCTCGAAGGACAGCACGGTCCCCGAGACGGCGCCCACCGCGAAAAGGATCGCGGTGCCCTTCGACCACCGTTTGGCGAGCTCGAGATAGATGCCGTCGCCCGTCTGCTGCCAGCGCCGCTCGGCGAGGACCATGAGGACCGGCATTGCAATGCCGACCACCGCAAAAATGATGTGGAAGGCGAGAGACATGGCCATCTGGGAGCGGGCGGCGAGGAGGTCGGACATGGGGAGAAGGTATCGCCGAACGTCTCAGGTCGCATCAGGGATGGCCTCCCAGGCTGAATCTTTTCGGATACCCCCGCAGTAAAGCCTCAGAGGCACCATCGCAGGCCATCCATCTCTCAAATCGCTGGAGGTTCCATGTCGCAACGGTCGTGTCGATGGGGTGCGGCGCTGGCTGGTGTCGTCCTGGCCTCACGCGCCGCCCTGGCCGAGAACCTCCGGAGTCACGACTCCCGCCAGTTCCTCGGAGCCGCCCTGTCGGACAAGGCTTCGGAAGGCGAGCAACTGATGATCCTCGGCCTGCAGGCCGGTGCCAACGCCGATACCAAGGGCCAGCGAGATGACTACCAGCGACTGGTCTCCGCCCATCCCAGGGATGAGCGAGCGCACTTTCTCACACCTCGGCATCGCTACCGACCTCATGCTCCAGGGCAAGCACGACGCGGCCAGGGCCGGCGGGCTGTTCCAGAAGGTGGCGAACCAGAACACGCTGCCGGCGCTGAACTACTCGTTCGTGAGGGCCAAGGCGAAGAGGATGAGGGCCTAGAAGGCTATTGGCTCAATAGCCCTTCTAGGCCCTCATTCCCACTCCACCTCATCGCCCACCGAAATCTCGCCGTCATCCAGCACCTCGGCGAACACGCCGCCGCTCCAGTCGACCGCGAGTGCCGCGCCAAGCCCGTCGAGGGCCTGGTCCATCCGCTCGCATGGCCTAGTCTCACCCCCGATGCGAAGCCGGCAGGCTCCAATCCCAAGCACGCGATTGCGGGTCTCCGCCAGTCGGATCCCGCTGACCAGCAGGTTCGCCCGGCGAGCGGCGGGCGAGATGGACGCATCCAGCTGCCGCATCAAGCCGTCCCAGACCTCCTGTTCGATGAGTGTCACCTGTCGGCGGCGGCCCTGATCGGCATTGCCGACGAGACCCCTCCCGGCCACCAGAGTACCGGTGGGAACGGAGTCCATGGGGCCGCGGTGGGCCCGCTTGATCCAGATCGCTTCCAAAGTACCGGCCATTGCCGCTCCTCATACAACTGAACCTTGTATCAATATTGTACTCACTAATAAATGTAGGGGCTTTCCAGCTTGTGAGTGCAACAGGTGTCACTCGCAATTAGCCGGGGACTGCAGTTCGCCCCAACGCAGTCGCGATGCATGGCTGTTCCTGGTGCCGGCGTCGGCGGACCGCCCTGGTGGGCAGTCGTCAACTCTGCTGCTCGCAACCGATAACTCAAGCGGCAGGCGGTTTTGTGCCTCTTGGGCACGTCGCTTGCGCTTCCCCCCACGAATCGCATAGCCCCCAAGTCACAACCTTGTCTCCTCCGCACCGCCAGGAGGGAATACGCTCATGCAATCGACCCTAGGCAACGCCCAGACCGAGCAGTGGAGCTGGATGGTGACCCAGCTGTGGGGCTGGATCTGGTCCGGTATGTCGTGGATCCTGGATCTCCAGCAGCTGGTGTTCGGCTACGTGCTGGGTGGCAGCTCTCCAGCACTGACCGTGCTCAAGGCCGTCTTGCTCTTGCTGCCGGCCGCGGTGCTCGTGGTCAGCCTGTGGGCGATGATGCTTTCGCTCTATACCCTGCCGTTCCGCTCCGGACGGGGCCACTTCCTCACCGCGTTGCTGATGTCCTGGTGGGACGTGGGCCGGATGGGGTGGTTCTACTGGGCCGGCATGGGCCGATTCCTCTTCGTGCTTGCCGGCTGGATCGGGAGTCTGATCCGGGCCTTCATCCGTTTGACATGGAACGCCATCAAGGGCGCGCTGAACTCGCCCTTTGCCGTCCTCGACTGGACCTCGCGCCGGTACTTCCAGCCGGGCGTGCCGTGGCTCGCGTTCCTGCTGTTGCTGCTCTGGTCGGCGATCGAAGCCACCATCTTCACGTTTACGCTGCGTCCGACCATGAACGAGCTGCTGGCCGATCTCACCGGGGCCGAGCCGAATCCAGTGGTGCTGTCGACGCTGTTGTACATCTTCCTGTTCTTCCTGGTGGGCGGAAGCTTTGCCTGCGTCCAGGCGCTGAACGACGCGATCAAGACCAAGCAGTACGGCACCATCATCTCGATGGTGCTCATCGAGAGCGTCGTGGCGATGTTCGAGGTCCTGTTTCTCTATCGTGAGCTGGTCGATGCCATCACGCCGTGGATGGCCCAGCAGGGGTTCAACCTGGGCATCGGGGGCACGCTGGCCCTGGCGTTCGCCGCGTGGCTCGGTGTCCGCGGCATGACCTGGTTCCTCTTCGGGCGGTACGGCACGCCGGCGCTCATCGCCGTGCTGGCACGGGAAACGATCAGCCGCGAGGGCGCGAATGTTGACATCGCTCCGCCCCGGCAGCCCGATTTCTGGCGCGCTCCGATCACGGCCCTGAAGGCCGAGACGGAGTGGTTCAAGAAGGAAGGGCGCGAGATGTTCGAGCTGCTTACCCTGCCGGTGCTCCAGCTGCTGGCGGCGGGGTTCAACTTCTGCCTCGTGCTGCTGCTCGGACGGCCGCTGTTCACCTTGCCGTTCCGCTCACTGGATGAGGTGCTCGCCGCTACCCCGCTTAGCCTGGAGCGGAAGCCGGTTGCACGCGGGCCGGTTCCGCAGGTGGCGGCATGAAGCGCGCGCTCGGGGTAGCGGCTCTCGCCGTGCTCGTGCTCGGGTGCACGCCGCCCAAGAACGCGCCGCCGCCGCGCTCTACGCTCGTCATCGGCCTGGATGTGTCCGGGTCGTTCAGGAGGGGTGGCCACTTCGATGACGCCGTCGAGTTCGCCTCCCTGTACATCTACGCCCACATGAAGGGCTTCCACGACCTGCGGCGGCCCACCGACGTCTTCGTCGGCACCATGGGAGGCCAGCGCAGCGGCGAGGCCAAGACGTTTCATCCGATCCAGGATCTGAGCGGAAAGACTCCGGCTCAGATCTCGGCCAGTCTCCGGGCCTGGTTTCCGGAGACCGATCCGATCACCGACTATAACGCGTTCTTCGAGCGCACCGCGGTGCACGTCCAGCGGCAGAACCTGACCCTGGCGCCGCTCAGCATCGTGATGTTCTCGGATGGCGTCCCCGACATTCCCGGGGCCAAGGGAGACGACCTCTACCGGCGAATCAACCTCACCCCGCTGGAGTATCTCTCCCGTAGCGTCACGGTGCGCCTGCTCTACGCTTCGCCCAAAGTGGCCCAACGCTGGGAAAAGCACGTGCCGCGGAAGCGGGTCCGGCTCTGGACCCAGGATGCGGACGTGATGGAAGGCTGGCGCCGTCATGTAGTGGCGTCGGCGGCGCCGGAGCGGCAGGACTCGCTTTGGTCCTGGATGAAGAACGTGGTCGACTTCCGCGTGAGACGCGGGAAGGCGCTGTAGAACTACGAACAGCGTGAACGGTAAACGGGTGAACGGTGAACGGGACACAAGCCCGTTCACCGTTCACTGTTTTCAGGGCGCAGGGCGTTACCGGCATCCGCTGCAGCCAGGCGCCGACTCCGCTCGCTACTCGCCTTCCAGGGTAAAGCCGATCTTGAGCGTTACCTGCCAGTGGATCACCCGCCCGCCCTCGATGTGTCCCCGCGTTTCCAGCACCTCGAACCAGCGCAGATTGCGCAACGACTCGGATGCCTTGGCCACGGCTTTCTGCACCGCGTCTTCCACGCCTCGTGCGGACGACCCAACCAGCTCGATGGTCTTATAGATATGGTCCGACATCGGAACCCCGCCGAATGAGAAAAGCCGCTCCTGACATCGCCACCTGCCATAACATAGCACCTCGGCGTGGTTGATTTCGGGCCCGCCCATCCGCACTGGCTCGGGCTCTCGCCTGGTACAAAGGAACGCATGTGAGGTAGTTGCGCAGATGGTCTCACAGCCATATGACTACAGTTGGCAGCCAGCTACGGCCCGCTCACGAGGCGTCACGCCGTGGCACCTAAACGCCCAGAGGAGTGTCCCATGCTTCAGAGAACCGCCCCACCAACAGCGGCACCTTCCGCCAGGCCGCGTGCTGCGAATACCGAGGGTAAGCCCGAAAAGGGCCGCCTCTTCCCCACCAAGAACGACCTGCCGGAGGCCACCCGGGCCCGGGTAGCCGATCTGCTCAACAAGCGTTTGGCCGACTGTATCGACCTGCAGACCCAGTGCAAGCAGGCCCACTGGAACGTGAAGGGCCCCACCTTCATCGCCTTGCACAAGCTCTTCGACGACATCAATGAGGACGTGGAAGCATACGTGGACCTGCTGGCCGAACGAGTGGTCCAACTCGGCGGGACCGCGGAAGGAACCGCCCGCATGGTCGCCCAGCGCACCACGCTGGACGAATACCCGCAAACTCTCGCCAGCGGTGAGGGCCACGTGGACGCGCTGTCGTCGGCTCTGGCCGCGTTTGGGAGCGGTACCCGTAAGGCGATCGACCAGGTGGACCAGCTCGAGGACGCCGACACCGTCGATATCCTCACCGAAATCTCTCGCGGCATCGACAAGTGGTTGTGGTTCGTCGAAGCCCACCAGCAGGGAGAGACTGAGGGCCAGAGCCGGCGGTAGCCGGGTGGGACA
>CAZASU010000105.1:0-7226 GCA_964487785.1 uncultured Gemmatimonadaceae bacterium | reverse complement strand
CCGACCGAGGCGAGCCCCGGCTCCGCCGCCTGCGCGGCCGCCGCCGAGCGCGGGCGGCCCAGAAAAACGACGCCGACGACCTTGGCGAAGCAGGCGAGCGCCAACCCACCGATGAGCGCCAATCCTGAGGCGGCCACACTCGCGACCCGCAGCGCAGTCGGGGCCTCGCTGCTAAGAAGAAGGGCCTGGAACACTACCCACTCGCTGACGAACCCGTTGAGCGGTGGCAGCCCGACGATCGCCACCGCTCCCACCAGGAAGGCCGCCGCCGTCAGCGGCATCCGCCGGCCCACCCCACCCAGCTCGTCGATCACCCGGGTGCCCGTGGCCCGCACCACCGCGCCCGCGCCGAGAAACAAGAGACTCTTGAACAGCGCATGGTTCAGGGTGTGCAGCACTGCTCCGGTGATTCCCAGTACCGCCACCACGGGTTGCCGGTAGGTGATCCCCAGCGCTCCCACCCCCATCCCCAGCAGGATGATCCCGATGTTCTCCACGCTGCTGTATGCCAGCACCCGCTTGAGATCATGCTGCGCGAGGGCCCAGAGTACCCCGAGCAAACCCGAGACGAGGCCGAGCCCAAGCAGAGTCCAGCCCCACCAGGCCGGCACCGCACCCATGAGGCTCATCACCCGGAGCAGCCCGTAGATCCCCATCTTCAGCATCACACCGGAGAGCAGGGCCGAGACGTGCGAGGGGGCGGCCGCGTGCGCGCCCGGCAGCCAGAAGTGCAACGGCACCACCCCGGCCTTTATCCCAAAGCCCACCAGCGCCAGGACCAGAATCAGCCTGCCCGACCCCTCCGCCAGGCCCGCATCCGCCAGCGCCCGGAAGGTGAGTTCAGCGGCGCCATGACCCCACCCGGCGAACATCGCGAGCAGCGCAATCGTGCTCGCGTGCGTAAGGACCAGGTAGATGAGGCCGGCGCGTCGCACTTCCGCCCGCTCGCTCTCGAAGACCACGAGCAGATAGGCGCTTACCGCCATTACCTCCCAAGCGATGAGGAAGGGCACCACGGCCTGTGCCGTCACCACGCCGGCGAGCGCAACCAGGAGGATCGCCAGGAGCCCATGCGCCGCCGCCGTCGGTCGCTCGTGGCGGTCGGGCGCGAGATAGGCCGTGCCATAGATTGCCGCCGCGGTGCCAACCGCGAGAATCGGGAGAAGAAACCACGCCGACAGCCGGTCGAGACCGACCACCCAGGCGCCGCCGGCCATGTGCGAGACACGGAGCATCCTGGCGCGCCCATCCATCAAGGTCGCAATGGCGGGCACCGCCGCGGCCACCCCACCACCAGCGACGAGCACGGCGAACACCCGCTCGCCGAGGCTCGGATGGCGCCGGAGCAGCAAGACGCACACTCCCCCGGCCAGAATGAGCCCCAGCCCGACCCCAACGAGCATCATGAACGGCGCCCAACCGACGCGAAGAGCACGAAGAGCAGGACGACCAGTGTGAAGACGATGTACTGCAGATACGTCGTGACGCGGCCCTGCTGAAGCGGGCGCAGCGCCGCCGCGGCAGTCCGCACTCGGGCCCAGACGGGGCCAACAACGTGCGCGAGCATGCGATCCTCGGCGACGGTCGCGAAGGAGGTCGGTGTCCGTCGGACCGGCGGTTTCGCGAGCGAGCCAAAGGCGGACAGGAGGGGTGCCCCGAACGACGAGGCCGTGTACTGTATGCGCGCACTGGGTTGCGGGTAGGCGCACCCCCAGGTTGCCCCTCTCACCGCACGCCCACGGGCGAGCGCGGCGCGCACGGCGCCCACCACGACCACAGCGCCCGCCAGAGCCGCAGCGAGCCCGCTGAGGCCCAGTGCGGCCGCGAATAGCCCAGGATCCGGCACAGCCGGAGCCCCGGCGGACAGCGGCAGTATCTGAGCCACAACGCGAGAGGCGGGCGCGAGCGCGATCAGCGGAGCGAGGCCGAGGAGGCAGCAGGCGCCTCCGAGTGTCAGCATCGGCACCAACAGGCCCGGGCCAGCTTCCGGACACTCTGCCGTCCGCGGTTCGCGAGGATGCCCGAGGAACACCACGCCGATTACACGGGCAAAGCAAGCGACGGCGAGGGCCGCTATGAGTCCGAGACCCGCGGCGGCGAAGACCACGAATTGAGTCGGTCCGGACGCCATGCCACCATGGAACAGTGCTTGGAGCACGATCCATTCGCTGACGAACCCGTTCAGCGGCGGCAGTCCCACGATCGCCACCGATCCCACCAGGAAGGCCGCCGCCGTCAGCGGCATCCGCCGCGCCACCCCGCCCAGTTCGTCGATCACCCGGGTGCCCGTGGCCCGCACCACCGCGCCCGCCCCCAGAAACAAGAGGCTCTTGAAGAGCGCATGATTTAGGGTGTGCAGCACCGCCCCGGTGAGCCCCAGCACCGCCACCACGGGTTGCCGGTAGGTGATCCCCAGCGCTCCCACCCCCATCCCCAGCAGGATGATCCCGATGTTCTCCACGCTGCTGTATGCCAGCACCCGCTTGAGATCATGCTGCGCGAGGGCCCAGAGTACCCCGAGCAAACCCGAGACGAGGCCGAGCCCAAGCAGAGTCCAGCCCCACCAGGCCGGCACCGCACCCATGAGGCTCATCACCCGGAGCAGCCCGTAGATCCCCATCTTCAGCATCACACCGGAGAGCAGGGCCGAGACGTGCGAGGGGGCGGCCGCGTGCGCGCCCGGCAGCCAGAAGTGCAGTGGCACCACCCCGGCCTTCGCCCCGAAGCCCAGGAGCGCAAGTAGCAGGATGACGGCGCCACCCAGGGGCAGGCCGGCGCTGGCGAGGCCGAGGGATCGAAACGTCAGGTCGGCTCCCGGCCCCCGCCAGGCGAGGAACATTGCGAAGAGCGCCAACGTGCCGACGTGGGTCAGGACCAGGTAAACGAGACCGGCCCTGGCGACCTCGGCACGCTCGGCTTCGTACACGATGAGGAAGTAGGCGCTCACAGCCATGAGCTCCCAGGCCATGAGGAACGGCATGGCCGCTTGCGCGAGCACAACACCCATCATGCCCGCCACCAGGACGGCAAACCCCGTGTGAGCAGGCACCACCGAGCGATGGGGTCGCTCCCCAGCCAGATAGGTGACGCCGTACACTGCCGTGGTGGCGCCCACCAGAGCGATGATCAGGAGAAACCACGCGGACAGCGGGTCGAGCCCGACGGCCCAGAGGCCGCCAGGTAGCGAAGGCTCCCAGGTCCGCATCAGCGGTGAATGACCCGCCAGGATAGCGATAGCTGGCACTGCGGCGAGGAGGCACCCCACAACGACGAGCAAGCGAAACAGGGCGTCAGCCACGAGGGCAGCGCGCCGGAAGACGAGGGCGGCGACGCCACCCCCAAGGATGAGGCCGATGCCCCACGCGAGCAGGCCAATCATTGGCCTGCCTGGTGGGCCGGCCGCTCGAGCGCACGAATGCGCTCCATAATGCGATCGGCTGACGCGCGATCGGCGAGGAGGCGGCGGAGCGTGGGGTCCCGCAGGGCATGGCCGAGGTGCGCTAGCACTCGCAGGTGCACCGGCACACTCGGCGCCACCACGACGAAGAGCGCGTGCACCGGCTTCCCGTCGACGGCCTCGAAATCCACCGGTCGGTCGAGCAGAAAGAGGCTCACGAAGGGGCGCTTGACGTGAAGCAGGATCGGGTTGCGAACGTGGGGGATCGCGATGCCGTCGCCGATGCCAGTGGACCCCATCGCTTCGCGTGCCTCGAGGACGGTCAACAGAAAATCGCGATCGACCTCGGGCGGGAGGGGGAGGTGAACGACGACCCCAGCGAGTACGTCCGCCTTTGCCCCACCGGCGGCGGCGGTCAGGTGAATGCCGCCGCGATCCAGCAGTTCCGAGAGGGGAGGCGCGTGCTCGGGCGTGCGTCGGGCGTCATCGAGCAGCCGGCGCGAGACCGGCACGCCACGCGCGATCGCCCATTCCCACACCTCGATGGCGTTGAGATGGAGCCGCTCGTTGGCCGGATGCACCGGCAAGTCCCGGTCGGCGATCCACTTCCGGACGGTCCGATCGTCGACGCCGAAGTAGGCGGCGGCTTGTCGTACGGTGAGTTGCATACTGTCTTATCTCTGAGCGTCAGGGTCGGGGCGAAAGACCGAGCGCTCCGACGCGCGAACGAGGCGCACGACCTCACGGCCGGTCCGGGCGGCACGCAGTCCCCGGAGCAGTCGGGGATCGCGACAGAGGCGCGCGGCCTTCGCCAGCAGCACGAGGTGGGTTCGGTCGTCGGGCGCAAGGAGCAGAAAAAGCAGATCGGTTGGCGTGCCGTCGATGGCCCCGAAGGCGACCGGCCTCGGAAGACGGCCGAGCGCAACGAGCGGAGACTGGAGGAGCACGCGGGACTGCCAGCGAGCCGTGTGCAGGAACGCCACCCCATCTACGGTCCCTGTGCTCGAGAGTTCCTCGCGCGCCCACACCCGCGCAGCCACAACGCCGCCGTCCACTGGGTCCGGATAGGTGACGGCGGCGACGAACGCGGTGACCACCTCGCGAGGTGTGCCCGACGGAACCGTGATCAAGGCGTTCTCCGACCGCAATGCCTGGCCGAGGGACACCGCGCGAGTCGGGGCCTCGCCCTCCAACTGGTGGAGGTCGACCGAGCGCATGCGGGCGAGGCGCATGTCCAGCCAGTAATCGACCTCGGATATCCGAAATCGCCACTGCCCACCGACCTTGTGGCCCGGCAGCTCGCCGCGCTCAAGCAGGCGATACAAGGTGCGCTCGGAGAGTTGCAGGCGGTCGGCGACCTGCTTGAGCGTGAACAGATCTGGCAGAGGAGACATGCTCCAGTATTGAACTTGTGTTCAACATAGAAACTCTGCCAATCCCTGTCAATTCCGGCCAAACCTGCGTGGGGTGAATCCCTGATCATCAGCGGTTTCGAGGCACCTGGTTCGAGACTGGTGGGAGCGGGAGCAGGCGCTGAGGAGAGCACCATCACCCGCGAAGGAGAGTCGGGTATCGCCGATCTGCAGGCCCGAAAGTTCCGCTCCTGTAAGTGTCCACGGCGGAACTGCTCCGATCGGATGCCGACCAGACCCACGACCCAAATACCGGCCCCGTTCGACTGGACCGTTTCGACCCGCAGTGGCTCGCTGAATTGCGGGCCGGTGACGACTTGTCCGGCCGCAAGCTCGACCGTTGTCATGATGTTGGGGGCTAGAGGTTATCGCCATATGGTACGCCAATCGGGTGCTGGAACAATGGTAACGGAGCACAGGACTACCTGCAGCGGAGAAGGATTGGCTCAGGCCGGGCGTAAGAGGGCCCGGCGTCGCGAAGGCGCGATCACGGATCAGGAGAGCCCCATCTTGGTCCCCCCGGGCTCACTGCGCGCTCTGCGGTGAAGTCATCCGGCCCGGCGAAGATGCCTTGATCACCCCCGACTTTCTGGCCGACGAAGCAGACCCGTTCTGGCGCTTTGCGGACGCCTCGATGCACCGAGCGTGCTTCCTGGTGTGGGATAGACGAAAGGCCTTTGTCGCACGATACAACCGGGCGGCGCGACTCTGGGTGGCCCCGGACGGCCCGCACCCACATATGACGAGCGAGGGCGAGATCGTGCGCCAGCGGGGTGGATCTCCGCCGCCAGGCGGCCTGAGCAGTCAAGGACATAGGTGACAAAACAGTCCAAGGACATAGGTAACACTTTTTAGTAGTGCCGCCGGTAGTGGCGGCCGAGCACGTCCTCGATCAGCGAGGTGCGCTCGTGAAAGCGGCCGAGGCGAAGCGGGCCGAAGTAGACATCCCACTCCCCGTCATCGATCTCCACGAAACCGAGGACTTCACCGCCCAAGGTCTGGCTGACATTCACCCAGGTGCAGCGCCAGCGGATGCCGCCGTTGTGGCTGACGCGGTTGAACTCCGCGCGCCACGCCTCGAACCGACGCTGCTGGGCCCGGTGGGAGTGACGGGCCATTCCTGTAACTCACTGACATCCCGCGCTATCTGCCCGGATTGCTTGCCGTGGATGCCCTGATTCCTTGGGATCAATCGACACACCAATCGACACCACCGATCCTTCATGCGACCTCCGAAGGCCCATTCGGCTAAGAGGTCTAACCAACCGCGACAAGATGTCCGATTTACGGGGTAACCCCACCGTTGGTGCCGGACCATTCTCCCCCGATGACGGCCTCTACAGGGACAATGGTCCGGCCTGCACACCCACTTGTAGGGATAAATCAGCAAACGTCAGTCAGCGCGACCGCCCCTTCAACCATCTCTCAGACGTTTGGGGGGCATAGAGATATCTCGGAAAAATGTCAGTGGGCCTTCAACGGGCCTTCAACCAGCCTTCAGCTTCTTGTCGGGATAGGAGATAAGGCGGGCGATCTGTCAGGCCCCTACTTGTCAGTCTGTTTTACCTCAGGCACCTTCACAGCTCGGGATCAGGCTGCTCCAACATGCCGCGTCGAGGAGAGGTCTTGAAAACCCTAGGCATCATCGGTGGAATCGCGCCCGGCTCAACCGTGGATTACTACCGCTTACTCATTGCCTCATACCTGAGGCTGCTCAAAAGTCTGGCCTCCGAACGGTAGGCTTACTGGGTACTCGCTTCACTATGGAGGGACGCTTCTACCCCGAAGTGTTCGCGAGGCGTGGAATCACCGTGCACGCGCCGAGATCAGATGATCAGGAATATGTGCATGAGAAATACATGCGGGAACTCGTCCCCGCCGAGTTCCGGTCGGAGACACGTGAGGCATTCGTCTCAATTATTGAGCGTCTTAGGCAGGATGGCGCTGAAGGGGTGCTCCTGGCTGGAACCGAGTTACCCATGCTCCTCCGCGAGGCTGAGGGCTGCGGAGTACCGCTCTTGGACACGACCCGTATTCACGTGAGTCGAGCGCTGATAGAGCTGCTCTCGTAACGGCAGGCCCGCAGATTACAGCCCCACAACCCTGTCAATCTCTCCCAGGTCAGGCAACGTTGAGAATCGTAGGGGTGGCCACTAGTCTTTGAGTCATGACCGAAGCTGTTGCTACGCATTCGGCGCTAGTGCGCCGGGGACTCTGGCTCAATTACCTCACCATTGGCTACAACACCGTCGAGGCGGTCGTCGCTAGTGCTGCCGGGCTCGTGGCGGGCAGCGTTGCTCTCGTGAGCTTTGGGGTCGACTTGGTCTGTTCCATCTCGCAAGGATGCTGACCCATTGGTCGCCGGTGATCGGCGGGTGGGCCGCTCCTCTCTGGGTCTCTGGCCTCGGGTTCGTGGT
>CAZASU010000104.1:3147-7352 GCA_964487785.1 uncultured Gemmatimonadaceae bacterium | reverse complement strand
GCCCGAGACAAAATGGCTCTGCCAACTCTCGTCATTGACCGGAGCCGACTCCCAGGCGGGCGAGCCGCTGAGCAGGATGGCTCGCTGCGCCACGAACGGCGTCCCGCCAGCCGCGTGGATGTGCCGGTGATCCGGCGACGGCAGCGCCCCCACCTTGGCCCCGCACCAGGCACTGCAAAAGAAGTCCGAGGCTTGGGTCGCGCCCGTCGCCCCCGGCGGCATAAACGCGATACTCAGCCGGGCTTGCCGCATGTTCTCGGTCGCGGTCGCAGTAAAGGCACTGTAGACCCCGTCGGTGGCCTTGGTGCCGTGAGCATAGGTGAGACCGCTGCCGTTCCCCACCGCGTTGGCCCGAAAGAACCCCTTGGTAAGTCCGGTCAGGGATGCGTTGGTAAACGCACCCGTCTTGTCGACCCCACTGTTGATATGGTCGGCCACCAGCCCGAGCACGAGGCTGTCGATGATCCCGGCCGGGATCTCGGCCCCTGGAATCGCGATCGGCAACTGCGGGCCCGACGTGTTCCCGGCGGTGATACTGTAGGGGTCCCCGGTCGTGATGCAGCCGCTGACCTTGAAGGGCACCACCCCGCGCCCACCCGCTACACCGGCGAGCACCGGATCCGTCATCCCCGCGCCCGTGGCCCGCACGAGAAACACCGCGAGCCCCACCGCGTTCGACCCGCCCGACGTGCCGCCGACCTGCGGCGAGAGCGCGACCTCGACGTAGCCCGCCTGGGTGGTGAAGGTCGCCGGCTCATTCGAGTCGAAGCACGCAATGCCCAGGATGTCGTTGGCGACGTGCGCGTCGGCGACCGGACTCAGGGCCCCGGTCCCTTTGACCATGGTGCCGAAGGTGATGGTCGGGGCGGCCACCTAGCGCCAACTCTCCTGGGCCAGCAGCGCCGCCGCCGCGGCCACCGTGGCGAAGGCGGCCTTGTTCGCCGCTTTCTGCATGTACTCCAGGTTCCACTGCCACATTTGCAGCCCGACCGCCCGGGTCCCGGCGGCCGTGCCCGAGCTGCACGGCTTCAGTAATTCGGTCAGGTAGTAGGCGACCTGGCCCCCGGGATAGGGACCGGTCGCGATCGTGCCACAGGAGCAGCGCCGACCTATAAGCACCCCGTCCACAATCTTGCCCGGACTGCTCGGGCTGATCCCACCAGTGGGCGGCTCCGCGCATGTCAGCTCGTCGAAGGCCGCACCCCCGTTCAGGATGTTGAGCGACAGCAGCACCTTTTTGCCGTCGTCGAACGCGTTCTGGATGGCCCAGTCCCGCCACCCCTGCACGGTGCCGGGGTAGCCATCGTCGATCTGATCCCCGAAGTCCTCCCAGCCCTGGATGAACTGCGTCCCGATGTAGTCGAGCGAGGTATAGGGCCCGTCGGACGGCCGGTAATTCGAGGTCACATGGCAGCCCACCGGCATCAGGGAGCCGAAGATCGACTTCACCTCGGCGGCCATACTGTTGAGCACGGCGCGGGTGATACCGCTGGGCCCGGCGGGGACGCGCCAGGATCGCGATTGCGGCTCGTCCATGATATTGAGGCCCAGCACCACCCCGGCCGCCCGCGCGATCTCCATCTCGGTCCTGATGGCCGGCGTATTGAACCGCTGCAGCCGCGCCGACCACTTCGAGCGGTCGAATTGCCCGTTCGTCATATACAGGGTGTGGGTGCCGCTGCAGAGCATCAACTCGAACTTCTGGCCCAGCAGACGTGCGGCCCGCAACCGGGCGACAATGTTCTCCGGCTGCTCCGCGTGGACGCTGCCGGACAGCGACTCCGTGTGCTGCTTGGGGCTGGTGAGTCCCCACCCCTCGAACACGATGAACGGCACGCCCAGCCCACCGGCGGACACCGACACGACCTGCGTATAAGGTGTGCTGCTCGCATTTCCATCGTTATCGGTCACGGTGAGCGAGACGGTGTAGTTGCCCCCGGCGGCATAGGTGTGCGACGGGTCCTGCTCGATCGACGTGGCGCCGTCCCCGAACGCCCAGAGCCAGGCGTTGACGAAGCCCGGCGCGGCGTCGGTGCTCTGGTCGAGGAACTGCCTCATGAGCCCGGCGCCGCTCACCGTGAACGAGGCGACCGGCTTGACCGCGGCATCCCCGAAGTCCCATTGATAGGACACGATGGTGCCATCGAGATCGACGCTCTGATCAGTAAACGTGACGGTATTGCCCACCACCACGGACGAGAAGTCCGCAATCGGCGGGAGATCCCCGGTCGGTGAGGCGATGGGCTCGGCGTTGGCCCGAGTTCCCAGACGGGGCAGGGAGGTGGTCATACCGGGGCGTAGCTCAGGCCCCGCGTCCCCGGCGGCACGGTCGCGGTCCGGTGGCGGGTGGTGCGGGACAGCTTACTCAGGAGCGTGGTGATGTCGGCCCGCTGGTTCGACAGTTCGTATTGCGGCTCCCGGTGGTGGAACAGGTCACGGTCCCAGCCCACGATTCGGGTCGAGACCGCGACATCCGTCTCCGGGTCCTGTATCTGGATGGGACCGCCGAGCGTCAGCCGCGCCTCGCGGGCGAGCCCCAGGTCGACGGCACTCACCGTGACCGCTGGGGCCGGGGCACCATACAGACCGACCCGTTCGTTGGCGGCCTGGTGGAGCCGGTTCCCGCCGTTGCCTTCGAGCAGCGGCATCTGTGAGGGGCTGATCGTGAGCTGGGCAGCCTCGATGATGCAGGCAGCCCCGTCACTTAACGCCCAGTTGCCGCCGTACCCGGTATCGTAGTCGTTGGCGACGAAGATTTCCGCCGTGCCGCCATAGAGCGGATACTTCCCAAGATCCCACGCCGCGGCGACCCCGATCTCCTCGGCGGTGTTCAGTTCGATGTTCTTCACGATGGGCAGCACGATGTCGTTCTCGAACGTGCCGGTCTGCTGCGGAATCCAGTATTCGAGGCCGGTGCCCGCCAGAAAGGGCAGGGATGGCGACGGGTTCCCGTCGTAGTCGGTGGCCCGGCGCGTCAACTTTATCCAGGTTTGGATCGAGCCCCGCAGCGTGGTGACCCGCACAAACCAACTGAGATAGCCCTGCGCTCGAAGCGGGATCGTGGCGATGGGCAGGCCGACCCGCGACAGGTCTCCAGCGCTGTGAATAGCTGGGTCCCACTCCACCCGCACGGCCTGCCCGCCGTGTTGCCAGTACCGGGGGTTGGTCTCGCGGGTGACCACCGGGATCTGCTCCGGGAACGGCCCGGGCACACTCCAGCCGGTTGGGAACGGACTGGTCACCGGCCAGACCCGGCCGTAGGGGTTCGGCACCAGGTTATCGGTCGCCGGGATGTCGTCCCGGTAGAACTTCGCGGCCCGTACCCCGTAGGTCTGCACCATCGCCGGGTGATCGACGAACAGGTTCTCCCGCCCCCCGGCGTCGGCGACGATCCGTACCCGATTCACGCCCGCAGGCGGGATGGCCGTCGTCTCGATCTGGATAAGCTGGTTGCTCGCGGTCGTCGCAACGATCGGGGCGATGAAATCGGCACCCGTCACCCATTCCAGGTGATAGCGTGGGTCGCCCTCCCGGACCGGAAGAAACTGGCCATCATAGGCAATCGCGCGCGCCCCGCTGGACGGATCGCTCACGGTGAACTCATACCCGCCGGTGATGTTATTGGACTCCTCGGCGTCCCATGTCGCCTGCCCCAGCGAGGGCCGCACACCATCGGTGTCCTGGCCGAACGCATACACGCGGGTGGCCTGGTCCGCATCCCGCTCGCTGAAACCCAGGTCGAGCAGATTTTTCCGGGCCCGCACCACCAGCGGCTCCACCCCGGCGCCCACCTGTCGGAGCAGGTGGATCGCGTACTCGAATGGGCGGCGCTCCACCGCCAACTCCAGGTCCCCGCCGACCGCGGCCAGGCTCCGCAGCGCGGACAGCGGCGAGTCGCCACCGTAGACCATGTCCACCGGGTTCAGGTGGGTCATGGTCCCCACCGCCCAGAAGTCCTGCCCCGCTTCCACCGGGGTCGGCAGGATGTGCGTCTCGATATTCTGCGCCATGGTCAGGCCCAGCGCCTCGAACGTCGCCGTGCTCGCCCCGTCCGCCGTGGTCCGGGTGATGATCCCCCGGAAGCCCAGGTCCTGGAGAATCGACCGGGCCACGATCTCGCGGGTGCGCTGCCCCCGCCGATTCCGCCGGGTGGTCTCGCTGATCCGGTGCTCGGTGTAGTCGCCATCCGACCAGAGGAGCCGGAC
>CAZASU010000104.1:0-3047 GCA_964487785.1 uncultured Gemmatimonadaceae bacterium | reverse complement strand
ACGCGGTCAGACCCCGAGCCCTCGGAGCTGATGTCGACCACGTCCGACGGGGCACCGATACGGAGGATGACGTTGACGAGATTGGCCGGCGTGATGCCGTGTACCCCCAACTCCAGCACAATCCGGTCGCCCGCCAGGAGCGCAACAGAGGAGAGGGTGGTGGGTGCGGGAATCGGGCCGCGACCGGTGGCGGTCGCAGCATTGATCTCCCTGGTGGTGTTGGTCCCGACCTTGAGCGTGCCCCGGACCGTTGTCCCGTCATTCGACACGACCCGGAGCGCGTAGACGAGGTAGGCGTCCTCTGATGCGCTCAGTTCCTGACACCGGATCAACCCATCGAACGTTCCCGCGATCGTCTGCGCGGCCAGCGGGTCACTGACCAATTGCAGCCAACAGGTCTCACTGGTGGAGGTCGAGCCGAACAGGGCCGCCACATCGGCCAGCGCCGAGTTGTCCTTGGTGGTCGAGAGCTTGTAGCGGGCGAACCCCGCGATGCTCCGCTCCCACGAGGCATCCACCGCGGGACTGATCGCCGCCGCCGCCCCGGTGCCGAGATAAAAGCGGAGGGCCATTTAGTGGAGCAGGTCCATCGAGGTAAACGACTGGACGCCGCGCGCGATTTTTATTACCTCATACCACCAGCGGCCTCCTGGTGCGACCAAGCCCTGTATTCCACAGAACCCGAACAGGCTCCCGCCCCAGGTCTCCGTCGTAATTGCCATGTTGACATCCGTGGGCCCGGTACCGACCCGGGTGCTGGTCGCATCCCGAAGGGAAAGCACCACCGTCCCCCCGGGGGTCATGGTGACCAGCACGTCCAGCGGGAACACCGAACCCACGTCGGTCAGGGTCGAAGTGATCTCGACGGCACCGCGCTTCCGCGTCGCCTGCCAGTCGGTGCCAATCCGCCGAAGGCCCAGCCAGCCACCGCCCGTCGTGGCCTGGCCGATCATTGGCCCGTAAGCGACCTGCGCGAGGTTCTGGCCTACTGTGTACATCGGCCAGACCCGCCAGTAGAGACTCAGGGCTTGGACCCGCAGCGCGAATGGGTGGATGTATTGTTCGACGACTTGGCCGGCAACCTCACCCTCAACCGCGAGGCGGGTGATGGTCCCGCGCGCAGCGGCCTGCTCCCACCGGGGCTGCCCCACCCCGGCCGTCACGGTTACGCCATTCCGCCCCTCGATGGTCGCAGGGACCACTCCCACGATGAATGGGTTTGGCGTCCCGACCTGGCCGGTGTAGGCGTCCAGCGAGAGATCCGACGACCGCCAGCCGAAGAGGAGATCGGACTTCCGGCGAATCCGTGAGGGACCGGCGCCGGTGGTCACCTGAACGCCTTCCGGCATATTGCGATGCAGTTACAGTTCACCGCCTGCAGCGTCGGCCCCTCGGTCGCGTCCCCGTCGTCCGGATCCGCACTCGGTAACTGGCTCGTGGTGAGCGCACTCCCCACGTTGACACCTACCACATCACCCGCCCGGTGCAGGTAGCTGATCAGTGGCTCGTCCGGTGGCGAGTACTCGATCCAATCGCCCGTGGCCCACTCGCCCGCGTCGGTCCCGACCTGGAGCTCGTAGGCCACGTAGCCCTGGATGAGTCCCTGCGCGTCCCGGTAGAACACCGTCGGCAGCGCCACCCCGATCGACACCAGGTGGAGCGTCAGGTCGCTCGGCGCGGTGCCCAGGACCAGCGGCACCGTCGCGCCATTCGCGATCGCGTACACCTCGGTCTGGGTCCCGACCAGGTAGCCGTTGGTGGAGGTGAACTCCACCGTGAACCGGCCATCCGGCCCCAGCGCCTCGAACGAGCCCGCGCGCGCCCGGCAGTCCTCCGCCATCCGGTCCGGGTAGTCGGCGAACCGGATATCGAGGCTGGGGCCGCCGAGGATGCGCTTCACGATGTCCCAGTTGGCGTTTCGCTCGGTCACGCTCTCGGTGAGCAGCACACCGGACACGCTGAACGTGCGGGTCCCGATCTCGGCCTCAGAGGCGATCCGGTAGCCACCCGCGCGGCCGGGGACCGCGGTGTAGCGGTCCGTCACCGGCGGGGGATCGGCCCAGCCCCGCGGGGTCCCGACCGAGACGCCGTACCGGGCCAAATCCACATCGTTGACGTACAGGGAGGGCGGGAGGGCCCGCACCACCGGAGCCACCGGGGGGGCCGGAGGCACGAACGGCACGGCTGCCGTGAGCTGGAGAAAGTTCGCAGCAAAGAGGCGCGCCTTAAATGTCCGACCCGCGAGGAACATGGTTAGGTCACGACGTAAGTGATGCCGGTGCGGTTACCCGAGCTATCCGTCTGGTAGATCAGGCGATTGAGGCTATCCGCGACCGCGTTCCGTACCGTCTCGGTCGCACTACCGGCACCCGAGATCTTGCCACAGAGGGCCGCAGCCATGAGTCGCATCGACCCGCGCGGCGTGAGCCCAACCTCGATCCCATTGGCCAGGTCCCAGACCCCGGCGGTGATCGCAGCCAACGTGGGCACATCGCTCACCGCGGAGGGGGACGCCGGGATGAGGTCGGTCTTGGCTTTGATCGCCGCGACCTCGGTATCCACGGCTACGAGGATCGCCGACACCTCGGTATCGATGAAGTCGTCGATGGCGGTGACGCTCGCCTGGGTGGCAATGGTCGCCTGCGCGGCCCCCGTGCACTCCACCACATCGACCTGCAGCTTGTCGGTCGAGAACAGGCTGTCGTAGACGTTGGCGGGGACGACGCTGAACTCGCGCCAGACCGGCAGCGCCCCCGCCTCGTGCACGGCGACCATCAGCACGCCCAGTGTGTCGGTATCGGTGGCGCTCAGGTTGGCCTCGTACCAGCCCGCCTCCTCGTGGGACAGCGTCTGGGCCGCGGACTTCTGGGCCCAGGCGGCGGCGTTCTTCTTGAGCCGGATGTCCGGCTGGGTGATGGTCAGCGCGGCTTCCACTGAGTTTCCATCGACTGAATCGAGGAAAGGCCCGAGGGCGATGTCCACAGCCGTCGATTGCTTCAGATAAGTGGTCATGCGGTCCTCAGTCGACGAGAGAAGGTGGCGAAACG
>CAZASU010000103.1:5451-7425 GCA_964487785.1 uncultured Gemmatimonadaceae bacterium | reverse complement strand
TTCGCCCACACGGCCTCGACCACGCTGGGCCGGCCGCACCACATGCAGTGGGTCGGGGCCACGGGTGAACGGAACTCCGGATCCGGCAGCACGCGAATCGTGGCTTTGGTCTGCTCCTTGATCTCGATTTCGCAGACGCCGCGTCCACAGAAACCGCCGTAGACCAGGCCGCCCTCGTTCTCCATCCGGGCGACGAACTGCTCCTTGGTGGCTCCCCGCAGGCTGGCGGCCTCACGTCGCGCGAGCGCAGCGGCCAACAGGTCCGCCTGGAACTGGTCGATGACGGCCGTGAGCCGGCCCGGAAGCCCGTCCATCGGCAAGGGTTCTTTCTTTCCTCCAGTGCGCCTCGCCAGCATGACCGAATTCGAGGCCACGTCGCGCGGCCCCACCTCCAGCCGAAGCGGAACGCCCCGGCCCTCCCATTCGTAATACTTGGCACCCGGCTTGATTCCCTCGCGGGCATCCACATGGGCCCGTATTCCGGCCGCCATCAGCTCCTTGCCCACGCGTTGTGACGCCTCGAGCACCGTGGCACGCTCCTCGTCACTCTTGTAGATGGGGACGATTACGACCTGGTACTGGGCCAACCTCGGCGGGCAGACCAGGCCCAAATCATCACTGTGCGTCATGATCAGCGCGCCCACCAGCCGGGTGGAGACCCCCCAGGAGGTGTTCCACACATGGTCCAGCCCCCCCGCCGCCGTCTGGAAGGTCACCTCGAACGCCCGCGAAAAGTTCTGACCGAGATTGTGACTGGTACCGGCTTGCAGGGCCTTGTTGTCCTGCATCAACGCTTCACAGCTGTAGGTCCGGAGCGCGCCGGCAAACCGCTCGCTGTCGGTCTTGAGCCCGGTCAGCACCGGCATGGCCATCCACTCTTCCATGAAGGTGCGGTAGACCCCGAGCATCCGCCGCGCCTCCTCCTCTGCCTCCGCCTCGGTGGCGTGAGCCGTATGTCCCTCCTGCCACAGGAATTCGGTCGTGCGCAGGAACAGGCGGGTACGCATCTCCCATCGGACCACGTTGGCCCACTGGTTGATCAGCAGCGGAAGATCGCGATAGCTCTGGATCCACTTGGCGTACATCGCGTAGATGATCGTCTCGGAGGTGGGCCGGATGATGAGTGGCTCCTCCAGCTCCTTGCCCCCGCCATGGGTCACCACTGCCACTTCCGGGGCAAACCCTTCGACGTGCTCCGCCTCTCTCGCCATGAAGCTCTGGGGGATGAACAGCGGGAAATAGGCGTTCTGGTGCCCGGTGTCTTTGAACATCTGGTCCAGGGCGCGTTGCATCAGCTCCCAGATGGCGTAGCCGTTCGGCCGGATCACCATGCACCCACGGACCGGGCTATAATCGGCGAGCTGCGCCCGGGCGATGATCTCGTTGTACCACGCGCTGAAATCCGCGGCGCGGGTGGTGAGCGCTTTGGTGTCAGCCATTGATACGGGCTCTGATGATGTCAACGGTCGATTGCAATGGAACTGTCTCCTGTGACCCGGTCCGCAGATCCTTGATCACGATTTCACCGCGCGCCCGCTCGTCCGGGCCGACCACGACGGCCAGCCGGGCATTCCGGTCGTTGGCCAGGTTGAGCTGTTTCCCCACGGCCTGCCGGCTCAAGGCATACTCCACCCGCAACCCGGCCGCGCGAAGCCGGTGGGCCAAAGCCTGCACCTGGGGCAAGTCTTCCTTGGTAATAGAGGCGAGGAAGACGTCGATGCTGGAAACCTCGGTCGGCACCAGACCCTTATCCTTGAGCAGTTCGCCCAGCACGACGTCACCCATGCCGAAGCCGACCGCAGGCATCTGAACGCCGCCGAGCGCGTCGAGCAGGTTGTCGTACCGCCCGCCTCCGCAGATCGCCCGCAAGGTACGCCCCGCGTCGAACAACTCGAAGACGATCCCGGTGTAGTAGGCCAGGCCTCGGACAATCGTGAGATCGACCTCGACGAAATCGCCCAGCCCCATCGCCAC
>CAZASU010000103.1:0-5351 GCA_964487785.1 uncultured Gemmatimonadaceae bacterium | reverse complement strand
CGTTGCTGCCGCTCGTAGCGGAACAACTGAGGGATCGAGAACCATCGGATGGGCTTCCTGAGCTGGCCGGCCTGTGCCGCCACCATGCGGGCCAGCGTCGGCGTCATCTCCGGCCGGAGCGCAACCGGGCGATCGCCCTTGTCGGTGAAGTTATACAGCTGGCCGACGATCTCGTCCCCACTCTTGGTGGTGTAGAGATCGAGCGGCTCCAGCGGCGGCCCGTCGTACTCCTCGAACCCATACCGGGTGGCCACCGTACGCCAGGTTCGGAACATGTGGGCACGGAGAGCGAGATCGGCGGGGTAAAAATCACGAAAGCCCGGCAGGGCCTTGGTTTGCATGGGGGGAGTATAAGGGGGGAAGGCATGAGCGGGAAGGAATAAAACGTGAAGGATTCTTGGAAGCGGGAGTCATTCCGAGCGGAGCGAGGAATCGGGTGGGCGTACGCTTTCCCCGCGATCTCGACCTCGCGTCACCCGGGCCGATCCCTCGCTACGCTCGGGATGACGCTGAAGTGCTGTTACATGACGTCCATTCCCAGGCTCTGCATGACGTCGCCAACGGTATGAAACGACCCGGTCACCAACACCGTTGCCGCGCCATCCTGTACCGTCTCGATTGCCTCGGTGAAATCGGGAATCAGGGTCCATTCCGCGTGGGCTGGAGGCCGAGCCGGGTCCTTGAGCCAGCGTCGGAGCCACTCGATGTCCCATCCCCGCCCGGCAGCAGTAGGAGCGATAGTCAGGACCCCACGATCGATGACCTGATCCAGCTGCACCAGCATCTCGGGCCACTCCTTATCGCCCAGGATCGAAACCAGCGCATGCAGGGGCCGCTTCGGCTGGGTGGAGGCCAGTGCCTTCACCAAGGACCGCATTCCGTCCGGGTTGTGCGCCACGTCGAAGAGCCACCGGCCTCTCTGGTCGAGCCGCCCGGCGATCCTGGCCAGCCCGAAAGCGCGCTCGATCTGGGTCGCCGTCGGGCGATAGGGCGATGGCAGGGCCATCAGGATGCCCTGCGCCACCGCCGCGTTGCGCCGTTGATGCGGCCCCGCCAGGCTGAGCGGCCCACGCCATTCGTAGTCCGGTGGAAGAACCCGTACATCGGCCCGTGCCCGCCTGTCCGCCCGTCCGACCGCTCGTCTGGCCTCGCGGCGCAGGACCCCGACCAGAGTGGGGTCGGTCTCACCGACCACGAACGGCACACCAGGCTTGGCGATGCCGGCCTTCTCGCAGGCGATCAACTCGAGGGTGTCACCCAGGTACTTCATGTGATCCCGCTCGATCTTGGTCACACCGCTGGCCAGTGGCCGGACCACATTGGTACTGTCGAGGCGCCCACCCAGCCCCACCTCGACCACCGCGATCTCCGCGCCCCGGGCGGCGAAATCGGCGAACGCGAGCGCGGTGGTGGCTTCGAAGAAAGTCGCCTTGCGCTCGAGGATCGCCGGGAGAAGCCGGCTGGTCCACATCGCCACCGCCTCCTCGGAGATGGGCACCCCGTCCACCCGGACGCGCTCCCGGAACGAGATCAGGTGGGGCGAGGTATAGAGTCCCACCCGCCAGCCGGCCTCGCTGAGCACAGCGGCCACCAGGGTGGACACGCTTCCCTTTCCGTTGGTGCCGCCGATGTGCACCGACGGCATGACCTGGTGGGGGTTGCCGAGAGACTTGAGCAGCGCACGCGTCGTCGCCAGCCCGAACTTGATGGTGGTGGTCCGGGGGAAGAGAAACTCCAGTGCCTCAGCATAGGTCAGCGACATCGGGGCTCGCGAGAGAGTGCTGGTGGAAACGACGACGCCCCACCCGATGAGGCCGTAGGTGGGGCGTCGAGCACGGCAACCCGCTCGACCTCAGCTCAGCTCGGCCATCTCGACGTGGGGGCGTTGCCCCTGCATGTGCCGCAGGAGACGGGCCGTCGTATCGCGAAGCGAGGCGCGCGGCACCACATCATCTACCTGGCCGTGCTCCAGCAGAAATTCGGCGGTCTGAAATCCGTCGGGAAGATCCTGCCCGATGGTCTGCTTGATCACCCGCTGTCCCGCGAAGCCAATCACCGCACCCGGCTCGGCAAGCACCACATCGCCCTGCATGGCAAACGACGCGGATACGCCGCCGGTGGTGGGATCGGTCAAAATGGAGATGTAGGGGATACAGTCGCGGTGAAGCTGCGCAATAGCGGCCGAGGTTTTGGCCATCTGCATCAGGGAGAGCACGCCTTCCTGCATGCGGGCCCCACCGGAAGTCGAGACGATGACGAGCGGGATCTTCTTCTCCACCGAGCGCCGCGCCAACCGGGCGATCTTTTCCCCCACCACCGAACCCATCGAGCCGCCCATGAAGGCAAAGTTCATCACCGCCAGGTTGAACAGCAGCCCATCGATCTTGGCGGTACCGGTATACACCGCGTCGGCTTCACCGCCCTTCTGCCGGGCCACCTTCAGCCGGTCGGCGTAGCTCTCGAACCTTAGCGGGTCGACCGAGCGGAGTCCTCCGTACAGCTCGCGCCACGTGCCGGGATCGGTCAGAATCTCGATATAATCTTCGGCACCGATCCGACGGTGCCAGCCACACTCGGGACAGACGTTCAACGCCTTCTCGAACTTTTCTCGAATGTCGATATGGCCACACTTGTCGCACTTCTCCCACGCGTCGGCCGGAATCTCCAGCCGTTCGCGCTGAGAAGTACGTGGTTTGCGTTCCTTCTTAAACCAGGCCATCACAGCCATAAGATACAGGTGGTATGGAGGATAGAGGGTGCCGGATGAGACAGTCGAAGCCATGGAATCTCACAATTCTCCGGCTCCCGCGCTAGACCCCTGCGCCCAAGTCCCTATCAAGTATCGAGATAGCCAGACGACCTCGAGTCATATGCCACCCGCAGGGCCACCCCGAGACACAGCGAGCAGATGATGAAGAAGGAGCCTCCATAGGAGAAAAGGGGAAGCGGAATGCCCGTGATCGGCATGAGGTTCACCGTCATTCCGACGTTCTCGAAAACGTGGGTGAAGAACAGGCCGATGATGCCGAACACGGCCAGACTGCTGAACGGATCGGTTGCCCGGCGGGCGATGCGAAGCAGGACCAGGAAGAGCGTCAGGAAGAGCCCCAGTGCCACGAGGACACCCAGAAAGCCCAGTTCCTCTCCCACCACTGAGAATACGAAGTCGGTATGCTGCTCCGGCAGGAAGGCCAGTCGCTTCTGGGGACCCTCGGTGTATCCGGTTCCGAACCACCCGCCGGATCCGATGGCCACCCGGGATTGAATGGCATGGTAACCGGCCGCGCGCGGATCTGCCTCGGGATTGAGAAAGGTGAGCAGCCGGTTCTGCTGGTACGGGGCCAGCCGGGTCCACAGCGGCATGGCGATGGCACCCATGGCCACGTTGGCCGCGAGGAACATCGTCCAATCCCACACATACGGCCGCCAGGCAATGAGGATCAACACGAACACGATGATCCACGCGCTCCAGGCCAGCGTATTGAACGCCAGAAACAGGCTGATCCCCGGTGTGGCTATCAGGAACAAAAGCCGGGGCCGCACGCCCGACCAGAACAGCATCGCGAAGAAAATGCCCACGAACACGAGGGCACTGCCGAGATCGGGTTGCTTCAGAACCAGGAGAAACGGCACCCCCACAATGAGCGCCGGTCCGATCAGGTCCCGGAGCGAGCGAGGGGCTTCCTTCCGGCCGGAGAGAAACCGGGCCAGCATCAGCACGGTGGCCACCTTGGCGAGCTCGGAAGGCTGGCCGATCTGATGTCCACCGATCGAGAGCCAGCTGTGGCTGCTCTCGGCCGTTCCGGCACCGGTGCCGACCACCAGCACGATGCCGAGTAGCAGGATGCTGAAGGCGTAGAGTGCCGGGGCTACCCACTCCAGGACCCGAAGCGAGAAGTTGTAAACGACCCAGCACGCCACGATGCCCACACCGAACCAGACGATCTGACGGTGCCACATACCGGCTGCGCGGGTAGGCACATCGGTTTGGCCGGCTGAATACAGCGTGGCCAGGCCAAACAGCATGAGAGCGAGGCTGACCAGGACCAAGTTGCGGTCGATGGCAGGGCCCCTCACTGGTTGCCCTCCGCGCGCCGCACGGAGTCTGCGGCGGCGCGTGCAGCCGCGGAGTCGGGGTCGAGCTCCAGGGGCCGAGGTGCGGTATCTCTCGAAGTCAGCGATTCGTCGAGCAGCACGCCAAGCTTCACCGGGCCGACGGCCTCCGGGCCGAGGATGTAGCGGCGCAGGGTCCGGACGACATACGGCGCCACCGTGGTACCGTGCTCGGCAAACTCCATGATTCCACCCACCACCAGCTCCGGCTTGTCCGCCGGCGCGAAGCCGATGAACCAGCCGTGGTCGTCACCGTGTGGATTCTGGGCCGTCCCCGTCTTGCCGGCCACGGCGAGATCGGCGCGACGGTTCGCGGCGGCGGTGCCTCGCTCCACCACCGCGATGAGCGCGGTGCGCAGCCCATCAAGCTCCTTGGTGGCGAGCCCGAGCGATCTGCCCTTGTCCGAGCTGGGCCGCACGATGTAGGGAGTCAGCGCCACGCCGGGGCCCGCGAGGCCCTGATAGAACTTGACCATGTTGATCAGCGTCTGGGTGTTCTCACCCTGGCCGATCGAGAAGTTCAGGGTAGTGCCTGGTGGGCTCCAATGGCGTGGCCCGTACAGCCGGTCGAAGTAGGCTTGGGAGGAAGGCCAGATGGGGCTCAGCTCGTCTTCCAGATCGATCCCGCTCTTGTCCCGAAATCCCATGAATACGCCATCCTGAATGATGGCGTCGAGACCAAGCTTCAGCCCGAGCTGGTAGAAGTAAACGTCGCAGCTCGCGGCTACGGCACCGATGAGGTCGAGGCTGCCGTGGCCCTCCTTTTTCCAGCAACGGAACACCCGGTTGCCCAGTCGCATTCCGCCGCGGCACGGCTCCGGCATCCTGGTACTCAGCTTGATCAGGCCGCGCTTCAGCGCCATGGCCGAGATCGCGAGCTTGAAGGGGGAGGCTGGAGGGTAGCGCGCCTGCATCACACGGTTGAGCAACGGCCGGGCCGGATCGGTGTTCAATTTTCGCCATTCGGCCGAAGAGATCCCGCCGACAAAATGGTTGGGATCGAACGTTGGCGCGGAGTAGAGTGCCCGGACCTCACCCCTGGGCGTCAAGGCAACCATGGCGCCGCGCACTCCGGCCGGCCAGATGCTGTCGATGAAGCGCTGGAGATCGAGGTCGATGGTCGTGGTGATGGGGTTACCCGGCGTCGGCGGCAACGAGGCCGAGGCGGCACCCTCCCGGACCAGCCGGCCACGGGCGTTCACCTCGATGTAGCGCACCCCTTCGTTTCCCCGGAGGGT
>CAZASU010000102.1:0-7522 GCA_964487785.1 uncultured Gemmatimonadaceae bacterium | reverse complement strand
GGCATGCGACGGCAGCGCAGCCGCGGCGGGCCCAGCAGCGACGGCGGCGTCCAGGGCGGCTGCGACGTCGTCCGGGCCGGCCAGCTCGGCTCGCCCGACGAGGTCCCCGGAATAGGGGCTTCGGATCGCCACCGAGTCTGCACCAGTCCGCAGCTCCCCGCCGAGCAGAAATGGATAGGTGCGGCCCTGAAGCGTGGCGGCGGTCATGGAGTGATTCCGGGTCTACGGTGTTACGGCCGGGTTACGGACCCTCAAGTGTAATGGGCAGCGGGGCAGCGGGGCAGCGGGGCCGTGTCTATGTTATCCTCCTCTTCGTCTCACATGGAGCAGCCGGCGTTCCACCCTGGAGGGATCCATGCGCACCGTCTTTCTACTCCCGCTCACTGCTCTGGTGGCCGTCGCCGCGGGGTGCGGCTCCGAGGCCCGGGAGCAGCGGCGCTCCGTACCCGAGCGTGATCTCACGCTGATGACCCACACCGCTTACGTGGAGATCGCTTCCCCGGTGGAGACGCAGGTTCGGCGGGCGCCGGCGCGGCGATCCAGCCGCGAGCCCAAAGTGCGGCTCGCGGACTTTACCGCACCCCTCGCTGCGCTCGGGGCAGGCTCTGCGCCCGTCCTCGCTGCCCCCGAGCCGGTGACCCAGCCCGCCAGCACGGCATCGACCTCGGACAACGGTCGGGAGCTCCTACCTGGGAAGACCGTCACGCTGATTCCGGCGAGCAGTGGCCCCTCGACCGGCTCGGACCGGACCGATGATCTCCCCGCAGCACGAGGCCGCCCCATGGTGTCAGCGGGCGGAGGCAAGTGTGGCGGCCGCGGCCGGGGACCGGGTATCGGGATCGCCGGTGCTCCTCGCCCGGATTTCCGGTAGATCACTGGGGCTCGTTAGCTGCTTGGACCAGGCGGGTGTTGTAACGAGGTTGGCTGTTCCCCGGCTCCCCGTGGGGGGTCGGTCTTCCTGGTGCGGGACCCGCGGCGCCGGGGTCTCTCGGATCCCCCGCGGAACTCGAAATGGGTGGGGTCGAACGTACGGGTATGCCGTCCTTCCCGCCGGCGGGAATGCGAGCGTTCGATCAGCTTCTGCGCGAGCTCAGTAGCCGGGATCCAGACGCCGGGAGTCAGGCCGGCATACTCCTCGGCGTACTCAGCCTTCAGCCGTGCCTCACGTATATTCACCGGGAAATCTCCACCGAATCTGGCACTACATCCTCCGTCAATAGTGACGGAGTCAAGTCTCGGACAAACTGAAGAAAACTTGAGCGAACGGAGAAGCGGGTAAGCACGCGCGAGTCACACCCACCCGATCCCTCGCGGAGCCTGTCCTGAGCGTAGCGAAGGGCTCGGGATGACGCGCGAGTGCTGACTCTTACCGCCGTACCGCCCCCTCCGCTAGCTTCCCCCTCAGTGCTTCGCCAGCCGCCGGCGCAGCTCCGCGCCCTGTCGCTTGTATATCGAGTCCATCACCTCGCGCGCCGGCAGCGATTCCACCGCGTGCAGCTGGGTCTCCGCGTCAGCCTGGCGTTTGCGGTCGGCATAGATCCGGGCGAGCTCGAGGTGGTGATAGATTCGTCCGGGATCCAGCTCCACGGCCTTCTGCATGTTGGCGATCGCCTTCTTCCACGACGCCTCCTTGAAGACTCCGGCGCCCAGAAAGTTCCGGGCGAAGAAGCGGCTGATGCCGGAGAGTCGCATGATCTCCGCGTTCCAGCGGCCCAGGATGTGGTAGGCCCCATCGTGCCTGGGATTGAGCTCGATGGTCCGTAGCGCCTCCTTGCGGATGATGCCGGCCCGGCGGATGCGCGCCTCCGTCCCCAGGTCCAGGGAGACCAGGCCGATGGCGGCAGCCAGCGCAAAGTGACCATCGGCGCCCTCCGGGTTCGCGGCCACCGCCCTGGCGGCGTAGCGCTCCGCCAGCGCGTACAGCGAGTCCCGCTCGGTGCCCTTCGATGAGTCGGGGATCTGCTCGCCGAGGTCGAGCAGGGTCAGCGCCCCGCGCCAGTTGGCGTCGTAGCTGGAGGAGTCCTGATCCAGCGCCGCCTGAAAGTGTCGCAGGGCCGTCTTCAGGTCGTGCGCCTCGTTTGCGGCCCTGCCCATGGCCACATGGTCGGCCACGTCCTGGGCGTCGAGTGCCGTGGCGGCGCCGGCCGACGCGCCGATGATAAGGGCGATTGTGTAGACTCGGTTAAGCACCTGATCGTTCGCTCCGGGAGAGGTTCCGAATGGTTATGCCGTCACTCATCGGACACAAGCGGGACGGCCACGCTCTCCAGCCGGCGGAATGGGGCGAGCTGATCCGGGAGTACACGGCCGGCCGGGTGCCGGACTACCAGATGTCCGCTTTGTTGATGGCGGTCGTCTGGCGGGGGCTGGCACCGGAGGAGCTGGCCGCCCTCACCGACGCCATGCTCGACTCGGGCGACCGGCTCCGGTTCGACGGCTTCGCCGTGCCCCGGGTGGACAAGCACTCCACCGGCGGGGTAGGCGACAAGGTGTCCCTGCTGCTCGCCCCCATGGTGGCTAGCTGCGGAGTGGCGGTTCCCATGATGTCCGGCCGGGGTCTCGGCCATACCGGTGGAACCCTGGACAAGCTGGAGTCGATCGCCGGGTTCCGAACCTCCCTGACGCTGGCGGAGACCCGTGCGCAGATCGAGCGGCTGGGCTGCGCCATGCTGGGGCAGACACCCGAGATCGCCCCGGCCGACAAGCGACTCTACGCGCTGCGCGATGTGACCGGAACGGTGGAATCGATTCCGCTGATTGCGGCCAGCATCATGTCCAAGAAGCTGGCCGAGGGGCTCAATGGGCTGGTGCTCGACGTGAAGACCGGAAGCGGGGCGTTCCTTCCGGAGACCGACCGCGCGCTGGAGCTGGCCCGGACGATGATCGGGCTCGGTCAGGTCCACGGCTGTCCGACCGTGGCCCTGCTCACCGCCATGGATCGCCCCCTGGGGAGAGCCTGTGGCAACGCCCTGGAGGTGGAGGAGGCCATCGAAGGGCTCCGGGGCAATGGCCCGGATGATCTGATGGAGGTCACCTATGCGCTCGGTGTCGAAATGCTGCTGCTGGTCGGCGTGGCCTCGAATCCGGCTGCGGCGCGGAAGAGGCTGGAGGAGAGCATTACGTCCGGCCGTGCGCTCCAGAAGCTGGCCGCGGTGATCGAAGCGCAGGGGGGAAATCCAGCCGTACTCGACGATCCGTCGGTGCTGCCGCAGGCGGCCGAGGTGGAGGTGTTCCGCGCCCCGCGCGACGGGGTCGTCGCGAGGGTCGAGCCTCGCCGGATCGGCCGCGCTATCCTCGAGCTGGGCGGGGGCCGCCGGACCATCGAGGACGAGATCGACCCGTCCGTGGGGTTCGTGATCCCCGCCAAGCCGGGTGATCAGGTGCGCAAGGGCGAGCCGCTGGCCTCGGTGTTCGCCCGGGATCGGGCGGGGGTCACACTTGGCCTGGAGGCGCTCCGGGAAGCGATCGTGCTTGGTGATGCAGGCAGGCTCACTCCCCTGATCAGCCACCGCGTCACCGCCGACGGCGTGACGGCGCTGGCGTAGAGGATCCGATGCCGATGGTCAGTGGACCGGTGGGAACCCTGCTCGTGGCCCTGGCGGCGCTCATCGCCCTGGTGCTGTGGCTCCGGCGCGACCGCCGCTACCCCGGACCCCGGCGCGAGGCGGGCGACGATGGGATCGACCACGAGGAACTCGAGGCGGCGGAGCGGGAGGTGCGGGAGCTCGACGCCAATCAGCGTCCGGACGATGGATTCCTTGGCGATGATTGGGGGCCGGGCGCCTCGCGTCCCCGGCCGCCGGAGCGGCTTTGAGAAGGACGGAGATGACAGAGAGGGTGGAAAGGTGGGAGAGGTAGGAGAGGCTGTTGTTTCCTCCGTCTTCTCCGTCTTCTCCGCCCTCCCTAGACGTCCAGATTGCTCACGTACTTGGCGTTCTCCGCGATGAACAGCCGCCGGGGCTCAACCTCATCGCCCATGAGCTTCTCGAAAAGGTCTGACGCCCCGACCTCATCTTCGAGCTTCACCCGAAGAATGGTTCGTGTCGCGGGGTCCATGGTGGTCCGCCAGAGCTGGTCCGGGTTCATCTCCCCCAGACCCTTGTAGCGCTGGATGTTGACTGAGCCCTTCACCTCTCCATTCATGAGACGCTTGGTATACTCGTCCCGCTCGGGCTCGCTGTAGGCGTAGAACTCGTCCTTCCCCTTGGCCACCCGATACAGCGGCGGCTGCGCGATGTAGATGTAACCCGCGTCCACCAGCTGCGGCATCTGCCGAAAGAAGAACGTCAATAACAGCGTGCGGATGTGGGCGCCGTCCACGTCGGCGTCGGTCATCAGGATGATCTTGTGGTATCGCGCGTTTTCCAGGTTGAAGTCGTCCTTCACCCCGGTTCCAATGGCGGTGATCATCGACCGGATCTCCTCGTTGCCGAGGATCTTGTCGATGCGGGCCCGCTCGACGTTGAGGATCTTACCCCGGAGCGGGAGGATGGCCTGGAACGAGCGATCGCGGCCCTGCTTGGCGCTGCCGCCGGCCGAGTCGCCCTCGACCAGGTAGATCTCGGAATGGGCCGGATCGTCGATCGAGCAGTCGGCCAGCTTGCCCGGCAGCACGGCGTTTTCCAGACCCGACTTCTTGCGGACCAGGTCGCGCGCCTTCCGCGCCGCCTCGCGTGCCCTGGCGGCGCTGACGGCCTTCTCTATGATGTTCCGCGCCACCGGCGGGTGCTCGTCCAGATAGTTGCCGAGGTGCTCGTTCACCACCGCCTTCACAATGCCTTCGACCTCGGAGTTGCCGAGCTTGGTCTTGGTCTGACCTTCGAACTGCGGCTCCTTCACCTTCACGTGGAGCACGCAGGTGAGCCCCTCCCGGATATCCTCGCCCGAAAGGGTGAAGTCTTCCTTCTTCATGAATTCGCGCTTCTTGGCCACATCGTTGATGGTGCGGGTGAGCGCGGACTTGAAGCCGGTCAGGTGGGTGCCGCCTTCGTGGGTGTTGATGTTGTTCACGAAGGTGAAGGTGTTCTCGTTGTAGCCGTCCTCGTACTGGAGGGCCAGGTCCACCTCGACGTCGTCCTTGGTGGCGGTAAAGGCGATGGGCTTGGGATGGAGCGGCTTCTTGTTGCGGTTGAGCCATTCCACGAACTGGACCAGGCCGCCCTTGGCCAGGAAGGTCTCGGTCTTGGGCGACCCCTCCCGCTCATCCTTGATGGTGATCGAGACGCCCCGGTTCAGGAACGCGAGCTGGCGCAGGCGGTCGGCCAGGGTGCTGTAGTGGTACTCCAGCACGGTGAAGATCTCGGGGTCCGGCTTGAAGCGGACGATGGTCCCTCTGCCCTTCGCCTTGCCCAGCACCGTGAGCTTCTTGACCGTCTTACCCCGGACGAACGCCATGTGGTGCCGCTGCCCGTCACGGTCGACGATGACCTCCAGCCGCTCGCTGAGCGCGTTCACCACCGAGACGCCCACGCCGTGAAGGCCGCCGGACACCTTGTAGCTGTCCTTGTCGAACTTCCCGCCGGCGTGGAGCATCGTCAGGGCCACCTCGACCGCCGGCAGCTTCTCGGTCGGGTGCATGTCCACCGGGATTCCGCGGCCGTTGTCGGCCACGGTGATCGAGTTGTCGGCGTGGATGACCACCGAGATAGTGTCGCAGTGTCCGGCGAGAGCCTCGTCGATCGAGTTGTCCACCACCTCGTACACCAGGTGGTGCAGACCGTTCTCGCTGGTGGACCCGATATACATGCCGGGCCGCTTGCGCACCGCTTCCAGGCCCTTGAGGACCTGGATCGATTCGGCCTTGTACTCTTGTTTGCCGCCGGAGGCGGAGCTCGATTCTTTGGCCATGTCTCCTACGGGTTAGGGCCGGCCCCGGTCCAGCGGACCGGGGATCCAGCGGATCTCCTTCACCCGGCCGGATCGCCCGGCATTGAGCCGGGCCAGGATCCTGGGTGCCATCAAACTCAGCTCATTGGCCCACGGTGCCGTCGCGACGCGGACCCGAAGCATTCCATCGGGAGTGATCGATTCCGGGGCGGTGACCGCGGCGATCTGCGGCCCCACCAGCTTCGCCCATTCCTCGATGATACCAGCCTGCTGCACCCGCTTGGTGATACCAGCCTGCTTGAAGTAGCTGGTCAGGGCTTCGGAGAGCGGGATGGGTACGGTTTTCTTTTTCATAGCCCTCTTACCTGATCCTCCCACCCTCGATCACCCACACCGGCAAGTCCAGATTGGCCGGCAGCTCATCACGGCGCGGACTGGTGATGACGATCTGGCGATCACCGGACTCCAGCAGCCGGGCGGCAAGTCGGCGCTGACGGTCGCCATCCAGCTCGGCAAAGACATCGTCCAGCAGCAGCGCCGGCTCGGTACCGCGGGCCAGCCGGAGCGTGGTGATCTCGATGAGCTTGAGCGCTATGGCGGCGCTGCGCTGCTGCCCGGTCGATCCGTAGTCTCGGAGGCGACGGCCGTTCACCTCGAGCAGCAGGTCGTCCCGGTGGGGCCCCACCGTGGTCATGCCACGGGCCCGATCCTCCGGCAGTGACTCGGCCAGCACCGCCTCCCAATCCGCCGTGTCGGCCAGCTCCAGTCTGCCCCGGTACCCGAGACACGCCTCTCCCTGCTCACCCAGGCACTCGAGCTCCGCGGCGAACTGTTCGGCGGCGTTGGCCACCCAGTCCAGACGCCACCGGACCAGTGCCGCGCCCGCGGAGGCCAGGGCACCGTTGAACGCCTGCGCCACGTCGACCAGGCCCTGCCTGAGGGCGCTATTCCGCTGGGCCAGCGCGGCACGGTAGCTGGTCAGCGCCCGCAGATAGCGCCGGTCCGACAGCGAAAGCACTCGATCGAGATACTGCCTGCGTTCGACGGCCGGCCCCGAGGCCAACCCCACGTCGGCGGGAAGAAAGGCGACCGCCAGCCACTGCCCAACCGAATCGGCCAGGCGATGTACCTCTTCGCCGTCGACCGTGATCCGCTTCTTCCGGCTGGAGTAGGTTACCGCGACCGATGCCACTGGCCCGCCGCCGATGTGGACCTCAACCGCGAAGCCCGCTGCCGCCCCCACCACTTGTCCGTCGGCCGCTCCGCGGAATGAGCGAAACAGCACCGGGTAATACATCGCTTCGAGGAGATTGGTTTTCCCCTGGGCGTTGGCACCCAGGAGCACCAGGCCCCGGGCTGGTGCCTCGCGGTCGAGGTCGGCGAGGTTTCGGTATCCCCGCGCCACCAGGCGGCGGATAAGCACTATCGAATGTTGATCTGCCGCGCCGAGGTACCACCCTGATTGCCCAGGGCATCAACCCCGTAGACCTGAACCAGGAACGTTTCACCCGAGTGGCCGAAAGTGGTCAGCGGTAATGCAAAGCTGACCGACGTACTCGCGGGGTTGGGATGAAACGGGTGAAAGTTCTGATTCCCGCCGATGACAAAGAAATAGACGGAATCCACCCCATCCGGGTCGACGGTTCGGCCGTTGACGAAGAAGTCGGACCCGGGAAAAACCGTGGTATCGGCGCCA
>CAZASU010000101.1:0-7563 GCA_964487785.1 uncultured Gemmatimonadaceae bacterium | reverse complement strand
CCCGTTACTCGACCACCGGCAGCACCGTGCTGGCCAACGCCCAGCCCTGCAACGTCAATACCCGGTGCGGCCCGCTCGCCATCGCCCACAACGGCAACCTGATCAACGCCGGCGGCATCAAGCATGAGCTGGTGTCGCGGGGGGCAATCTTCACCGGCTCCAGCGATACCGAAGTGCTGGTGCACCTGATCGCACGCTCCGAGGCCGAAACCGTGGAGGACCAGATCCGGGAGGCACTGGAACAGGTGGATGGAGCCTACAGCCTGGTGATCACGGTGGGCCGGACCATGTATGCCGTAATCGACAGCCGTGGCTTCCGCCCCCTGGTTATCGGCCGCCTCGGCGCCGGGATCGTTGTAGCCTCGGAGACCTGTGCCCTGGATCTGATCGGGGCTTCCTTCAGCTGTGAGCTTCGGCCGGGCGACTTCATCCGGATCGAAGACGGCCGGGTCACTCACCTGCCCCGGCTTGCCCACCGCCCGGTGAGCCGCTGCGTCTTCGAGCTGGTGTACTTCGCCCGGCCCGACAGCACCGTGTTCGGCAAGTCAGTGGATGGGGTCCGCCGTGAGCTGGGGCGGCAGCTCGGCAGGGAGCAGCCGGCCCCCGGCGGCCAGGTGGTGTTCGCCGTGCCCGACAGCTCCAATGCCATGGCCCTCGGCTTTTCCGAGGCGTCCGGCATCAAGCTGGAGTATGGCCTCATCCGGAATCACTACGTCGGCCGGACGTTCATCAACCCGACCCAGGCGCTCCGGGTGGCCAAGGTAAAGATCAAGTTCAACCCGGTGCGCGAGGTCATCGAAGGCAAGTCGGTCGTGGTGGTGGACGACAGCCTGGTTCGGGGCAATACCAGCAAGGAGCTGGTGCAGATGATCCGCGGCGCCGGTGCCCGCGAGGTACACCTGCGGCTCGGCTCGCCACCGATCACGGGGCCCTGTCACTACGGGATCGATACGCCGACGCGGGCGGAGTTGATCGGGGCGACCCACTCGATCGAGGAGATCCGGCAGTTCCTGGGAGTGGACTCGCTCGGCTACCTCTCGCTGGAGGGTATGCTGGCGGCGGCCGGCAAGGACACCGGTTTCTGCCACGCCTGCTTCTCGGGCAAGTACCCGACCACGACCCCGGAGCAACTGGTGCAGCTGCGGCGTGACACACCGCTCGTCCCCACCACCGCATGAGCGGCCCCTACACCCAGCCACTGGTCTATTTCTTCGGGCAGGGCCGCGCCGACGGCACCGCCGCCATGAAGGATATCCTCGGCGGCAAGGGAGCCGGCCTCGCCGAAATGACCACCATCGGCATTCCGGTTCCTCCCGGCTTCACCATCGCCAGTAATCTCTGCCTTCACTATCTCGAGAGCCACCAGTTTCCCATGCGGCTGCAAGCCCAGGTGGAGAATGCCCTCCAACGGCTCGAGACCGCGACCGGAAAGCACCTGGGAGACGGCGAGAATCCGCTGCTGGTGTCGGTGCGGTCGGGGGCCGCGGTGTCCATGCCCGGTATGATGGAAACGATCCTCAACCTGGGCCTGAACGACGTCACCGTTGAAGGGCTCACCAAGCAGGGCAGGAATCCGCAGTTCGCCTGGGACTCCTATCGCCGCTTCGTTCAGATGTACGGCACGGTGGTGTTCGAGCTGTCGAAGAAGCCATTTGAGCGGATCCTGGAGGAGCACAAGCAGCGCTGCACCATCGAGCGCGACATCGATCTGCCGGTGGAAGAAATGCAGGCGATTGTCGGCCGGTTCAAGGACCACGTTCGCGCCGAGTCCGGACGGGAGTTCCCGACCGAGCCGCTGGAGCAGCTCTGGGGGGCCATCGCCGCCGTGTTCGAGAGCTGGAATACCCGACGGGCCATCGACTATCGAAAGCTCCACGACATCCCGGATTCCATGGGCACCGCGGTCAACATCGTCGCGATGGTCTTCGGCAACCTGGGCGAGGATTCCGGGACCGGCGTCACCTTCAGCCGCAATCCTTCGACCGGCGAGCAGCGGCTCTACGGCGAGTTTCTGCTCAACGCCCAGGGCGAAGACGTGGTCTCCGGCAGCCGTACACCGCTGCCCATCGACCAGTTGAAGGAACGGCTCCCCCATGCCTATCAGGAGCTCGAACGGCTGGCTCGCACCCTGGAGCGTCATTTCCGCGACCTGCAGGACATGGAGTTCACCATCGAACGCGGCAATCTCTACATGCTCCAGACCCGGCGGGGCCAGCGCTCCGGCCACGCCGCAGTGCGCATCGTCTGCGACATGGTGGACGAGGGGCTCATCTCCGAGCAGGAGGCCGTCGCCCGGATCCCGCCCAACGACTTGAACCAGCTCCTGCATCCGACGATCGATCCGCACAGCAAGCTCGATCTGCTGACCACCGGCCTTCCGGCCTCCCCCGGCGCCGCCTGGGGAACGGTGGTCTTCGACGCCGATAAGGCGGAGCGGCTGGGGCGGGCCGGACAAGCCGTGATCCTGGTGCGGCGGGAGACCTCGCCGGACGACTTTCATGGCATGGTCACGGCCAAGGCCATTCTCACAGCGCGCGGCGGCATGACCTCCCATGCCGCGGTGGTGGCCCGCGGCATGGGCAAACCCTGCGTGGCCGGTGCTCAAGGACTGGCGGTCGATGAGAAGGCCAACCGCTTCTCGGTGAATGGGCGCAGCGTTGGCGAGGGCGAGTGGATCACGGTGGATGGGAGCAGCGGCAAGGTCTTCGCCGGGCAGGCCGCCCTGATCGCGCCGGAGCTCAGCGACAACTTCAATCGGGTGATGAAGTGGGCCGACCGGATCATGCAGCTCCGCGTGCGGGTCAATGCCGACACACCGGCCGACGCCCACCGCGGCCGCGACTTCGGCGCCGAGGGCATCGGCCTCTGCCGCACCGAGCACATGTTCTTTACCGGAGACCGGCTCGTCGCCATGCGGGAGATGATCGTTGCCCAGGATGTCCCCGGGCGGAAGCGAGCGTTGGCCAAGCTGCTTCCCATGCAGCGCGGGGATTTCGAGGCCATCTTCCGCGCCATGGAGGGATACCCGGTCACCATTCGCCTGCTCGATCCTCCACTGCACGAGTTTCTGCCCAAGGAGCCGGCAGAGATTGAGGCGCTCGCCCGCGAGCTCAAGCTGGAGCCGGCCGCGCTCCGTGGAATCGTGGACCGGCTGCACGAGGTGAACCCGATGCTCGGGCTCAGAGGCTGCCGGCTTGGGATCATCTATCCCGAGATCACCGAAATGCAGGTGCGGGCCATCTTCGAGGCCGCCTGCACCGTCGCCGCCCGGAAGGGTCGGGTGATGCCCGAAGTCATGATCCCGCTGACCGCCAGCGTGGTCGAGTTCCGGAAACAGGCGCTCATCGTGCGGCAGGTGGCGGAAGTGGTCTTCCAGGAGCGGCAGATCACGGTTCCCTACCTGCTCGGGACCATGATCGAGCTGCCCCGGGCGGCGCTGACCGCCGATGAGATCGCGCGGGAGGCGCAGTTCTTCTCCTTCGGTACCAACGATCTCACCCAGACCACGTGGGGGCTGTCCCGCGACGATGCAGGCCGCTTTCTCCCCTACTACCTGGAGCACGGGGTGATCGAAGACGATCCCTTCCAGGTGCTCGACCAGGCGGGGGTGGGCAAGCTCATCGCCATGGCCTGCGACCTCGGCCGGCGAACCCGTCCCGATCTCAAGCTTGGCCTCTGCGGCGAGCATGGCGGCGAACCGGCTGCAGTCGCCTTCTGCGACCGGCTGGGAATGAACTACGTCTCCTGCTCCCCTTTCCGGGTGCCCATTGCCCGACTGGCGGCGGCGCAGGCCGCATTGGCCGCGCGGGGCACCATGGACCGCACTCGCGCCACCGTCTAGATCACCGGCTGCCGCCGCCCGAGGATACCGATGACAGAGCCCCTGGTGGGCATCGTGATGGGCAGCGACTCCGACTGGGAAGTCATGCAGCATGCCGCCCGCCGGCTGACGGAGTTCGGCGTGGCTCATGAGGCCCGGGTCGTGTCGGCCCATCGCACGCCCGATCAGCTGTACCGGTATGCCGAGGACGCGAGGGGTCGAGGACTGCGTTGTATCATCGCCGGAGCCGGAGGAGCGGCCCATCTTCCCGGCATGCTCGCCGCCAAGACCACCCTTCCGGTGCTCGGCGTTCCCATTCCCACCAAGCATCTCCAGGGACTCGATTCACTCCTTTCGATCGTCCAGATGCCGGCTGGAGTACCCGTGGCTACCTTCGCGATCGGCAACGCCGGTGCCGGCAACGCTGGACTGTATGCGGTGGCCATCCTGGCACTCAACGATTCTGACCTGAGCGAGCGGCTGGACGAATTCCGCCGCACCCAGGAGCGCCGAGTGCTGGATCTGAAGCTTCCGGAGCCCTCGTGATCCTTCCCGGCGCCACTGTCGGCGTCGTCGGAGGCGGCCAGCTGGGCAGGATGTTCACCTTGCAGGCTCGCACCATGGGGTACCAGGTCGTGGTGCTCGACCCAGACCCCCACAGTCCCGCCGGCGCGGTGGCCGACCGCCATATCCGTGCGCCCTACGACGATGAGCCGGCCCTGGCCGAGCTTTCGTCCTGCTGCGCCGCCATCACCACCGAGTTCGAAAATGTCCCCGCCGCCACGCTCGAGAGGCTCGCCCGGTCATCGCTGGTCCGCCCACCGGTCGGGGCCGTCACCATTACCCAGGACCGCGGCGCCGAAAAGAGCTTTCTGCAGAGTCATGGCTTCGCCACCGCTCCTTTCAGCGTGGTGCGGAGCAAGAGCGAGCTCCCTGCTGCGCTGGCCTCGATTTCCCGCCCCGCCCTCCTCAAAACGAGCCGGCTGGGATATGACGGCAAGGGCCAAGCTACGGTTGAGAACGAAGAGGACGCGGTGCGGGCGTTCGAGCGCTTCGGCGGAGTCCCCTGCGTCCTGGAGGCTCGGCTCGACCTGGAGTGCGAGCTCTCGGTCATCGTGGCGAGAGGAGCCGATGGCGAGGTGGCCACCTTCCCGGTGGCTGAGAACCAGCATCGGGACGGGATCCTCGAGACCTCGGTGGTACCGGCGCGAATATCCGATGCCCTGGCCCGGCAGGCGCGAGAGCTGACCACCCGAGTCGCCGAGGCGATGGCGTACGTTGGGGTGCTCGGAGTGGAGCTGTTCGTGGTGAACGGCGGGCAGCTGATGATAAACGAGATGGCGCCAAGGCCGCACAACAGCGGGCACTACACCATGGATGCCTGCTCCGCCGATCAGTTCGAGCAGCAGCTCCGCACCCTGTGCGGGCTCCCGCTGGCGCAGCCCTGGCTGCTATCGCCGGTGGCCATGGTCAACCTGCTCGGCGATCTTTGGTCGGGGGGAGAGCCCCGGTGGGACGAGGCGTTGAAGCGACCCGGGGTGCGACTTCATCTTTATGGCAAAAGCGAGGCAAGGCCGGGCCGGAAGATGGGCCACCTGAACTGCCTTGCCGCCGATCCCGACACGGCGCTCTCGACCGCCCTCGAAACCAGAGACGCCCTCCGCGCGCGTCCGCGCTGACACTCACGAGGAGATGCACATGTTTCTCACTACCGTCGTTGCTCTGGCCGCGTTCACCACTGGCGAAGCGACCCCCGCCGGCCTGGTGACCCATCCTGACACCCTGTGTCCGTTCAGGAACGTTCCCATCGAAGGCCGGAAGAGTCCCCTCGATTCGCTCACCTTCACTATTGACAGGCAGCCGGTGAAGGTCTGCTACGGCCGCCCTTCCTCGCGGGGGAGAACGATGCTCGGGGGGACGAGCATCCCGTTCGGGAAGCTGTGGCGGACGGGAGCCAATGAGCCGACCGTCTTCTACGCGCCCGTTCCGCTGCGGGTCGCCGGCTTGAACGTGCCGCCCGGCGTCTATTCGCTGTATACGGTGCCGGGCCCACAAGAATGGGAAGTCATCGTGAACCGGTCCACGTCACAGTGGGGCGAGGAAGGCAGGTACACCGACGAGGTCAAGGCGCAGGAGCTCGGCCGGGCCAAGGTGAAGAGTGAAGCGCTCAAGACGCCGGTCGAGACCTTCACCATCAAGGCGGAGCCCGCCGGTGACAAGGCGGCAGCGCTGTTGCTCGACTGGGAGAAGACTCGGGTGCGGATTCCGGTGCAGGCGGGGAAGTAGAGGAGTACTACGGTGACATACTCTTGACCCCCTCGACCAACCGATCCACCTCCTCCTCCGTCGTGTAGCAGGCACAGCCGGCCCGCACCAATCCGTCGCTCAGCCCCAAGCGGGCGACCACGGTGGTCGCATAGAAATCGCCGCTGGAAACGAACACGCCACGATCGGCCAAGCGACGTGCGACTTCGTCGGCTGGCTTGCCGGCCGCGGTGAATGCCACGGTCGGGGTTCGAGGTGAGCCAGGCCTCGGGCCATAGATTGTCACTCCGTCTATGCGGGAGAGGCCATCCCACAGTCGCTGCAGCAGACTTCTACCCCGATCGTGGAAGGCGGCAAAGGCAGTCGTGAGCCGGGCACGTCGAGTTTCTCCGGTGCCGAGCGACGCAAGGAAGTCTACGGCGGCGGCGGCGCCCACGATTCCCTCGTGGTTCTGGGTGCCGGTCTCGATCCGCTCCGGCGGCGTATCCGGAGCGGGCGCGAGCTTGGGTATATCAACCCGAGCCAGCACGTCCTGACGGCCGAACAAAATTCCGATATGCGGGCCGTAGAATTTGTACGCGGAGCAGGCGAGAAAATCGCAACCGATTCTCGCCACGTCCACCAGCTCGTGCGGGGCGTAGTGGACCGCATCTACGAAGGAGAGGGCGCCTACCGAACGCGCCATCCCGGCCGCGCGGGTCACGTCGGATATTGTCCCCAGGGCATTGGACGCCGCCCCGATGGCGAGCAGCCGCGGCCCGGCCGCCAACAGCTCCTCCAGCCTGTCCCAGTCGAGCTGGCCCGTGGCCGGGAGCATCGGCACCGAAAGCACCGTGATCCCTCGATCTCGCTCCAGGGCGCGCCACGGCGCCACATTGGCGTGGTGATCGAGCTCGGTGATCAGGACCCGATCACCCGGGCCCCAGCTCCGTCCCAGGCCGCGCGCCAGGTGGAATGTCAGCGTCGTCATGTTGGCGCCGAAGGCAATTTCCCCTGGGGTGGCACCAAGGAAGTCAGCCAGGGCCGAGCGAGCGCCGGCAATGAGCGCGTCGGTTTCCTCGCTCGTTGGGTAGGGCCAATGGGTATTCGCGTTATGATGGTAGAGGTAGTCCGCCATGGCGTCGACGACCGGCCTCGGAACCTGGGTGCCTCCAGGCCCATCGAAATAGGCCACCGGGTGGCCCCGGTGCCGTCGCTCGAGAGCCGGAAATGCGGAACGAAGCGGGGCGAGGTCGGCCGTGCGAGGACGCGATGAGGCCGAGACGGTCATAGGGCGGAACCCGGATGGAGACCAAGAACGTAGATGCACCTCGGGAAAGACGGCCCCAGTTGTGAAGCCGCTTGCCATAAGCTACCCTGAATGGGTGGCCGGTGAATCCTCTCGCGCGAGCCTCCCAGTCGGCATAGGTTTTGCCGGTCAACTCCGATCCGGAGCTTCGATGCTGCTCACTAGACGACTAGTGGCTGAACGCGTTCCG
>CAZASU010000100.1:0-7565 GCA_964487785.1 uncultured Gemmatimonadaceae bacterium | reverse complement strand
CTGGCCAAGACGCTGGCCGTCCGCACCCTGGCCGCGACCATCGCCGGCGGGTTCCACCGCATTCAGTTTACTCCCGACCTGCTGCCCTCTGACCTGATCGGCACCATGGTCTACAATCAGCGGAGTGGTGACTTCACGGTGCAGAAGGGGCCGATCTTCACCAACATCCTGCTGGCCGACGAGATCAACCGGGCTCCGGCCAAGGTGCAGAGCGCGCTGCTGGAAGCAATGCAGGAAAAGCAGGTCACGATCGGGGGCCAGACCTTCCCCCTGCCCGAGCTCTTCCTGGTGCTCGCAACCCAGAATCCGATCGAGCACGAGGGCACGTATCCGTTGCCGGAGGCTCAGGTCGACCGCTTCATGTTCAAGCTGGTCGTGACCTACCCGGAGCGCCGGGAAGAGCGTGAGATCCTCGACCGGATGACGGCTGGACCCGAGCCTACCGCGCGCCACGTGCTCGACCCCGAGCGCGTCCTCCGGGCCCGCCAGCTGGTGCAGGAGGTGTACGTGGATGGCCGGATCAAGGAGTACGTCCTGGATCTGGTCGCCGCCACCCGTCAGCCCGCCGCCGCGGGCCTGCCCGATCTCGCGCCGCTCATAGAATACGGCGCCTCGCCCCGGGCATCGATCTATCTCATCCGTGCCGCCAAGGCGCACGCGTTCCTTCAGGGCCGCTCGTACGTCGTGCCCGAAGACATCAAGGCGTTGGGCCTCGACCTCCTCCGCCACCGGCTTCTCCTGACCTATAGAGCCGATGCCGAAGGGGTTGGTTCTGATACCCTCCTGGCGAGGATCTTCGAGACCGTTCCCGTTCCATGAGCCCTGAGGAGGTCATGCGCGAGGTGCGGCGGATCGAGATCACGACCCGCCACCTGGTGCGAGACATCGTGGCCGGCGAGTACTCCAGCGCCTTCCGCGGCAGAGGCGTCGAGTTCGCCGAGGTACGCGAGTACCAGCCGGGGGACGACGTCCGGACGATCGACTGGAACGTCACCGCGCGCCTGGGCTCGGCCTACGTCAAGCGCTACCTGGAGGAACGGGAGCTTACCGTCGGCTTTGTGGTGGACTTCAGCGCCTCCAAGCAGTTCGGCAGCCGGGTCCGAACCAAGGGGGATCTGGCCACCGAGGTCTGTGCGGTACTGGCGCTCGCGGCCGCGCGCAACAACGATCGGGTCGGGGCTCTCTTCTTTACCGACCGCATCGAGCGGATGATCCCGGCCAGAAAGGGCAGGCGGCACGCCCTGCGCATCATTAGCGAGCTCCTCTCCTTCGAGCCGGCCGGCTCCGGCACCGACCTGTGCTCCGCCCTCGAGAATCTGGAATCCGTGCTCCGGCGCCGCTCGGTGCTGTTTATCGTCTCCGACTTCATAGCCACGGGCTACCAATCCGCGCTCGGCCGCCTGGCCCGCAAGCACGATGTGATCGCCGTGCAGCTCACGGACGCGCGGGAGCGGGAGCTGCCCGACGCCGGCCTGGTCACACTGCGCGATCCGGAGAGCGAGGCCTGGCGGTTCGTCGATACTGGCAGTGAGCCGGTCCGAAACGAGTTTCGCCGCCGAATGGCACAGTTCGATCTCGAGCTGGAGCGCGGGCTGCGGGAGCGAGGCGCCGATCTCGTGCGGCTGGAGACCGGCCATCACTATGCCGAACCCCTCCTGGCCTTCTTTCGCCGGCGGGAGCGGATGCTGTGGCGATGACCACAGGGCGAACCTTCGCGAAGCCTGCCCTGAGCGTAGCGAATGGGCTCAGGATGACAAGCTTTCTGCTCACTCTGGCTGTGCCGCGCCTAGCCTCCGCCCAACTCTCCGGCCAATCGTTCGCAGTAACTCCCGATACCGCCGCGGCAACCGTCGGGGATTCGGTCACCGTCGGCTTCCGAATCCGCTTGCACGAGCGAGACCAACCCCTCGACTCCATTCCGCAGGTGGTGGGCGCCCTCCCCCCCGGTGTTCGGGTGCTCTCGGTCGAGAAGCTGAGCCGTTCGGCCGACCGCGTGTATGCAGGCAGTGCGCGCATTGCCTTCTATCGACCTGGCCGGCGCCCGGTCCCGACCTTTGGCCTACCGTTCATGCGGATAGTGGAAGGGATCAGCCGGGCCACACTTGCGAGTGACTCGGCCTTCATGGACATCACACCTCTCCTGCCTCCCGGCAACCCGGCCTTGAAGGACATCGAGGAGCTGGACCAGAGGCCGGTCTCACTCATGCCGCTCCTGGCGATGGCTCTGATGCTCATGGCTGCCGCGGCTTGCTACACCTGGTTCCGCCGGCGGCGCCGTCGCCCGCCGGTTTCGCTGCCGCCCGAACCTCTCGCCGAGCCGGTAGCCCCAACGCCCTATCAGATCGCACTGGATCGGCTGGAGGCGGTGGAACGGGAATGCTGGCCCTCACATGGCAATGTTGCGGCTCACTACGACGCCGTGGCTCAGACACTTCGGCAGTATCTCGAGGCCGCGGAGAACGTCGGGGCGTGTGAGCGCACCACCTCGGAGCTGCTGTGGGCGCTTCCGCCCCACCTGAGCAGAGCCGGCCTTCGAGACCGGTGCCACGACGTTCTGCGCGAGGCTGACGTGGTGAAGTTCGCCGAGGTGCGGCCAAGCGATGCCGGCGCGGCCGACTTCCTGAGGCGCGCCCGTCTCTTGCTCGAAACCTGGCACCAGGCTCGGCCCGCCGGGGAGAGCGTCGATGCGGTTCGCTGACCCGCTCGCCCTTCTCCTCCTTGTAGTGCCGCTCATCGACGCTGCGCTCGCGTGGGTTCGAAGACGCCGGGTTCCGCTGGAGCACATCGGCTTTCCGGCGGTCGCATTCCTCGACCATGTCCGGCCCAGCCGGCGGGCCAAGTGGCGGCCGCTGCTGGGGGTGCTGCGGATCAGCGGACTGGCTCTCCTGATCGTCGCGCTGGCCCGCCCCCAGCTGGCTCATGACGTCCGGGAGATCCGGCTGCGCTCTCGCAACATCATGGTGGCGCTGGATATCTCGAGCAGCATGAAGGCTGGTGACTTTCAACCGGGCAACCGGCTGGAGGTGGCTCGACGTGTGCTCAACGACTTCGTGCAACAGCGCCAGGGTGATCTGATTGGCCTGGTGACGTTTGCCGGACGCACCTTCCTCCAGGCTCCGCTCACCCCCGATACGGACTTGCTGGGTCAGACGATCGAGCGGGTGGAGATCGGGATGCTGCCCGATGGCACCGCCATCGGCACTGCCCTCGCCATGAGCCTCAATCAGCTCAAGGACCTGCCCGCCAAGGCCAGTGTCATCCTGCTGATCACCGACGGCGCCAACAATACCGGCAAACCATCGCCCTACGCCGCCGCCGAAGCGGCCCGGTCTCTGGGCATCCGGATTCACTCCATTGGACTCAGCACGGCCGATACTTCCCAGGCGGATCGAAACCTGATCTGGCGTTGGGGCCGGGCTCCTGCCCGCCTGAGCCGCTCGGACGAGGCCGTGCTGACCCGTATCTCTTCCCGCACCGGCGGCCGGTATTACCGGGCCACCGACCCGGAAGCGCTCCGGCGAATCATGCGCGAGATCGACCCGCTGGAACGTCAGGACGTCTCCATCCAGGAGATGCGCGATTACCGGGAGCTCTACCTGCTAGCCCTGGTACCGGGACTGCTGCTGCTCGCCCTGGAACTGGGATTTCGCGTGACCTGGCTCCGCACGCTGCCCTGATGCGATGACCTTCGCATACCCCCTCGCCCTCGCCCTTCTGCTGCCGGCCCTGACGTCGGCGGTGTGGGCCCTGCGCCGGCACAATCGAGAGAGGAGAGTCCGGCTCCACAATTTCGGGCAGCCCGGTCTGCTGGCCCGCGCCTCCGCGATTCCATCGGAGCGGCTGAGTGCGGTCCGGCAGGCGCTGACACTTGGCGGGCTGAGTCTCGGCCTGCTCGCCGCCGCCCGTCCGCAATTTGGCGAGCGGCCCGCGTCGCTGGTCCATACCGGACGCGACCTGCTGGTGCTGCTCGATCTTTCCCGTTCGATGAACGCCGCCGACGGAGAGCCCATTCGATCAGCTCAGGACCGGCTCAGCCGCCTGGCGCTTGCAAAGGGTGCGGTGCTGGAGGCGCTGGCCGGGTCGCCGGGCAACCGGGTCGGGCTCGTCGTCTTCGGGGGCAGCGCCTTTCTCCAGCTCCCGCTCACCGCCGACCAGGCCGCATTCCGGCGCTTCCTCGACGCCGCCACGACGGACGACCTCGCCAATCCGGCCACCGATCTCTCGCGGGCCCTGGCGGCCGCTGCCACCACGTTCGAGCATGAAGGCGAGCGGGGCTTTCAATCGGTGCTGCTTCTCTCCGATGGTGAGAGCGTGGAGGGAGACGTCGGCCCCCCGCTCAAGCGGCTTCGTCTGGCTGGGGTTCCGGTTGTCGCCATCGGCGTCGGCAGCAGCGAGGGCGCGCCGATTCCGGCCGACAGCAGCGAGGCACCCGAGAAGTGGCATCGTGACCACATCGGCCGCGTTGTCCAATCCCGTCTCGAGGAAGGCGATCTCCGGCGGGCGGCAACCGAGACCAACGGGGTCTATTTGCGTTGGACGCCGGGAGCGGGAGCGGGCTTGAGCGCCGAGCTAGGGAAGCTGGAGAAAAGAACGATGTCGTCCCGGACTTCCCCGGAGCGGGCGGATCGATTTCAGTGGCCGCTCGGCTTGGCAATCGCGATGCTGGCGATGGAACCGCTGCTCGGAGCGGCCCGGCGTCGGAGGCATGGGTGAGAGGTTCAAGATTCCTCAGGATGACAATACTCCTGGTGATCAGCAGCGCTGTCCTGCCCGGTTGCAGCCCGTGGCTTCGGGAAGCTCGCAGTGGCGAGCAGCTCTACCAGTCGGGCCGCTATGCCGAGGCTCAGCTGGCGTTTCAGCAGGCCTTCGCCGCCAGCGGCGATCCCGCCATCCAGTACGACCTCGGCGTTGCGCTGTATCGCCTCAGGCGGTACGAAGACGCGGCGAAGAGCTTTCGGGAGGCGGCGGCAGTTCCCCGGCTCCGGCAACGGAGCTACTACAATCTCGGCAACGCCTACGTCCGAGCCTCCGAAGAGGCGCCGGAAAAGGACGAGCCTCTCCGGCAGGCCATAGGCGCCTACGAGGAGGCGCTCCGCTTGCACCCGGCGGATTCAGCGGCCAAGTGGAACCTGGAGCTGGCGATTCAGCGGCGGGGCGAGGATCGAGAATCGGGCGGCTCGTCGGGCCGGGGCCGTTCGGCTGACTACGGGCAGGGCAACATGAACGTGCCCGGCTACGAGGGGAATCCGGAGGCAGCCGTCGGGGCGATGGCCGGTGGCGGGTACGGGTCCGGCGAAGGGGAATCGGCCGAAGAGCTCAGCGAAGCCCAGGCGCGGGCGTTACTGGAGGCGCTCGAACGGGAACAGCTCAATAGTCACGAGGGCCGCCAGGCTTCGGGAGGCGGCGCCGGCCAAAAGGATTGGTAGGTCCCCAGTCCACATTCACGAGTGCCACACCGAGCAGTATTACGGCTGCCGCCACCACCGTTCTCACCGAAACCGGCTCACCCAGCACGGCCCATCCGAGCAGCACCGCGACGATCGGATTCACGTACGCGTAGGTGCCCACCTTGGCAATCGACGTGACACCCAGCAGCCAGATATAGGCAGTGAAGGCGACGAGGGAGCCGAACACGACCAGATAAAGCCAGGCCAGCGCCGCGCGGGTGGAGACTTCAGAGAGGCTGAACCCCCTGTACTCGCCCGAGAGACCGGCGACCAGGAGGCAGAGGACCCCGCCCGCGATCATCTCCAGGCTCGTCGCCAGGAACGGCGATTGGGGCAGCGGCGAGGATTTCGAGATGACCGATCCCCACGCCCACGACGCGGCCGCCAGAATCAGCACCGCCGCTCCGAGGAGATCCATACCGTTCCCCCGGCCCTGGGGGAGGACGAGCAGTCCCACTCCCACTGCACCCAGCAGGAGGCCGGCGACCACCTGCTTGCTGGGACGCGAGCCGCGCCGAAGCCACTCCAGGCCCACCATCCAGATCGGCATCACGCCGATCAGCAGCGCCGCCAAGCCCGATGGAACCCGCTGCTCCGCCCAGGCCACGCTCGCATTCCCGCCGAGCAGCAGAAAGGCGCCCACGACCGCCGCGGCTCTCCATTGCCGGGCAGTGGGAGCCGGATCTCCCCGGCGCCGGGCCCAGACCAGGAGTATCACACCGGCCAGGACAAACCTGCTGCCGGCCATCAGATAGGGTGGGATCTCCTTCACCGCGACCCGCATCGCCAGGTACGTCATCCCCCAGAAGACGTACACCGAAAAGAAGGCGATCGCGATCTTCCAGCGCATTCCGAGTTCCAAGCGGCCCTTACCCTTGAGGACCGCTAAAGTAAACCCGAGGCTTGAAGCGGAGTATCGTCCTAGATCCAGAGAAACGCTGGATGATCGTGCCCGGTTATCGCCACGATCACTCGTTCGTAAATTCGGGGGCCGTTCTCACTGTTGGTGAAGACCACGATCGCGCGTCCGTTTGGAGGGTCGGCGATGACGAAGTTGCGGAACGAATTGTTGGCGCCCCAATGCCACAGCACCTCGCCGTGCTCGTCTCGCTGAATGCCCCACCCCAGCCCCCAGGAGAGGGCACTGTTGAGTCGCACCTGAGACGTAGCCATCGCCCTGCGGGTTGTGGTGGTGAGACTCAGGCTCTGGGCCGGCGGCTGTCCCACGAGGTGGGTCAGGAACTTCGCGTAGTCGCTGACCGTGGTCAGCAGCGAGGCTGCCGCGTTCGGTACCATGTACAGCGGAAGCACCGGCCATTGGGGATTGACCAACTGCACCGCTCGTGCAGAATCCTCGTATCTCCACTCGTTGAGCGGCTTCCCCCAGTCCCGCGCGATCGCCAGCACCCTGCGGCCGATGGCGGCCTGCACGTCGAGGCGGTTTTCACGGCCGTCGTATCCGGCAGCCATCCGGGACTCGAATTCGGGCTGCCAGGCGTAGCTGCTCTGTTTCATGTCGAGCGGGTCGAGCACCTGCTCCCGCATCAAACGGCCGAATGGCTTGCCGCTCAGCGCCTCCACCACCCTTTGAAGGTAGAAGTAGGCCTCGCCCGAGTAACTGAATTCCTTGCCTGGCTCAGTGACGGGCTCCAGCGAGGAGGGCTGTTGCCGCCAGTTGGCCAGCCCGGAGGTGTGGCTGAGAACCTGTCGCGAGGTCACCCGCTTCATCCGTGGGTTGTTGGCGTCGGGGAGGGGGAGGTAATCGTACAACGGGTGGTCCAGGTCGAGGACACCAGCGTCCACCAGCCGCAGGACCGCGTAGGCGAACACCGGTTTCCCGAGTGAAGCCGCCTCGAAAACGGTCCCCTCCGATACTGACTGCGCCGGATCTTCGATGGCCCGGCCGAACCCGCGCCTCCAGACCCGGCCCCGATCGACAACTGCCAGCGCCAGGCCGGGAACCGAAGCCAGCTCGAGCAGACGAGGTAAGTGGCGCAGCAAGTCGGCGTTGGGCTGCCATTGGGGCGCAAGCGTCTCCCGCGGCGCCTGCATGGGCCAGGCTACCCCGGCGCGCGCTGTGGCCAGCACTGCACCGGCACTTCCCAGCATGAAATGGCG
>CAZASU010000099.1:0-7572 GCA_964487785.1 uncultured Gemmatimonadaceae bacterium | reverse complement strand
ACCATGGTGGCGCCGAAGTCGCCCGGCCACCTGGTGCGAAGCGAGTTCGAAGCCGGGAGGGGCGTGCCCGGACTCGTGGCGGTGCACCAGGACGCCAGCGGCCAGGCGCTCGCCAACGCGCTCGCCTATGCCTCGGGCATCGGCTGCACCCGTGCGGGCGTCATCGAGACCTCGTTCCGGGAGGAGACCGAGACCGATCTCTTCGGGGAGCAGGCGGTGCTGTGCGGCGGCGTGACCGCTCTGGTCAAGGCTGGTTTCGAGACGCTGACCAGGGCCGGGTACCGGCCGGAGATGGCCTACTTCGAATGCCTGCACGAGCTCAAGCTCATCGTGGACCTGATGTATCGCGGCGGGCTCGGCTTCATGCGCTACTCGATCAGCGACACGGCGGAGTACGGCGACTACACCCGGGGACCCCGGGTCATTACCGACGAGACTCGAGCCGAGATGCAGCGGATCCTCGAGGCCATCCAGGACGGGTCGTTCGCCCGGGAGTGGCTGGCGGAGAACCGGGCCGGCCGCCCCAACTTCGAGCGCGCCCGCCAGGCCGATAGGGATCATGAGATCGAGCGGGTTGGCGCCGAGCTGCGGGCGATGATGCCCTGGTCCGAAGAAGGAAAGGGAAAGGCCGTAGGGGCGAGGCGTGCCTCGCCCGAACAGGTTGAGACCGCGTCCGATCGCCCACGGGCGACGCCCGCGTCGCCCCTACGCGTCTGACTATCGTGGCACGAACCCTCTTCGAGAAGGTCTGGGATGCCCACGTAGTGAGCCAGGTCCCCGGAGGGCCGGCGCTCCTCTACGTGGACCTGCACCTTGTCCATGAGGTCACCTCGCCCCAGGCGTTCGAGGGGCTGCGGCTCAACGGGAGGCGCGTGCGCCGGCCCGAGCTCACCGTGGCTACGGTGGACCACAACGTTCCCACCGGAGACCGGCGGCTGCCCATCGCGGACGAGCTGTCGGCACGCCAGGTGGCGGCGCTGGTACGGAACGCCCGTGAGTTCGGCGTCCGGCTCTTCAACCTCGATTCACCCGAGCAGGGGATCGTCCACGTGATCGGCCCGGAGCTGGGCCTCACGCAGCCGGGCATGACCATCGTCTGCGGCGACTCCCACACCTCGACCCATGGGGCGTTTGGGGCGCTTGCGTTCGGCATCGGAACGACTGAGGTCGAGCACGTGCTTGCCACCCAGTGTGTGGTGCAGACTCGTCCGCGCACCATGGAGGTCCGTTTCTCCGGACTTCCTCAGCCCGGAGTGTCGCCCAAGGATCTGATCCTGGCCTTGATTCGCCAGATCGGCACCGCGGGCGCCACCGGGCACGTGATCGAGTACACCGGCGAGGCCATCCGCGCGATGTCGATAGAAGGCCGCATGACGGTCTGCAACATGTCCATCGAGGCTGGGGCCCGGGCCGGCATGATCGCGCCGGACGGGAAGACGCTGGCGTATCTGGCGGGGCGGCGTGAGGCGCCCGCGGGCCGGGAGTGGGAGCGCGCCGTGAGGGTCTGGGGCGCGCTACGCAGCGACCCGGATGCGTACTTCGACCGACACGTCGGGCTCGATGTGAGCGCTCTGGAGCCGCAGGTCACCTGGGGCACCAGCCCCGGCATGACGACCGATATCACAGGCAAAGTTCCGGACCCCGGCGACGCCACCTCGGATGCCGACCGCCAATCGTGGCAACGTGCCCTGGAGTACATGGAGCTTCGGCCCGGAACTCCGCTCGAGGGTCTCAAGGTGGATCGAGTATTTCTCGGCTCCTGCACCAATGCACGAATCGAAGATCTGCGCGAGGCCGCCCAGGTTGCGCGAGGGCGGAGAGTGGCGAGCGGAGTGCGGGCGATGGTCGTGCCCGGCTCCCGCCAGGTCAAGGCAGCTGCCGAACGGGAAGGATTGGACCGCGTCTTCATCGAAGCTGGATTTGAATGGCGGAATCCCGGATGCTCGATGTGCCTCGGAATGAACGAAGATGTGCTCGGTCCGGGAGAGCGATGCGCCTCCACATCGAACCGGAACTTCGAGGGCCGGCAGGGCAGGGGAGGACGCACGCACTTGATGAGTCCGGCCATGGCGGCCGCGGCCGCGATTGCGGGATGCCTGGTAGACGTGCGGGCGTATATGCGCGACTCCACCGCCGAGATCGCCACGATTGACAACGCTATGCGTACTGAGGCTTCACCTGAACTGCGCGTTCTAACCTAAAATAACATATACAGTTACAAGTATCACTTAAAGTCGCTTTTGCTGCGCGGCTCTCCCGCGAATGCATAACGATAGGAAGCCATGCAACCGTTTGTTTCGCACACCGGACGAGTCGCAGCGCTCCAACGAGCCAACGTCGACACCGACCAGATCATTCCGAAACAGTTCCTGAAGCGGATCGAGCGGACCGGCTTCGGCGCATTTCTCTTCCACGATTGGCGCTTTCGGAGCGACGGGACTCTGAACCCCGAGTTCGAGCTCAATCGAGCCGACTCAGAGGGCGCAACGGTTCTCGTCACCGGTGCGAACTTTGGCTGCGGCTCATCGCGCGAGCATGCGCCCTGGGCGCTGGGCGGCTTCGGCTTCCGCGCCATCATCGCGCCGTCATTCGCCGACATCTTCTACGCCAACTGCATGCAAAACGGTCTGCTGCCCGTGGTGCTGCCTGAAGCGGCGGTCGCCGAGTTGTTCCGCCGCTGCGCCGCAACGAGGGGGTACGAAGTGACCGTTGACCTGGAGGCGCGAGCGGTGAGTGATGCCGGTGGATTCCGGGCTCCCTTCGAGGTCGAGGAGTACCGGAGGGAGATGCTGTTGCGCGGCCTCGATGAGATCGGGCAAACGCTCCTGGACGAGCCCCGGATCGCCGCCTACGAACAGAGCAAGCTTGCCCTGAGCGCAGCAACGGGCCGATGAAGGAATTCACGATCGCGGTGCTGCCGGGCGACGGGATCGGACCGGAGGTCACCGCCGAAGCAGTGCGGGTCCTGGCCGCGGTAGCCGATCTCTACGGCTACCGGATGAACACCGCCGAATACGCCATCGGAGCCGCCGGCGTGGCCCTAGCGGGTGAGGCGTTGCCGGCCCGGACCCGGGATGCCGTGGTGGACGCGGATGCCGTTTTGCTCGGGGCTGTGGGTAGCCCCGCGCTGGCACAGGCCACCGGAGATCAGCGGCCCGAGGCCGGGCTGCTGGCGCTTCGAACGCTGCTCGGAGTCTACGCCAATCTACGCCCGGTGGCGGTGCAGCCGGCTCTACGACAGGTGTCGCCCCTCCGCGCCGAGCGATTGGACGGAGTGGATCTCCTGATCGTGCGAGAGCTCACCGGGGGACTCTACTACGGCGAGCCCCGCGGACGGGATGAGCGCAGCGCGGTCAATACGCTGCGCTACGATGTCGGGGAGATCGAGCGGGTAGCGCGGGTGGCGTTCCGTTTGGCGCGGGCGCGGCGCGGCAGCGTCACGTCGGTCGACAAGGCCAACGTGCTCGAGGTCTCGCAGCTCTGGCGCGACACGGTGACCAGCCTCGGTGCCGAGTATCCCGACGTGCGCCTGGAGCACCTCTACGTGGACTATGCGGCGATGCGGCTGATCTCCGATCCGTCCTCGATCGACGTGCTGCTCACCGAGAATCTGTTCGGCGACATCCTGAGCGATGAGGCGGGGGTGCTGGTCGGCTCCCTCGGCCTGCTGCCTTCTGCCTCGCTGGGGGATGGTCCGGGACTGTTCGAGCCGGTGCATGGCTCGGCGCCGAACCTGGCCGGCCGGGGAGTGGCCAACCCGATCGGCGCCATCGCCTCGGCGGCAATGCTGCTCCGCCACGGGCTCGCGCTGCCCGAGGCCGCTCAGCGGGTCGAGACGGGGATCGCGGCTGCGGTTGCCGCGGGGGCACGCACGTTCGACATCGCGCTTGCGGGAGAACCTATTCTGACAACCCGCGAGATGGGCGAGGAGGTGGCACGACGAGTAGCGGAGGGGCGCGAGGTGCCCGGAAAACCGATGGATGCCAAGCCCCATCTGGCGCACGGAATGATGAAGCAGGTCCCTGTCCTATAGGTCGGTCACGGCTCCCATGCTCGCGCTCGAGACCAACTTGGCATACTTGTAGAGAACGCCGGCGGTGTAACTCGGCTTAGGAGGCTTCCAGGCCGCGCGCCTCCGCGACAGCTCGGCGTCGGAGATTTCCAGCTGGAGCAGCCTGCGTTCGGCGTCGATGGTGATCCGATCGCCTTCCTGCACCAGCGCAATGGCCCCGCCCGCGGCCGCCTCCGGCGCCACGTGCCCCACCACCATACCGTACGTCCCCCCCGAAAACCTGCCGTCGGTGATCAATCCCACCGAGTCGCCCAGCCCGGCACCGATGATCGCGGACGTCGGCGCGAGCATCTCCCGCATGCCGGGCCCGCCTTTGGGCCCCTCGTAGCGAATCACGATCACGTCGCCAGCCTGGATACCTCCCGAGAGAATCACCTCGAGGCAGCTCTCTTCCGAGTCGAAGACCCGGGCGGGGCCGGTCATGGTGGGGGTCTTCACCCCGGTGATCTTCGCCACGGCCCCTTCAGGGGCGAGGTTGCCGCGGAGAATGGCGAGATGCCCCTGGGGGTAGAGCGGGCGGTCCCAGGGCCGAATCACCTCCTGATCCCGCCGAGGCTCGGCGGGCACGTCTCGGAGCACCTGGGCGACGGTCTCCCCCGTGATCGTGAGCGCATCGCCCTGGAGCACCCCGTGCGCCAGCAGCATCTTCATCACCTGGGGCACCCCGCCCGCGCGGTGGAGATCGGTGGCCACGTACCGCCCCGACGGCTTCAGGTCGCAGAGGACCGGCACTCGCGCGCGAATGGTCTCGAAGTCGTCCAGCGCGAGCGGCACGCCGGCCGCCCGGGCAATCGCGAGCAGGTGGAGCACGGCATTGGTGGAACCGCCGATCGCCATCGCCACGGCGATCCCATTCTCGAATGCCTTGCGGGTGAGGATCTGGCGGGGAAGAATCCGCCGCCGAATCGCCTCCACCAGCACCGAGGCCGAGCGACCGGCACTGGCAGCCTTCTCCTCGTCCTCGGCCGCCATGGTGGAGGAATAGGGCAGGCTCATCCCCATGGCCTCGAATACCGACGACATGGTGTTGGCGGTGAACATCCCGCCACAGGAGCCCTTCCCCGGACAGGCCCGGCGCTCCACCTCCAGCAGCTCCTGGTCATCGATCTTGCCGGCGCTGTGCTGACCGACCGCCTCGAAGGCGCTCACCACCGTGAGATCGCGCCCGGCGTAGTGTCCGGGCTTTATGGTGCCGCCGTAGACGAAGATCCCGGGGATGTTCATCCGCGCGATGGCCATCATGGCGCCGGGCATGTTCTTGTCACATCCGCCCACGGCCACCACACCGTCCATGCTCTGGGCACAGCACGCGGTCTCGATCGAGTCGGCGATGACCTCGCGGGACACCAGTGAGTACTTCATCCCTTCGGTACCCATCGAGATGCCGTCGCTCACGGTGATGGTGCCGAAGATCTGCGGCATTCCCCCCGCCCTGCGGACCGCCGCCTCGGCCTGCCGCGCGAGCAGGTCGAGCCCGGCATTGCACGGCGTCATGGTGCTGTACGCGTTCGCGATGCCGACGATGGGTTTGGTGAAGTCATCGTCTCCGAAGCCGACGGCGCGGAGCATGGCCCGATTGGGCGCGCGCTGGACGCCCTCGGTGATGGCGCTGCTTTTGAGTTTGTTGGGCATGGGTGGAATGTAGGGGGCAGCGGGGCAGCGGGGCAGCGGGGCGGGAGATGCGAAGGGACCTACCCTGCGGGTACTGGTAACCCGCCGAGTAGATCCCTCGCGATCTTCAGTATAAGGAGTCTTGCCGCCCCGCTGCCCCGCTTACCCGCCTACCGCCACCGCCGGGGTCACGGCGGCTTCGTTCCGCTCGCCGGTCCGGATTCGGTAGACCTGCGCGACGTCGAGGACGAAGATCTTGCCATCGCCGACTTCGCCAGTGCGGGCGCTGCCAAGGATCGCCTTGATGGTCACCTCCACGAACGGCTCGGAGACGCCGATTTCCAGGCGCACCTTCTCCTGCAGGTCGACCTTGACCGTGGTGCCGCGGTACGTCTCGACCCTCTCGGTCTCGCCGCCGTGCCCCAGCACCCGGGTCACGGTGAGCCCGCGGACGTCGGTGCGGTAGAGCGCTTCCAGCACCTCGTTGAGACGGTCGGGGCGGATGATTGCTACGATGAGCTTCATGGTAAGCGCTCCAGTCAGCGCGAGGCGACTTGGGGAGTAAACGCGGGCAGCGACTCATGGGCGAGCGCCGCATCGGGGTGCACCAGGATCGAGCCTTCGCCGCTGGCGTAGGCTTCCTCGCCGTGCTGGCTGACGTCCATGCCGACGCCCTCGACGCGGGGCACGGCCCGGAGCGCCATCACCAGCCCGAGCACCTTCAGGATCACGAACGTCATGACCGCTGCGTAGAGCGCCGCGCTGAGGCAGCCGAGTGCCTGGACCCCGAGCTGGCCGGGGTTGCCATACAGCAGGCCGTCGTTGCCGGCCGGGTTCCAGATCTTCTGCGCCAGCACGCCGGTGAGCAGGGCGCCGGTGAGTCCGCCCACCCCGTGGCCGGCGAAGACGTCGAGTGAGTCGTCGATCCGGGTGCGCGACCGAAGCGCGATGACGAAGTAGCTGGGCAGCGCCGCCACAGCGCCGAGGATGAGGGCGCCGGCCGGGCTCACGAAGCCCGCCGCCGGGGTGATGGCCACCAGCCCGACGACGATCCCGGTGGCCGCGCCGACTGCGGTGGCCCGACCGGTCCGGAAGTAGTCGATCAGCGTCCACACCACCAGCGTCCCCATAGGGGCCAGAAATGTGTTGGTGAAGGCCAGGGCGGCGAGCTCGTTGGCGGCGAGCGCGCTGCCCCCGTTGAAGCCGAACCAGCCGAACCAGAGCAGCCCCGCGCCCAGCAGTGTGAAGGGCACGTTGTGCGGCAGCACCGCCTGGCGCCCGTAATCCTTCCGGGAGCCGAGCACCAGTGCTGCGACCAGCGCCGACACACCGGCGTTGATGTGCACCACGGTGCCGCCGGCGAAGTCGAGCACGCCCCGGGTCATGAGCCACCCGCCGCCCCAGACCCAGTGCGCCACCGGCGCGTAGACACACAGGGTCCAGAGGACGATGAAGGCGACGTACGGCCCGAATCGCATCCGTTCGACTACGGCGCCCGAGATGAGCGCGGCGGTGATGATGGCAAAGGTGCCCTGGTAGGCCATGAAGAGCACGTGCGGAATGGTACCCTTGGCCTCGGTGCCCACCCCATTCAGCCCGAGGTTGGCCAGACCGCCGAGCAGCGGGCCACCCTCGCTCAAGGCCAGGCTGTACGCCGCTACGGCCCAGGTGACCCCGACGACGCCCAGGGCCACGAAGCTCATCATCATGGTGTTGAGCGAGTTCTTGTTCCGCACCAGGCCGCCATAGAAGAAGGCGAGCGCGGGGGTCATGAGCAGGACCAGCGCGGTCGAGATCAGCATCCAGGCCGTGTCGGCTCCGTTGATTTTGTCCACTGAAGGCTCCGTTAGAGAGGTCGAGAGTCTAGGGTCTAGGGTCTAGGGTCTAGG
>CAZASU010000098.1:0-7629 GCA_964487785.1 uncultured Gemmatimonadaceae bacterium | reverse complement strand
AGACCCTCGCCCGCTCCCGATCGATGATGGACTGTTTGGTCTGCCAGTCTTCCGATGACAGGGCGCCGTACGACAGACTGAACGAATCGTTGACCGGAATGTCTTCCTCGAACAGGTAGATCGCGCTGGCCTGCTCTCGTGCATCCAGCTGCTGGGAGGTGAACTTCGCGCTGATGGGGATGACCCCGAGCGGCCGGAAGACCCGGTTGCGGATCAGAAGCGTGAGGGTCTGCGGATCGAATCGGGTGTCGGGCCGAAGGCCGAAGAAGCTTACCAGTGCCAGCCCCGGCTCGCTGACGCCGGCTCGCGATGCCACCGAGTCGATGGCGCGGCGCTTGCTCTCCACCAGCGATCGCAGCGATTGAAAGGCATCGTTCGCCAGCAGGCGGGTAACCAGCGGGTCGAGCGGAATGAAGCGGATCTCGACGTCCTCGTTCCGGACCCGGAGCGCCAGGTCGTTCTGGTTGAGCGTTCCGTAGCTCACCGGAGCGGCTTGGGCCTGGTCTACGGCTTGCGCCGCGGCCGGCACCGCCTGGGCGCAGAGAAAGAGCAGCCCTGCACACGTACGCAACTACGGTTCCTCCCCGGCGGCGGCGGCGATGGTGGTGGCAAGCTCCGAGATCCCCAGCTTGGATTGGCTGCTGGTGAGCTGAATCTGATCCTGCCGCAGGCCGAGTGCCTCAGCCAGCTCGTGGGCCCGCACCGGCAGCCCGGACCGAGTCAGCTTGTCGGCCTTGGTGAAGACGGCGAGCACCGGCCGGCCGCTTTCGGCCAGCAGCTCCTGCATTTCGAGATCGTCGGCCGAGGGTTGATGCCGAATGTCGAGCAGCCAGACGATGCCCGCCAGGCTAGGGCGGGTACGGAGGTACCCGGTCACCAGCTTCCGGTAGCCTGCTCGGGCACCCTTACTGGCCCGGGCAAAGCCGTATCCCGGCAGGTCCACCAGATAGAATTCGGGCAACCGATAGAAGTTGAGCAGGGTGGTCTTTCCGGGTGAGCCGCTGATCCGTGCCAGCCCGGGCCGGCCGACCAGGGCATTCAGCAGGCTCGACTTCCCCACGTTGGACCGGCCGATGAAGGCTATCTCGGGCAACTCCGGATCCACTCGGACCAGTGCGTCGGGGAAGGAGCCGACGAACTGAATGGGCTGGATGTGCAAGGGATTGGACGGGTCGGGGCCCGGATGCAACAAGGGCGCACGGTCGGGCGCACGCAGTGCGCCCCTATGACCGCCGTCCTGCTGCCCCGCTGCCGCGCTGCTGGTTCGGTCCTGCCTCGCTGCCCCGCTGCCCCGCTGCCCCGCCTTCTTCACGCCTCCCGCTTGGTCCGTGCCCGTTCGGTGACGATGAGCGGCGAGGTTCCTTCGTTGATGGCTTCTTTGGTGATCACGATCTCGCGCACGTCCTCGCGGTTGGGCAGGTCGAACATGATGTCGGTCATCATGGTCTCGAGAATGGCGCGGAGTCCTCGGGCCCCGGTGCCCCGCTTGAGGGCGCGCTGGGCCACCGCCCGCAGCGACTCGGGATCGAAGGTCAACCCGACGTCTTCCAGCTCGAACAGCTTCTTGTACTGCTTGGTGAGCGCATTCTTCGGCTCGACCAGAATGCGGACCAGGGCGTCCTCGTCGAGGGCCTCGAGTGAAACCACTACCGGAAGCCGGCCCACCAGCTCGGGGATGAGCCCGAAACGGAGCAGGTCGTCGGGCTCGACCTCGGCGTAGGGGTTTCCCGTGGTGAGCTGCGGGTTGGACTTCCGCTCGCTGGTGCTGAAGCCGATCTTCTGCCGGCCGGTGCGCGCCTCGATGATCTTCTCCAGCCCGTCGAACGCCCCGCCGCAGACGAAGAGGATGTCCTTGGTGTTGATCTGAATGTATTCCTGTTGCGGGTGCTTACGCCCGCCCTGGGGTGGCACCGAAGCAATGGTGCCCTCCAGGATCTTGAGCAGCGCCTGCTGCACCCCTTCGCCCGACACGTCCCGGGTGATGCTGGGGTTCTCGGACTTGCGCGCGATCTTGTCGATCTCATCGATGTAGACAATACCTCGCTCGCACTCGGCCACGTTGAACTCGCCGGCCTGGAGCAGCCGGACCAGGATGTTCTCCACGTCCTCGCCGACGTATCCGGCTTCGGTGAGCGTGGTGGCATCGGCTATGGTGAAGGGGACATCGAGAATGCGGGCGAGTGTCTGGGCGAGGAGGGTCTTGCCGACGCCGGTGGGGCCGAGCAGCAGGATGTTGGACTTATCCAGCTCGATGTCTCCCTCCCGGCCGCTGGAGGCGTTGATCCGCTTGTAGTGATTGTAGACGGCGACCGCCAGAGTCCGCTTGGCCCGCTCCTGCCCGATCACGTACTGGTCCAGCACGTCCTTGATCTCGGAGGGCGTGGGGACCTGGGTAATGCTGTCGGCAACCTCGCGCTCTTCGTCCTCCGCCAGGATCTCATTGCAGAGTGTGATGCACTCATTGCAGATGTAGACCGACGGACCGGAAATAAATTTCCGGACGGAATCCTTCGATTTTCCGCAGAAGGAGCAGCGGAGGTGCTTGTCGTTGGACATGGAGCCGAGTCGTGATGAGGTGGAAGGGTGCCGGTAAAAGCTGCCCCCGGTCACCCTGAGCGTCAAGTCTCCTTGCTGTCCTTGCTGTCCTTGTGGGGAACCAGGTCCTTCCGGGGGGTAAACACGCTGTCAATGATCCCGTACGACTTGGCCTCTTCCGCGCTCATGAAGCGGTCCCGGTCCATGTCCCGCTCGATCGTCTCGATCGGCTGGCCGGTGTGCAGGGCGTAGAGGGAGTTCATCTTCGAGCGGAGGTAGAGGATCTCGCGGGCCTGGATCTCGATGTCCGACGCGGTGCCCTGGGCGCCACCCGACGGCTGATGGATCATGATCCGGGAGTGGGGCAGGGCGCTTCGCTTCCCCTTGGCGCCGGCGGCCAGGAGGAACGATCCCATCGACGCGGCCATGCCCATGCAGATGGTGTTCACCGGCGCCCGCAGGTGCTGCATCGTGTCATAGATGGCCATCCCGGCCGACACCACGCCACCCGGCGAGTTGACATACAGGTAGATGTCCTTGTCGGGGTTGTCGGCTTCGAGGAAGAGCAGCTGGGCGATGATGATATTCGAGACGTCATCATTGATCGGCGCGCCGAGAAACACGATGCGGTCCATCAACAGCCGGGAGAAGATGTCGTAGGTGCGCTCGCCCCGGCTGGAACGCTCGATGATATACGGCGGATACAGTGTAGCCATGTTCAAGGCTTGACCTCTTCCACGGTGGACTGCGTGAGGAGGAAGTCGAAGACCTTCTCCTCGGTAATGGCGCGCTCCAGCTCGCCCAGGCGCTTGGATTTCTCCAGCGACGCGTAAATCTGGCCGGCGGGCACACCGCGCGCGCCGGCCATGGTGTTGATCCGCTCGTCCAGCTCAGCCTCGGTGGCCCGAAGCCCGTGGGCTTCGACCAGGGCATCGAGCGCCAGATCCCGCTTGACCTGGATCTCGGCAATCTGATGAAACTGCTGCTCGAACGCGGGCAGCTGCTCTTCCGACACCTTGTACATCTCGGCATAGCCGTGCATGAGCCGATGGACCAGCGAGTGCGGGGCCTCGATGTTGTTGGCCTCGACCAGCCGGGCGATCAGGTCCCGGCGAACCCCGGCATCGGCCTCGCGGGCGGCCTCGCGCTCCAGGTCCTGGCGTACCGCGGCCCGGAGTGCGGCCAGGCTCTCGAAGTCGCCCGCCTCGCGGGCCAGGGCATCGTCCAGAGGAGGCAGATCCTGCCGCTTCACTTCGTGCAGCGCGATACGCACCTGCCGGGTCTTGCCCCGCCGCGACTCGTCTGGATGGTCCTCGGGGAACCGGACCTCCGACTCGGTGCTCTCCCCCGGGAGCAGCGACATGATGCGCTCTTCCAGCTCCGGGATCGTCTGGTTGTCACCCAGGACCAGGTCGTGCGGCTGGGAGGGTCCCGCCACGCCGTTCTCGATGGGCGCCACCTCCACCCGGACCATCTGGCCGGGAGAAGGCTTGACGCCTTCGACCGGGATCCAGGCGGCCTTCTGCTCCTGGATACGGGTCAACTGCTCGTCGACGGCGCTGTCCGGGACCGCTGCCTCGCGGCGCTCGATCTTGAAACCGCCTACCCGGTCCAGCTTGAGCTCGGGACGAACTTCGACGTGCAGCTCGAACTCGATCGGGCTTCCTTCTTCGAACTTGAGGTTGCGGATGGCGGGATCGGTGATCGGCTTGAGCGATTCGTTGGTCTTGGCGGTTTCCCAGCCTTCCCGGATCACTTCCTCGAGCACCGTCTGGCGGATGGCGTCGCCGAACCGCTTGCGGACGACGGTATCGGGCGCCTTGCCCGGCCGGAAACCGGGGAGCCGAGCCCGCTTGGCGTAGTACTTCAGCGCCCGGGCCTCGGCTTCCCTGACCCGGTCCACCGGCACAGTGACCCGGAGTGACTTCGAGGCGGAATCCTCAGCGGTTTTTTCGACAGTGATCTGGCTCATCGTGGGAGGGAATCTACCCTGACGGTCTCCCCAGGGTCAATTTTGCCCTCCGCCTCGAGCCGCCCACTGTTGCAGACCGCGCCGATACCCGCAAGATTCTGCGCACTGCTGCTGTCATCCTCCCCTTGAGGGGTTCGGAGCGCATGCCGACAGTTCTGCTGGTCGATGATGAAAGCGCGGTCAGGCGTGCCCTGCGGAAGATCTTCGAGAATGGGGGCTTCACCGTGCGGGAGGCTGAATCCGGGCGCGGCGCTCTGGAGGCGATCGCGATGGATACAGACATCGCGGCGGTGGTCAGTGATTTCCTGATGCCGGAGAGCAGCGGACTCGACTTCTACGACGCCCTGGTGGCGGTCGCCCCTCACCTAAAGCACCGTGTGGTCTTCCTTACCGGTGCAGCACGGGATCCTATGGTGCACAACTCCCTGGAGCAGCGGGGCGTGCCGCTCATCAACAAGCTGGAGGACCTTCACATCGTCCTTGATGCTGTAAGGCTTGCGCTGCTGAGGAAGTAGAAGGCCGCCGGCGACTCTTCCAACTTTGTAAGATCCCTCTCCTCGATCCGACAATCCCGTAGGTAAATACCCTTAAGGTATCGGGTTACGCCGCTGCAGGGCTGATCCCGACGGGCGATGCATGGCATGAGCGTTGCTCCTAGGGGCCGCGTCGCTTTCCGCGAACGGGGGCTGTTGCCAGACTGTGACCCGCTCGTGAGAGGCCCACGAGGATCAAGCCACATCGTTCGCATCTTCCCCGGCATGGGCCGGGTCGTCCATGGAACAGCAAGGAGTGACTGGAATGCAATACCGAAGCTTGGCAACCATCATCTCGTCCGGCGTCATGGGGCTGGCCAGCATGGCAAGCGCACCGAGCCTGCACGCCCAGGAGAGATTCACGGCCGGATCGAGCCCCGTCGGGCTCGCTCCCACTTCATTACTCGGCGCGCTGTCGCAGTACCGGGCCGTCCGCTGGGCTACTTCAGTCCCCGCCATCCGCTGCGCGCCCGCGCCGCTGACCGAGCGTCCAGGGGTGCAGGCGGAGTACGCGCGGCCGCATGTCGTGCCGCTGGAGGAATCGTTCGCCGATGCCGAGAGCGTCAAGCGGTCGATGGCCTACCGCGCGCGGTCGGTCGCATTGGAAAATCGGTAGTGGGCACGGTGTATATGCCCCAGGGCAGGGCACAAGACAGGGAGCTCGGGATGCAGCGTTACCTGCTGGTGAGCGACTTCGATCAGACGCTGAGCTTCAACGACTCCGGAATCGCCCTGAGCGAGATGCTGGGTATTTCCGGGTTCGTGGAAAAGTGTGCCGGACTCTCGCGAATGCATCTGGTGCAGCAGGGCGCCGAGCTGGCGTACCTGCTGCTGCACGACCCGGAGTATCGCAGGGTCAGGCGAGAGGATCTGCGGCAGGTCGGCAAGCAGATTCGCCTGAAGCGAAACCTGCACCTGCTGTCGAGCCTGCTGAAATCGCTCGACGGGTACCAGTTCGAGTTCTACGTCATCTCCGCCGCGCCGGAAGAGGTTATCGTCTCGGCCCTCGAAGGCCTGGTGCCCGCGGATCACATCTATGGCACCCGGTTCCAGTACCATCCGGACACCGGCGAGATCCAGTCGATCGTCAGGGTGCCCGCCGGCTACGGGAAAGTGGCCGTGCTGGAGGAGCTGCGAGCGGAGCAGGGGGTGAGCGCCGACCGGCTGGTCTACGTCGGTGACGGGAGCTCCGACGTTCACGTCATGCTGCACGTCAACCGGATGGATGGGCTGACGATCGCAGTATCCGAGAACAAGTTCCTCACGCCGATCGCGCGGCGGACGGTGCTGAGCGACGATGCCCTCAGCGTGCTGGTCCCCATCCTGGAGGACATTGCCGGCCTGAGCTCCTCCCGCATCCGAGCGGTGTTTGCGTCGCACGGGTTCGTGCTCCAGGAATGGGACAAGATCCGGACCGACGCCCTGACCATTCGCGACACCGCGACCTCCTCTGCCGCATAGGACCGCCACGCCATGACTGTCGACTTGATCGGATGGATCGCGACCGCAATCTTCGCCGGCTCGTATCTGTGCAAGGACCCCACCAGGCTACGCCGGGTCCAGGCGCTGGCCGCCTGCCTGTGGGTCGTCTACGGTGCGGTCATCGGCGCCGCGCCGGTGCTGGTGGCAAATCTGCTGGTGGCTGGGTTTGCCGGCTGGTCATCCCTTCGGCCACTCACCGCTCGGAAGCTGCCCGACGCCTCAGGCGCGTAAGCGGGCGGGGTCGATCCCGTACTTCTTCACTTTGTAGTTGATCACCCGCTCGGTGGTGCCCAGCAGGCGGGCGGCCTTCGAGCGGTTGCCGCGGGTGGTCTTCAGCGCATCTTCGATCAGACTGCGCTCGAAGGTGGCCACCGCGCCGCCGAGCGAGGTGTTCACCACCGTACCCGTGGCCTCGGCGGTCTGAAGCGTCGGCGGCAGGTGGTGGCCGTGAATGACCTCCCCGTCGGCCATCAGCACCGCGCGCTGGATGGTATTCTCCAGCTCGCGCACGTTTCCCGGCCAGTGGTAGGAGGCGAGCTGGTCGATGGCGGGGGTGGAGATCCGCTTGATCGTCTTGCCGTGCTCCCGGGCGTATTTCTCCACGAAATGATCCGCCAGCGGCAGCACGTCCGCCCGCCGTTCCCGAAGCGGAGGGATGAAGATGGGAAAAACGTTGAGACGGTAATACAGATCCTCCCGGAAATTCCCCTCGGCCAAGGCCTTCTCCAGGTCCCGGTTGGTGGCCGCAACCACCCGCACATCCACCTTGACCGGCTCCGTCCCTCCTACCCGCTCGAACTCTCGCTCCTGGAGCACGCGGAGCAACTTGACCTGGATGGCCGGGCTCAGCTCCCCGATCTCGTCCAGAAAGATCGTCCCCCCGCTGGCCAGCTCGAAGCGACCCTTCTTCCGGCTCTCGGCACCGGTGAAGGCGCCACGCTCGTGTCCGAAGAGCTCGGATTCGACCAGCGTCTCCGGCAGCGCCGCGCAGTTGACCTTGATGAACGGTTTCTTGGCGCGGGAGGAGTGATAATGAATGGAGCTCGCGATCAGCTCCTTTCCGGTGCCTGACTCCCCCCGGATCAGAACGGTGGTGCTGGTCCCGGC
>CAZASU010000097.1:5112-7837 GCA_964487785.1 uncultured Gemmatimonadaceae bacterium | reverse complement strand
AATGCCCACTGCATTTCAGGCCGTCAGCGGCGTGGCCAACGCCTGTCAAATCCTCACCAACGTCGTCTCCGGCGGTCAGCCGACGGCTGAACAGCTCACAGCCTTGAAGGAGGCCGGTGGGAAGATTGTCCTGGATCTCCGGGACCCCATGGAACCCCGCCCCGTGGATGAACCGGCCCTGGTGCGCGAGCTCGGCATGGAGTACGTCAACGTCCCGGTGCGGGCCGGCTCCCTCGACGACACGACGCTGGAGCGCATCCTCGATGTGCTTCGCGGTGCGGGAGACCGGACCGTCTTCTTTCATTGCGGCAGCGGCAGCCGAGTCGGCGGTGCACTCATCCCCTACTTCATCCTGGACCAGGGGCTGGAGGAGCAGGATGCGGTGGACCAGGCAATGCGAGTGGGGCTCCGCAGTGCGGAATACATGGAATGGGGGCTGGACTACGCCCGACGAAACCAGACTCCTCACCATCCGTAGTTCTCGACAGAGGGTTCAGCTGTAACTACTCTCCTGGAGCACAGATGTATCTCTCGACTCGGGCGCTCGTGGCCGCCCTGTTTTCCGTCGCCCTCGCTGGTTCTCTCGCTGGTCAGACCCAGGCAAAGCCAATCGATCCGGCGAACATCGACACAGCTTGCGCGCCCTGCAAGGACTTCTTTCAGTTTGCCAACGGGGGTTGGCTGCAGCGAAGCGAGATCCCGGGAGATCTGCCGAGGTGGGGCAGTTTCAACGAGCTGCAGGAGCAGAACTACGCCGCCCTCGAGCAGGTGCTGACGGAGGCGGCCCGGAACGCCCCCACCGCGCGGGACCCCAACACGGGGAAGCTCGGCACTTTTTACGGCACCTGCATGGACTCGGCGGCAGTCGAGTCCGCCGGAATCACGCCGATCAAAGGCGAGCTGGCTCAGATTGCGGCCAGCAAGGATCGCCGGGGGGTCGAGACAGCCATAGCTCGGCTACACCGGCTGGGAATTCCGGCAGCCTTTGCATTTCGGTCCAATCCCGACGCCAAGAAGAGCAGCCGCACGATCGCCGAGGTGTATCAGGCCGGACTGGGCATGCCGGACCGAGACTACTACACGAGATCAGACTCCGCCGCGGAAAAGATTCGTGGGGAGTACGTGCAGCATATAGCCAGAATGCTCCAGCTTGCCGGCCAGGACAGCTCAGCGGCTGCCGGCTCGGCCAGTGCAATAATGCGGCTGGAAACCGCCCTGGCCAACGCGTCCATGACCCGGGAGGCCCAGCGTGACCCGGAAAGTCTCTACCATCTCTCTACCGCGGCCGGCCTGCAGAAGATGACGCCCGGGTTCGCCTGGCCGGGTTATTGGAACCACCTGGGCCTCAAGGAAATCAAGGAGGTCAACGTCGCCCAGCCGCAATTCCTGGGCACGGTCGACTCTCTCCTTGCGGCCGCACCCCTGCCCGACTGGAAGGCCTACCTCCGCTGGAACGTCATTGCCAACACCGCTCCCGCGCTGAGCTCTCCATTCGTGAAGGAGGGCTTTCGATTCAATTCGACGGTGTTGCGCGGGGTGAGCGAGATGCGTCCCCGCTGGAAGCGATGCCTCGCGCTCACCGATGAGGCGCTGGGTGAGGTCCTCGGTCAGGCGTACGTCCGGAAGAACTTTACTCCCGAGGCGAAGGCGCGGGCCCTCGAAATGGTGCGCAACATTCGGGCGGAGTTCAAGAACCGCCTCGACGGCCTATCCTGGATGAGCCAGGAGACCAAGAACAAGGCGTATGCCAAACTCGAAACCATCAGCAACAAGATCGGGTACCCCGATACCTGGCGGGACTACTCCAGACTCGAGGCTCGGCCCCGTCCCTTCGTGACCAACTTGCTCCGGGCGAGAGAATTCGAGAATGCGCGGGTGCTGAAGAAGATCGGGAAGCCGACCGACCGGTCAGAGTGGAGGATGACACCAACGACCGTGAACGCCTCCTACAACCCTCGAACCAACGGGATCACGTTCCCAGCCGGCATCATGCAACCGCCATTCTTCAATCCCGAGGCCGATGATGCGGTGAACTATGGGGGGATGGGCGGAGTGATCGGCCACGAGATCACTCATGGCTTCGATGATGAGGGGCGGCAGTTCGACTCGCAGGGAAACCTGAGCGGTTGGTGGACCGACGCGGATAACAAGGAATTCAACCGTCGCGCCGACGGGGTCAGGAAGCAGTTCGACGGTTATGTGGCTATCGACTCACTCCACGTGAATGGCAAGCTGACGCTGGGGGAGAACATCGCCGACCTAGGGGGGTTACTCATCGCCCACGGCGCCTACCGCCGGTCACTCCAAGGGAAAACGGAACCGGCACCAATCGATGGGCTGACCGGCGATCAGCGGTTCTTCCTTGCCTGGGCGCAGATCTGGCGAGCAAAGGCGCGTCCGGAGTACGTGCGACTGATGGTCAGCACGGATCCGCACGCGCCTCCCAAGCTCCGGACCAACGGCCCACTCTCGAACATTCCGGCATTTGCCAGGGCTTTCGGCTGCAAGCCCGGCGATCCGATGGTTCGCCCCGAGCGCGAGCGGGCGCAAATCTGGTAGGCTAGCGCTGGCGTGACCCGCCACCGCTGGCCCGCCGGGAGCCGCCGCCGGAACCAGGTCCGCCTCCAGACCCACGACTCTCCGCCCGCCCCGAGCTCCGAACCTGCGGCGGCGGAGAGCTACCTCTCTCCGCCTCCCGGCGCTGTGGCCGTGCCGCCGGAGCCGG
>CAZASU010000097.1:0-5012 GCA_964487785.1 uncultured Gemmatimonadaceae bacterium | reverse complement strand
GCCGGAGCCGGGGCCCGCTCTACTTGACGGGGCCCTTCCCGAGCTCGCTCCGCCCGGGGTTGCTCTCTAGGACGCTCGTCCCGCGGCTCGGCCGCTCGACGAGCGGGAGCCGCCTCGCGCTGAGGTGCCTTCCGATCATCACTGGGCTCCACGCGGCGAGTACCTTCGGGCCGACGAGCCCGCCGCCCCTCGACCGGCTCAGCATTCAAGCGTGTTTGATGGCCCACCGACCGCCTCGGCGCTATACCGCTCGGCAGATCGGCTCCGGGATGCTCGGTTACGCGGCGCACCGGCGTCGAGGTGGCAGGCTCGCGAACCTGCGAGACCGGTGGATGATAGACCGTATTGACCGACCGGCGGATGTCGTAACCCCGGTTGCGATATCCTGCCGTGACCCCGTCGGATCCCCGAAAACGATAGGGCGTGTACGGCCGGTTGTAGGCGCGATACCGGTCCTGATAATAGGAGTCGTAATACCCATAGTAGCGGCGGGGAGATACATACCGGGGATAGTACGCCGGAGCGTAATAGTACGGGTCGTAAAAGAATGGGTCGTAGAGCGGGCTGTACGCGTAGAAGTACGGGTCGTAGTAATAATGCCGGTAGGGACGGCCGTAGAACAAGCCAATGGAAAGACCGAACGGCGAATGACCGAAGTAGGGGCGGCCGCAGGAGAAGCTGCACCAGTCGTCATCGTACGCCGATCCGTACTGCCGTGATGAATAGTCCGACGCGTATGGGGATCGTCCGCTTACATCGTAGCTGAGCAGATCATAGTCGAAGCTGCTCTGAGCCATGCGATGGACCAGGTCGTTCAGCTCCGGCTCCGGATCCTCCCGAAGGCGGGCCGGGGCCAGGGCCTGGTAGTCCCAGTGATCTCCGAGCGTAAAGCCGTCAAAGCGGAATGGATCGCGGGATACGGCGGAGTACACCATGCCGCGGCCGGTGGCGTCCGCTTCGAACGCCTCCCGTCCGCCGCGGCCACGAACTTCGTACTTCTTGTCTCCGCGCACGAAGCTGTCCTTGTCAGGATCGAGCGGGAACAGGACCCGCAGGCGTCCTTCCGGATCGACGTGCAGGACGATGAGATAGCCATCGTTTTCGGTCCGCACCTGAACTTTGGCCCCGTCGCCAGGGAGGAAGCGACGATCGTTGCTGATCCAAAGACGGATCGGCGGGTCGGCCCGGGTTGCAGCCACCGGTTGGGCGGAAGCCCCGGAGAACAGCAGCGGAAGGAGCAGCGCGGAGATCATGGCACCTCCCAACAACATCGGTTGCAACGTGGAAAGTACGACGGGGCACGGCCGTGATGGCCTTCACTGGCCATTCCAGCGGACTCTGCGAACCACGTGCCACCGCCTATTTACATGCAATCTAACCACTTAGGAATGGCGACCGGGGTGCAAATGTCCCCTTTTCATTCATTGGACGAGTGATGAGGGACAGTTGTTAACCTCGCCGCTGCTCACGGCTTGCTCGTTTCCCGGCCCCCATTCCAGCGGTGCCAGTACATCCTCATCTCACTGATCCGGTCACCGAGGGTCTCACAGAAGATGGCACCCCGGGCCTCGACCCACTCGCCGGTGCGGCGCCGGCGAAACACGCACTTGAACTCGGTCGAGAACCAGGGGCCGGCAGAGTAGATCTCTCCGGAGGTAAAGGTGACCTCCGACTGCTGATAGGGGACGTCGGCCCAATAGCGCCGAACGGCGTCGATCCCGCGGAGTGGCTCTGAAAAAGGGGTCTCCACGAAGACGACCTCGGGCGCATACACTGACATCAGGACGTCGAGGTCCCCCTTTGACCAGCCCTTTCCCAGAATGTCGATGAGAGATCGCCCCAGAGCTTGGGTGGTACCTTGCTCGGGCAATGGGCCGGTAGCACGTTCCTCAGACTCCATGTCATTGAACATACAAGCCGTGCGGCTAGCCCGCGCAGGTTTCCTGACCGGTTCCCTCCTCCTGGGACCGAGCTTCCTCCAGGCGCAGAATCACTGCCCGCCATCGGGGGCTTCTGCCCTCGAGCGTGGCTGGCGAGCCTACCGCGCCGACTCGTTAGAGAAGGCCACAAAGCAGTTCGAGCTGGCCCAGCGGCTTTGCCCCGATAACCTCGATGCCGGGGTCGGCCACGGCCTTGCCTTGCTGCGCTCGGGCAACCTCAGGCGATCTGACTCGCTGTTTCGGGCGGTGTTGGCTCGAGATCCCCGCAACTCCGACGCCTGGGAGGGGCGCGCCCGCGCCGCACTGCGGCTGGGCGACTCAGTGGGCGCGGTAGCGGCCGGCCGCCGAGCGATGGCACTGGCACCCAACAATCCTGAGCTGCGGTCGTTCCTCGACCGGATCGCACCGGAGTGGAGCCGGCCGGTTGGTCGGCCAACCCCCCGTCCTGCAGCCTTGCAGCTCGTCGCCAGAACTCGCGGCCGCGGCTTCGAGGTTGCAGCCCGGGAGGGTTGGCGTCCCTTTTATGTCCAGGGCGTCAACCTGGGAGTTGCGTTGCCCGGACGATATCCGTCCGAGTTTCCAACCGACTCCGCCCGGTACGCCGGCTGGCTCGACACTCTGGCCGGCATGCACGCGAACACCCTGCGGGTGTACACCGTCCTGCCCCCCTCATTCTACCGGGCGCTTCGGGGCTGGAACCTCACCCATCCTGACCGCAGCCTGTGGCTGGTGCACGGCGTCTGGACGGAGCTCCCGCCGGATGACGACTTCGAAGATGCCGGGTGGAAGGGTGAGTTTCAGGCCGAGATGCGGCGAGTGGTCGACCTGGTTCACGGAGCGGCCACGATTCCGGCTCGACCGGGGCACGCCGCCGGGCGCTACGACGCGGACGTGTCCCCCTGGACACTGGCCTACATCATAGGACGGGAGTGGGAACCGTTCGCGGTGAAGGCGTTCGACAAGGGAAAGCCCCGCGGGTCCTACAGCGGACGGTACCTCCGAGTCCGGCAGGGTCCCGCCATGGACCTCTGGATGGGGCAGCAGTGCGATTACATGCTGGCCTATGAAGCCGACACCTACAATGCGCTCCGTCCGATTGCCTACACCAACTGGCCTACCCTGGACCCGTTGACTCATCCCACTGAGGCCACGATAGCCCAGGAGGCGCGATGGCGCCTGCGTTCCGGACGGAAGTCAGTCGCGAAAAAGCTGGAATACGAGAACGATGCGATTGGCCTCGACGCCAACCTGGTGGAGCCCACTCCGGCCAACCCGGCCGGCTGGTTCGCCAGCTACCACGCGTATCCCTACTACCCCGACTTCATGATGCTCGACCCCGGATACCGTGAGGCGCGCTCCTCCGAGGGCAGGTCGAGCTACTTCGGGTATCTGCGAGAGCTGGTCCGGTATCATGAGGGGATGCCCACCGTGATCTCGGAATACGGGGTCCCCTCCAGCCGAGGAACGGCACACCTGCATCCCGAGGGCTGGAGCCACGGCGGGCACGACGAGCGGGCCATGGCGGCCATCGACGCCCGGCTTACCCGTGAGATCCGGGAAGCCGGCGCAGGGGGCGGGATACTCTTCGCCTGGCTCGACGAGTGGTTCAAGAAGAATTGGGTGGTGATCGACTACGAGATCCCGCTCGATAACACCCCGTTCTGGCACAACGTGATGGACGCCGAGCAGAACTACGGCATCATGGGACAATACGCCGGGGAGGCACGCCGGACACCGCGATTGGGTGGCGACCCGGCACGGTGGCGGGCGCTGCCAACCGTGCAGAGCGGCTCCGCCGGTTCGCCGGGGAAGCTGCGGCAGGTTCGTGCCGGCGCGGATGAGTCGTTCTACTATCTGGCCGTAGACCTCGAGCCCGGACGGTTTCCCTGGGCCACCATGGGACTTCAGCTCGCCATCGACACCTACCTGCCGCGGGTGGGACAGCACCGCCTGCCTCGCAGCCAGCTGCGGAGCGAGCTCGGCTTCGAATTCCTGATCGATTTGGCGGCGCCCGACAGCGGCAGAGTGCTGGTGACGCCCGACTACAACCGGCACGCCTCGAAGTTGGACCCGAGAACCGGAGACGATTTCGGACAGTTCTCCCGGCGGCCGGTCATCACCCGCGACCGGGCCGATGGGCGGTTCGACTCACTCTTCGTGATCACCAATCGAGCTCGCTTCGGGCGGGACGGCACCTTCTTCCCTGCCGGCCGCCACGATCGGGGGAAGCTGAGGCATGGCACCGAGGCTCGCTCGACGCTTGCCGACTGGTATCTCGATGAGCGGGCCGGCCTGCTCGAGCTTCGCATACCGTGGGACCTGCTCAACGTCAGCGACCCATCCAGCCGTACTCTGCTCTTCGACCGGGACTCGACCGGCGAGTTCGGGACGGTACCGGCGGAGGACTTCCATGTCGGTGTTGCTATCTATCAAAAGGGGGATAAGCCGGGGGTGGTGACCGCCTTGCCGGCACTGGAGGGGAAGGTGTGGCGGGCGAAGGCGTTCGCGCCCTGGCGCTGGGCCGGTTGGACGGAGCCACGTTCCCACGCCCGGCTCAAGCCGGTCTACGATAGCATCAGGGCGTTGTGGGAGGCTGCTCCTTCCCGAGTGCCAGCTCGACCCGTGCAGCCAGCTCCTTCAAACTGAACGGCTTCACCACGTAGTCTACGGCCCCGCCGCGCAGTCCACTCAGCACGTCTCGCTCGTGCCCCTTGGCCGTCACCATGATGACCGGCACGGAGCGGAGCGCTGGATCGGCCTTGAGCCGCCGCAGGACCTCGAATCCATTCAGGCCAGGCATCATGGCGTCCAGCATGATCAGATCGGGGAGGTCGCGCTTGACCAGCTTCATGGCCTCCTCTCCGTCCTGAGCCCGGATCACCTGGTGGCCGCTGTTGGTGAGCTTGAACGCGATCATGTCGGCGATCTGCTTCTCGTCCTCGGCAACCAAAATCTTGGCCATCAGTCGGGCCAGGAGCCGGCCGCAGGCGCGGGGTCTGCAACCGGAAGCGTCACCCGGAAGCGGCTGCCCTCACCGGGCCGGCTCACTACATCGATCCTTCCGTCGTGTCG
>CAZASU010000096.1:0-7900 GCA_964487785.1 uncultured Gemmatimonadaceae bacterium | reverse complement strand
ACCAGGCCGCTGAACGCGACCAGAAACTGGAGGTCCTCGTCGCTGAAGGAGTTCGTCGCGGTCACGCTGTCCACATAGAGCAGGCCCAGCACCCGGTCGCCTGCCGCCATCAGGGGCGAGCACATGGCGCTGCGCACGCTCTGCATGACGATCGACATTCCCTTGAAGCGGCTGTCGGCGGCGGTGTTATCCGACACCACGGCGACCCGCTCCTGGACCACCTTTTCCGCGATCGATCGGGGCACCTGTTGCACCTGGGTATCGCCCAGCCGGCTTCTCGACATGGTGGGCACCAGCTCACCGGTGGTCTCGTTGCGAAGCACGATGGACACCCGGTCCACGTTCATCACCTCGAACAGCATGTCCACCACATTCCGGAGCAGCTTGTCGAGGTCGAACTCGCCGGAGAGCTTCTGGGCGATGTCCAGCAGCAGCGAGAGCTTCTTCGCCTGACGCTCCGCAGCCGAGGCCGCGGCAACCCGGAGCTGTCCGAATCCGGAGGGGCGGTCCCGGCTGGTGATGCCGGGCGGGCCGCCGCCGCTCACCATGAGCTGGCGAACGATGGTGTCCCCGGGAGTGAGGTTTCCCGGCAGGGCCAGGCCACCCCCGGAGCGGTTCGGTCCAGTGGTCAGATCCTTGAGCTGGAACAGCACCTTGCCGAAGGTGATGGAGTCATTGGTCTTCAGTCGCCCGGAGCTGACCCGGGACCCGTTGATGCAGGTCCCATTGGAGCTCCCCAGGTCCTTGACCTGGACCCCGTCGGCTCCCACGATCAGCTCGGCGTGGCGGCGGGAGATGGTGGGGTCGTAGATGGCGATGTCGCTGGTGACCCCGCGACCGACTACGAGGCTGCGTCCATGGGGCAGCTCGAAGGTCTGATCGCCGGAGAAGCTGACGAGACGGTAGGGCATGGGGGGAATATGGAGGGAACGAGGGAACGAGGGAACGAGGGAAGGTTGGAGCGTAGAAGGCTTGGGCCTGCGGCAAAAGGGCTGTGGTAACTCACAGTCGGGCCGCTAGGCTTAGGGGATGATGCCTTATGAGAAGTACGACGCTTGGAACGTTTCCCACGCGCTTGCGCTCGCGGTATACAGCTCCACTGAGGAGTGGCCAAAGCGTGAACTCTACGGCCTAACCGCCCAGACGAGGCGGGCCGCGCTTTCGGTGCCAACCAATATTGCCGAGGGGGCGGCAAAGTTGGGTCCGCGCGAGTTTAGACGGTATCTAGACATCTCGCTCGGTTCACTTTCTGAGCTTTCTTATCTGCTCCGTTTCAGTCGTGACAGGGGCTTGCTCGAAGTCGAGGAATGGCAGCGGCTGGACGCAATTCGTAACAGAGCTGGACAGTTGGTCTGGCGGCTCTATAAATGGGCCCAACAAAAGGCACGATCGCAGGCTTGAGCTGTCATACCCTCGTTCCCTCGTTCCCTCGTTCCCTCATTCCCTCATTCCCTCATTCCCTCATTCCCTCGTTCCCTCGTTCCGCCAACGCCAGCGCCAGCAGCACCGCACGGGCCTTTGCCTCGGTCTCCCGCCATTCCGACGCGGGATCGGAGTCGGCAACGATGCCGGCGCCGGCCTGAATCCAGGCCCGGCCCCCCTTCATGACGCAGGTGCGGATGGCAATGGCGGTATCCAGCGTCCGTGCTCCCCAACCGACGTAGCCGACTGCGCCGGCGTACGGCCCGCGGCGTACCGGTTCCAGCTCGTCGATGATCTCCATGGCCCGGACCTTGGGGGCACCCGACACCGTGCCTGCCGGAAAGCACGCGGCCAGCGCGGCGACGGCGTCGAGCTCAGGCCGGAGCTGTCCACGCACCTCGCTCACCAGGTGCATGACATGGGAGTAGCGCTCGATGGCCATAAAGGTAGTGAGCCGGACCGATCCGAACTCCGCCACCCGGCCCACATCGTTGCGGCCGAGGTCGACCAGCATCAGGTGCTCGGCCCGCTCCTTGGGATCGGCCGCGAGCTCCGCCGCCAGGGCCCCATCCTGCTCGGGAGTGACGCCTCGGGGGCGGGTCCCGGCGATGGGGCGAAGCGTGATTTCCCCCTCCTCGACCCGCACGAGGATCTCGGGGGAGCTGCCGATGATGTGGATGGTGTCGCAATGGAGATAGTAAAGATACGGCGCGGGGTTGAGCGCACGGAGGTAGCGATAGGTGAGAAAAGGATCCGGTGCAGGGAGGTCGAGCCGCCGGGAAAGCACGGTCTGAAACGTGTCCCCGGCGCCGATGTACTCCTTGATCCGGCGCACGTCGTCCTGAAACCGATCGTCGGGATAGGGACCCGATGGTTGCGGCAGCGGCGGCAGTGGCTCGATCTCGAGGGGCGTGCTGGTCGTCGGCGTGGCCAGTCGTTCCAGCCAGCGCTCGATCCTGGCCTCGGCCTCGTCGAAGAGCCGGCGCAGCTCCCCGGGCCCAGTGCCCGCCGGCACCTCCACGTTCGCGATGACCGTGGCGCGGTTGAAGAGGTTGTCGAGCACCAGTAACGTGTCCGCCACCATCAGGATGGCGTCTGGAAGATCCCGGTCGTCGGGCGGTGCATCGGGGAGCGACTCGATGGTGCGGACAATGTCGTAACCCAGGTAGCCCACCGCGCCCCCGGTAAATCGGGGGAGCCCGGCGACTTCGACCGGAGGGTGCCGCCGCATGGTGCGACCCAGATGGTCCAGCGGCGCGATGTCGGTCTCGACCACGGTCCACCCGGTGTCCTCGGTCCAGCGGGAGCACTCGCGGCCCCGATAGCGGTAGACCTCACGAGGGTCGGTCGCCAGGAAGGTGTAGCGGGCCCAGCGCTCTCCTCCTTCCAGCGACTCGAGGAGAAAGCCGTACGGTCCCCGATGGAGCTTGGCGAAGGCCGTCACCGGCGTATCGCCGTCCAGCACGACCTGACGGGTCACCGGCACCATCCCTCCGGTGCGGGCGCGTTCGGCGAAGACCTCGAAGCTCGCGCTCACTGGGGGCCGGCCACGATGAAGCTGCCTGGCGCGGGGAGGGCCGCGCGCAGATTGTCGGCCGCGGGCCTGGTCGAGGGGAGCAGCTCGACCTGATTGTCGGGTAGCATTCGCCCCACCGCGAGCGTCCGTTCGAACGCGACATCGCTGCCGTAGACCTGCCGGGCACGCGCGGGCGCGGATAAGTAGCGGGAGTACTCGAACGTCACCGCTGCCGCGCCGCCACGCAGAGGCAGGCTGGTGGTAACCTCCAGCCCGTAGATGCCGGGACGGGGGCGAACGTCCACCTGTACGGTGCGCCCGCTGTCGCCGAAGGCACTCGGCTCAAAGCTCAGCCGGGCGAAGGTGATGCTCTCTCCGACATGGTAGAGGACGATGACGCGAGGGTTGCCCGTGATGAAGGTCACCGAGGTGTCCGGTGGAGGAGGGCCAGAAGTCTCCAGCACGAACACCCGCGCCAGCGGAAGTACCCTTGGTGCCACCGGCGCGGCCGGGCTTTCCGGCACCGAAGGCTGGCGGCCGCCACAGGCCAGGACCGCACCCAGCACGGCGACGAGAGGCCAGGTTGCCCCGCCGGTGAGCCCCCGGGATATTGCGCCCATCAGAGAAGTGAGAAGTGAGCAGTGAGAAGGGAGAAGTGAGAGGTGAGAAGTAAGAGGGCGACTCAACATAGCACGAGGTGCGTCGTGAGTAGTAGAAACCTCCCCCCCGGAAGTCCGCCGCCTTGGGCCGTATTGGTCGTAAGCGTCACCCTTCTCACTTCTCACTTCTCACCTCTTACTGGTCAAGAGTGGAACTCGCCCGGGACGCTCGCGCTGGTCGACCGGGCGGTGGAGCGGAGGCGGGCAGTTCAGGCTGATTCGGCGCTCACGAGCTACCGGGCAAAAGCCCACGGATTCGTGTTCTTCCTGGCCCAGATTGGCGAGGGATTGACCGAACCGCCCCGTCTGGTCAAGGCGGATGAGCTCGATGTGGAAGTGTATTGGCGAGCCCCCAACCGTAGCAAGCAGGTCATCCTGGGCTGGCGCGACGGCACCTTCCTGCCGACCGACATCAACTACCACCGCGACCACCTCGGCATCGTCACCAACAACTTCGGCAACCGCATCCGGATCGGCGACGGTGACGAGGTACGCGACGCGGTCCATCCGCTGTCGCCGGAAGGCCCCGGGGCGTACGACTACGCACTCTCCGACTCGCTGGCCATTCGCACGGCCAACGGCGAGGTCACCGTCTACCAGGTGCAGGTCCGGCCCCGCTCCTTCAGCCGGCCGCTGGTGGTTGGCATTCTGTCCATCGACGTCGCGACGGCCGAGCTGGTGCGGTTTCGCTTCAGCTTCACTCCCGCGGCTTATCTCGACCGCCAGCTGGAGGACATCAGCATCGTACTGGAGAGCGCGCTCTACGAGAACCGCTACTGGCTGCCGCGCCGTCAGGAGGTCGAGATCCGCCGCCGGGTGACCTGGCTCGACTTTCCCGCGCGTGGCATCATCCGTGGCCGCTGGGAGATCGGCGACTACGACCTGAACTTCGACATCCCGGCTGACTTCTTTTACGGCCCGGCCATCGGTGGACTGCTGCACGCCCGGCCGGCCGACTCCACCTGGGCGGAGCCGTTGGAACACGCCATCGCCGACGTGGCGCAGCCCGTCAACCGGCAGGACATGGAAGCGCTTCGGACCGAGGTCGAGCGCCTTGCCGGCTCCCGAGCGCTCGGCGGGCTGTCCTCCAAGCGGCTGGCCGCGGGCTCGATAAGCGATCTCGTTCGAGTGAACCGGGTGCAGGGGCTGACCCTTGGATTCGGGGGCATCGTCGGGCTGGAGGGGGCGCGGGTTCACCTCCGGCCGGCCATCTCCTACGGAACGGCGGACCGCCGGCTGGGGGGGTCGCTCACCGCCGGCTGGAGCATAGGCGCCACGGGTCTGAGCCTCGCCGCGTCTCGCCGGGTGGTGGACTTCAGCGACCTGCCGGTGATCGCACCGGTGCTGAACTCGGTGCTGTCGCAGGAGGCGGGTGAGGATCATGGGGATTACGTCCTCCTGCATGCCGTCGAGCTGGGGGTCCGCCGCCGGCTCGGTGGGCGGACCTCGCTCGGGTTGAGCCTCGGCATCGAAGAGAGCCAGTCGGTGGCGGTGGATGCGTCTCCCGCGGCCGGCCGCTACCGGGTCAATCCTCCTCTCGGTTCGGGCACTCATCGGGTGGCGCGGTTCAGTCTGGAGCGCGCAAGCGGCGGCATGGCGGTCCAGCAGGATCTTCAGGGCCGGGTGGCGCTGGAGGTGGGAGAGGGGCCCGGCGACTACGTACGCGCCACGGTGTCCGGACGGTGGCTCGCGAGCCTGGGCGGAGGCGCGCTCTTGTCGCGAGTGTATGTCGGCGCCGGTAGTGCCCGGCTCCCACCCCATCGCAGCTTCGCGATCGGGGGCCGGGGCACTCTGGTTGGAGAGCGGTTTCGCGCGTACGGCGGCAGACGGGTTGCACTGGCGCACCTGGAGTGGCGCTTCGAGGTGCCGGCGCCGGCCCTCAAGCTGGGCTCCTTTGCCTCCACCGGCCGGCGAATGACGCTGGCCCCCTTCGTCTCAGCCGGCTACGCCGCGGAGCCCCTGCCTGCTTTGCCCTGGAGCCGGACGGGGGGCATCCGTCCCGTGGCCGGGGTGGCGCTCGAGTGGTTCATGCGCCTGCTTCGAGTGGAGGCCGGCGTGGGGCTCCGGGACGGTGGTGTGGGGCTCACGGTGGACATCAATCGGGACTGGTGGGGCTTGCTGTGACCTTCTTATCTTTCCGATAGCTTCCCTGGTTGTCCGTCCTGTCGGCTCCTCGCGATCATTGAGTCGTCATGCAGTTCACCGATGAATGGTTGGTGCCCTCTCTCGAGAGTCTGTTGTCCCCGGATGCCGTAGCCGCGTTGCGGCAGGAAGCCGGGCCGGAGGTGTCCCTCTGGGAGATGCTGGTGCAGCGGAAGCTGGCGAGCGACGAGCAGATCCTGGGTGCCATTGCCACCCGATTCCGTTTTACCGTGGCCGACCTGAGCAAGATCGACGTCAAGCTCATCTCCGCCGTGCCCGAGCAGCTGGCGCGGCGGTTCACTGTGGTGCCGGTACGGCAGACCGATTCCTATCTCGAAGTGGCCACGGCCAACCCCTTCGACATCGACGCCGAGAAGATGCTTGCCTTCGCCACCGGCCGCGAGGTGCGCCTGCTGCTGGGCTCACCCTCCAAGATCAGGGAGAAGCTGGATGAGCTGTACCGGGAGACGGATACCGTTGTCTCCCGGCTCCTCGAAGGCATCAGCGGCGACTTCGAGGTGGAGCAGATCAAGGAGGACGTGGAAAGTGTCGCGAGCGCGGAGCAGGCCAGCCAGCGCCCCATCCTGCGGCTGGTGGACATGATGATCGCCGATGGGGTTGCCAACCGCGCGAGCGACATCCACGTCGAGCCGATCGAGGGCGGGGTGGTGGTGCGGTACCGCATCGACGGAGTGCTGCGGCAGGCCATGAAGATTCCCCGGAGCGCCGGCGTTCCCCTGGTCTCGCGGGTCAAGATCATGTCGGGCCTCGACATCGCCGATCGGCTGCGGCCGCAGGACGGGCGAGCGCGGGTTTCGATCAACGGCGAAGCCATCGACCTGCGGGTCTCGACCCTGCCGGCGTCACTGGGTGAGAAGGTCGTCATCCGGATTCTGAACCAGAAGGCGACCTCGCTCAATCTCGACTCGCTGGGTATGTCCGATGATGAGCTGAAGGCGATCCGGGCGCTGCTGAGCCACAAGGAGGGGATCATCCTGGTCACCGGCCCCACCGGCTCCGGCAAGACCACCACCCTCTACTCCGCTCTCCGGGTGGTACAGGGTGAGGGCATCAACATCGTGACCGTCGAGGACCCGGTCGAGTACCGGCTGGGTGCCAACATCGTGCAGGTCCAGGTCAACGAAAAGGCGGGACTCACCTTTGCCTCGGCTCTGCGCTCGATCCTGCGCCAGGACCCCGATGTGGTGCTGATCGGTGAGATCCGGGACAAGGAGACGGCGCAGATAGCGCTTCAGGCCTCGCTCACCGGCCACCTGGTCCTCTCCACCCTGCATACCAACGACGCCCCGAACGCGGTTACCCGGCTGGTCGACATCGGGATGGAGGCCTACAAGATCGCCCCGGCGCTGCGCGGCGTCGTGGCCCAACGGCTGATGCGCCGGGTCTGTCCCGCGTGCCGTGTGGTCATGACCGAGGAGATCAGCGAACGGCTTAAGCGCTTCATTCCATCGGGGGTAACCGTGTACAGCGCCGTGGGCTGTACCGACTGCTCGATGACCGGATACCGGGGAAGGTTCAGCATCGTCGAGGTCCTGACGATGAATCCCGATCTCGAACGGCGGATAAGTGAAGGCGCGACCGCCGACAAAATTGCCCAAGCCGCCCGGGCCGGGGGCATGGGCTCGCTCTTTGCCAGCGGGCTTCGCCACGTCCTCTCGGGAGAATCCACCATCGAGGAGCTGTTGCGTGTCACGGAGCCGCCGCATGAGGAGGCGGCCGCGGCACTCGAGGCTGCCCCCCGGACCAAGCCTTCGCGCTCCAATCGGATCTCGGCTCCGCACGCCGCGCCCCTTGCTCCGCCCGTCTCGCTCGAGTTCTCCATGGACCTTCTCGAGGGGCCGGCCCAGGCCGATGGGGTGGTCGGCGAAGGCAAGGGCCGCGGGGCCTGCGTGCTTCTGGTGGAGGACGAGGAGCAGCTGCGCCGGGTCATGAAGGATCTGCTCCAGCGGGAAGGCTACACCGTGGCCGAAGCGCGGGACGGAATTCAGGCGTTGGACGAAGTGGATCGTCATGCGCCTGATGTCATCATCCTGGATCTGAATCTGCCGGGGCTCGACGGCTATGGGGTGCTGGCTCAGCTTCGCTCCCGACCTGCAACCCGGGAGATTCCGGTCATGGTTCTCACCGCCAAGGGCGACGA
>CAZASU010000095.1:0-7956 GCA_964487785.1 uncultured Gemmatimonadaceae bacterium | reverse complement strand
CATTCGCTGCTTGAGCAGGGCCTCCCGCGTCCGGGCTGTTGCCGTGTCTGCCAGCACTTCGTCGAGCGCCTTGCGGGCTTCCGCCAGCGTCGCCGGATCCATAGCCGCCAACACGCGCGGCTCCAGCGGTTGGAGGCGACCAGCAGCCAATGCGGTGCCAATCAGGTTCGACGTCATTCCCACATGCCTGGCCACCATGGCTCGGAACGTGGCCTTCACGGCCTCGCTCGTAAGGTCCAGGTCCGCAAGTCCAGCCGTCCTGTCGGTCGGGCAAAGGTCCGGCTTCTTACTCGGGTGGTAGTCGGTGTTGGTAAGGAGCCCATGTTCGAGATGGTCGATGCCCAGGGCGACGGCTTCGCGATATGTGACCGAGCAGAGATGGCCGGTGACCTTCATCCCGTGTTTGTGCGCCTCGTCGATAACGGCCGCCAGCTCACGCCGCGTGATGCCGGTATACACTTTGATCCAGGTGGCCCCCTCTTCGCCCCAGTACGCCACGACGCGGCGCGCCTGTTCAGGGGTCTTTACGTGGCGCATCCAGAGCACTTTGTTCCCCGGATTTCCCAAGTCAAACGGTTCGCCACCGGTAATGTGTGGGCCAGTCAGGTGCATTCGGGGCCCCGGGTCCTGACCGTTTTCGATCTCGTGCTTCATGCTGATTTCCACATACGGCTCGAGAGCACCCGTAGTGCGGATGGTCGTAACCCCGCTCGCGAGATACAACCGAGGAGCGCTAAAGGCCAGGTTAACGATGCGGTTGTTCGTCTCGTAAACAACGTGATCGTGCATTCCAACGAAGCCAGGGACCACTGTGTGGCCCGAATAGTCCAAAACCTTGACTCCCGCCGGAAGCTGGACCGAGCCGGTGCGCCCGACCGCCTGAATTCGTCGGTTGGCAATGACAATGGTTTGGTCGTTCGCGACCGGCGCGCCGGTGCCGTCGATAAGACGCACATGCGTGAGAGCTACCCGAGGAGCGTCAATACTGACAAACTGCCGCACAGCGGGCGCCAGAGAAGCCGCCGATTGAGCCGGCAGACGGGCCACGAGAGCCACGATTGGCAATAGAGCTATAAGCGTACGCATTGGATCAACCCCTTTGCTGGACCCGAGCGACCAACCACTCGTAGTTGCGAGCTCCTCACCCGATCAGGACCTCGGTTTTTCCGGCCGGACAGCAGGCTGGATCCGGTTCCCATCGGCGCGTCCCGTCACGTAAAGACCGCCCCGTTTCCGGTAGTACTCGCCATATTGATGAACCCTGTCCGGGTCGAGCTCGACCCCCAATCCCGGTTTCTCTGGGGGATTCATCGTCCACCCCTCAAAAACCATGCGCCCGCCTTCGATTACATCGTCGCTGTTGTAGTCGTACAGCGTCTGATGATCGAGCGTCCCATTGGGGGTGGAGACTGCCAGATGGACCAGCTTCATCTGATTCAGGCCGAGTTCGCCGACCGCGTGGAAGACCACCGGTAATCCGGCTGCTTCGGCCATCCCGCAAACTTTCCGGGCGCCCCAAATACCGTCGCTGGAGTACGGTTCCACCTGAATCACGTCAGCCGCTTCAGCTTTGATTGCGGCATACGCACGGTGGAACGTCTTGGAACTCTCGTCCGAGATCACGGGTGTGCTTATCGACCGCCGGATATGTCGCATTCCATCGAGATCATCCTCGCCGCACGGCTGCTCGACCGCCTCGAGGTCCAGGTACTCCAACGACTTTAGAAACTTCACTGCCTGCCCCGCTGACAGGCCCTGGTTGAAGTCCACCCTGATCCTCACGTCCGGCCCCACCGCGTGGCGGATTGCTTTCAATCGCGCCGTCAGTACTCGATCGTCACCGTCGTACTTCACGTAAACGGTCCTGCAGCCACCCGCGACGGCTTGCCGAGCCGCATCAGCCATGAGCTCGGGCTCCGCAAGGGGTACGATGGAGATGAAGCGCGCCGCCTCATGGACCCGTCCCCCGATCAGTTTGTAGAGCGGTTGTCCCGCGGCTTTGCCCATTAGGTCCCAGAGGGCGAGATCGAGCCCAGAGAGGGCCAAGCCGCCGAAAACACGGTCATAATAAAGACCGTTTTGTGCCAGGATCCGCCGGTATATTTGCTCATGATCGAACGGATCCTCTCCCAACACCAATGGCGCGGCGGCATCCAGGATCGCCTTCGTTGCTTCGCCAGGCGGGAAGAAGCAAGGCGATTCCCCGATTCCGACGAGCCCCCCGTCAGTGAAGAGTTCGACGAGAACCGCGGTAATCCCTTGGGTCACTCCCAGCCGCCACGGGAAAACCTTGCAAAAGGGAACACAGACGATCGTGGTCTTGAACTCGGTGATCCTCATCCGCCCTCCGGCGACCCAGGTCAACACGACGCATCAACAGGTGCTCAGTGCCGACTAGATTCCAAGCGTTCTAGAGATCAACAACTGAGATCCGTTCCTGGGACGCGGCCGCCTGCAGTACGCAGCGCGCGACGGCGATATCCTGCACGGCAATGCCGACGGACTTGAAAAAAGTGATTTCACTGTCCGATGTGCGCCCGGCTTTCGTACCGTTCACGATTTCTCCCAGCTCCGTGTCAACATCCTCCGTGCGGATCAACCCTTGCTCGATGGGTATAATCAGATCGCCAGCTTCCTTCAGGGCGGCCTCTCGTGAATCGACGACGATCTTGGCGCGCTGAACAACCGTCGCGTCCACCTCCTGCATCTCTGGGGTATAGGAGCCAATCCCGTTGATATGTGTGCCCGGCTCAACGTCGTGACCGTCGAATACCGGCGTGCTGCTGGTCGTCGCGGCAATGACGATGTCTGCGCCGGCCAGGGCGGCGGAACGATCGTCAAGGATCCGCACGTCCACCCCCTCAATTTGTTCTGCGAGACGGTCGGCCGACTCGCGCCTGCGTGCCACGATACGAACCTCTCGGATGGGACGAACGGCCCGAACCGCTTCTATCTGGGTGGGTGCCTGAGCGCCCGCGCCGAATATCGTGACCACAGAGGCATCCCGGCGTGCCAGGAGGTCCGTTGCGAGACCAGAGGCAGCGCCCGTGCGCAAGGCTGTCAGGTATCCGGCCTCCATTAGCGCGGTGGGGAATCCGGTTTGGCTGTCAAGCACAAGCACCACTGCGCTGATCGCCGGCAAACCCCGTTGGGGGTTGTTCGGGTAAAACGAAACGATTTTGGCGCCGAGATCTTGAGTGCGGTCCAAGTACGCTGGCATGAACAACGTGACCCCGTTCTCGGCCTCCAGCCTCAGGCGGACGGGCACCCGTGCAAGGCCTGCAGACAGCTGACCAAACGCTTCGCGCATGGCCGCGATCGCCTCCCGCATCCCGAGGCATGCGCGAACGTCCTCGCCACTGAGAACCCGGAGTTTCAACGTACTCCGACCAGTCCGCGGACCGCTGCGATCAGCTTCGCCGAGTCGTACCCCACGCCGTCCTTGAAGACGGTCACCACCTTCTTGAAGTCGGCCGGGTTCCTGGCCGGATCCCCCTTAATCACCACGAGGTCGGCCAGCTTCCCGGCGGTGACTGTGCCGAGCCGATCAAATGTCCCAAGCACCTTGGCCCCGTTGGCGCTCAGGATTTGCACCGCCTGAGCCGGGGTGAACCCAGCCTCGATGAACAACTCGTAGTTGCGCTGATCTCCGAACCCCGGCAGCACGGCTCCATATCCCGTAGGATCGGATCCGGCAGCCAACAGCCCGCCGGCCTTCACAAAGGCCACCTCATATTCCATCGCTTTTTTAAGCAAGCCCGCCGGCCTTGCTGGCTGCGCGGCGACCTCAGCCCGTGACTTCAACACCTCAGCGCGGACCTCGGGGGCCATGGCATCAAGCACCCGCTGGTCGAGCGGAGGACGATTCGGAACCGAGGGCTCGAACACCACGAGTGTCGAGGTCATGGCAACGTGCTTCGCTACCATGTCCCGGAACGTCGCCTGTACCGGTTCGCTCGACATATCCAGCTCCAGCTGCCCCGCCGTGCGGTCTGCCGGACAAACGTCACGTTCCTTCTGCGGGTGATAGTCGGTGTTGGTGAGCAACCCGTGTTCGACGTTGTCCATCCCCAAGGCGGCCGCCTCGCGGAACGTGATCGAGCAGAGATGGCCAGTTACCTTGACTCCACGTTTATGCGCCTCATCGACGATAGCTGCCACCTCGGCCCGCGTGATTTCCGTGTAGAGCTTGATCCAGTCAGCGCCCTCCTCCGCCCAATACGCCACCGCCCGGCGGGCTTCCTCCGGCGTGGACACATGACGCATCCACTCGATTCTCATGCCCTGGCCGTATTCGAATGGCCGGCCGCCTGTGATGTGGGGGCCGGTGAGATGCATCCGCGGGCCGGGCACCTCACCGCGTTCGATGTCGGCCTTCAGATTGATCTCGCTGTACGGCTCCAGCGCACCAGTAGTCCGAATGGTCGTGACACCGGTAGCCAGATACAGCCGCGACGCGGTGAAACTGATTTGCACAATGCGATTGCGGGTGGTGTAGAGCGTATGATCGTGCAGCCCCACCATGCCCGGAATCACGGTATGGCCCGTGAGATCCATCACGCGGGCACCTGCCGGAACCTGGAGTGTGCCGGTGGCTCCCACGGCCTTTATCCGCCTATTCGCGATGACGACCGTCTGATTATCGAGGATAGGCCCGCCCGTCCCATCGATCACGCGTGCGTGGGTTAACGCGACAACGGGGGCGTCGACGGAGACGTACTCCCGCACTCTCGGTGACAACGACGCGGTCGTCTGAGCGACCAGCGGCCCGACAGAGAGTGCCATCCAGATGGCCAGCATAAGCGATGCGCGCATTGTGATCACCTTTTGCGAGAAAGGAGTGCGAATCATCGTCACCAGATCGTTAACGGCCCGGCAAGCCGCCGGCGGCACAGCAGACCCGCAGGCCACAGGCACTAACTCCTGGCGCCGGTCGAGTCGACCGTAAACACCATGTGCATGCCGGATTGCATGTGTTCAGGGATGTGACAGTGCAGCATCCAGCGTCCAGGATTGGACAGTTCAAGCAAGAGGTCTACCGTCGCTCCTACGGGGAGGAGCACCGTGTCCTTCCAGACCAGATCCTTGTTCGCCACTCCGTTCTGGGCGAGTACAAGAAAGCGCTGTCCGTGGATGTGAATCGTGTGTTGCATGCTGTGGGGTGTGTACCGATCATTGCCCACTCGTATCTTGACGACATCGCCCTGCCTGAACCGCCAAGCCACGTCCATGTTCTGCTTTCCGGTCGCGGCGTCGCGCAGGATCCACTCCAACTGTTCCCCGGTGGCCAGCCAATCCATCATCGGCATGGTCCCGCTCCATTCAACCGGGTTGAAATAGGTCTCGAGGCGCAGGAAGCGAATCACGGCGGCGGGGAGCGTCCTGGCGTCCAACGTGGCCAGGAGCTGGCGTTGGGGCGGTTGGTCGAAGTAGGAGCGGTAGCGCTGGATGTCATCCACCACATCGGCATTGGTCCTGAGCTGCGCGAAAGCTGCCGAGTGGTCCGGTCGTACACGGTCCGTAATCACGCGGATGCGTCCGAGGGTATCGACCTGAGGAAAGAAGTAGCCGAATGTGTGGTTGACCGCCTGGACTCGATTGGTCAATGCTACTTCGCCCGCGGTATCGAAGCGCACGTCGACGACGTACCGTTCCGCCGGTGCGATCACGACACTCTGCACCCACTGCTCCCGCTCGAACCGTCCCAGGTCACCCGCTATCACTTTCGTCCGCGCGCCACCGAAAAACAGATTGTAGGTGCGCACATTCGAGACGTTCGTCAGGTAGAAGCGGACGACTTCGCCCTTTTTGACGGACAGCTTGTATTCCGGCTCCCCATTTACCAGCATGATGTTTCCAAACCGACCCATGAGGGCGTGAGTCGGTGTATCCAGGCCATACGGGACCAGGCCCTGCTCGCCGAGCAGCAGGTCATCGAGCATCAATACTTCGTCCCGATTGACCGGGCCCAGGTAGTCGGACTTATTCGAGCTCACCAGGATGTTCCCGTACAAGCCCAGGTCCTGTGTGATGTCCTCTCGATGATGCGGGTGGTACCAGTAGATGCCCGCGTCGCGGAAGTGCACGCGATATTGAAACCTTTGACCAGGATTGACTGGGGCTTGGGTGACACCCGGCACCCCATCAAACCGGTTCTCCACCCTGACGCCGTGCCAGTGTATTGTCGAAGGCAGCTCGGTGCGATTGCTGAAGTTCACAACGATCGTCGCATCCTGCTTCACGCGAATCAAAGGACCGGGGTACTCGCCGTTGAAGCCGTACATGATGAGCGTCTGCCCCTTGATGGTGCGCTTCACCAACAGCGCTTCCAAGTTCAGGGTATCGCCATCGTTGAGCTCCACGACTCGGCGCGGAACGGCCTCGCGCGCTGCCTGGGGCGCGACGCCCTGACCCGGAAGAAACGGCGTGGCGGCAGGTGTCAACCTTTCCAGGTCGCTCATTGCCATCGGGATCGATGAGTCCATCGGTGGCATGAACCAATGCGCGTTGACCGTGTCTTCTGCCGCGAGGCTGTGGTGCCGGTGCTCCGCACTGTCGGAACTCGGGAGGACCATCGTGCTGTGATCGGATTGCTGGCTGCTGGGTGACATTCCCCGGAGTACCAGCCGCCCTTTGCGCTCTTTCACGGTGGCCGACCGCTCCGCCGTCACCAGGATGAGGAACTTGTCGAGCGCCACCTCGCCGAGCTCGGAGCGGCCGTTACGCACCTCTCCCAGTTTGATCGTGGTGGTGAACAACGGTGTCGTCGCCCAGGCGACGAAGGTGGCGTACGAACCCAGCGATGCTGGATCGGGAAGGCTGGCGGTAATGGCGAGGCGGTAGCGGTGGTGGCCATCGCGGTCGACCGCAACCCCGAACGGCGTTGGCGCGGGTATCATCTCCGCGGCTGCTGTAACCCCGCGGAGGTCGGGAGTCCCGTACAGTGTGATGCAATAGACGTGGGGGCTCGGCGTTACCCGAGTGCGCGACGTGTCAGCGCAAATACCTGGCTGTTGCCCGGCGCTGACTGATGGCCGCGCACGCAAGTGCCCCGAAGGAGCGCTGCCTACCACCAGCAGCGCCAAGCCACATACAGAGACGGCTCCGGCTCTACCCGGCCGATTCTTAACGCGCAAGAACGAAACTCTGCATTCGAATGGATTCTCGTAGTAAGAGCAAAGGCCCTGCCTGGCCGCGGACAATCGTGCCCCGCTGCGCTGATGCGAGTGCTGGTCGTGTGCTGCCGTTGCTTAGGGCTTGACCGCGTGGAAGTTCGCGGCATCGTTGGGATCGCCGGTACCCTTATATCTCGCTTGAAGCGGATAGGCATACACGGGGCGAGTGAACGTTACGCTGGCCGGGTCCAGCGGGAACTTGTATCGGGTCGAGGGATCTCCTGTTAGATGGGCGCCGATCATCACATCAGGTGCTTGGCCGCGTTCGACCCACGCTTCCAGGTAGCTCAGATAATCAATGGCGAATGCTCCGTCCCCACCCCAGCAATGGTTCATGCCCGGGATCAGGAAGAGGCGAAAGAACTTTTCGGTCGCCGCACGGCCGCCCATGGTCCTCTCGGCCGTCTCGTAATAATCGATGGCATCGGACGGAATGTCCGACTGGTCTGCCAATCCGTTATACAGAATCATCTTGCCGCCGGCGGCGGCGAACTTACGCAGGTCGGGATTGTTGGCGTTACCGAACAGGGCCTCTGCCATCCCTAAGCGCTTGTAATCGAGATCGAAGTCAAAGCCGGCGTATTTCCCCTTCGGACCCTGCGCAGGCATGAAGCCAACGTACCGGAAATACTCGCTTGGCCAGGCGGAAATGGAGGTGCCGGAGCTGTCCGCGTAGGCGCCGGTAATAGCGGTGTTTCCGTAGGCAGGGCCTGCACCGAACCAGTTAAGCTCGGAGCCGACCATGGGCCCACCGGTATAGATCTTTTCACCTTTCGACGTC
>CAZASU010000094.1:5890-7975 GCA_964487785.1 uncultured Gemmatimonadaceae bacterium | reverse complement strand
CAGGAGGAGATCTTCGGTCCGGTGATGAGCATCATCCCGTTCAAGGATGAGGCCGAAGCGATCCACATTGCCAATGAGACCCAGTACGGCCTGGCCGCCGCGGTCTGGACCCGGGACATTTTCAAGGCGTTCCGGGTGGTGAAGGCGCTCGAGGCCGGCATTGTGTGGGTGAACCACATGCAGCCGACCTTTGTCGAAGCACCCTGGGGCGGCTACAAGGCGTCCGGGTTTGGCCGGGAGCTCGGGCATTGGGGGGTCGAAGAATATCTGGAGACGAAACAGGTGTTCATCAACCTGGACGAGAAGCCGATCGGCTGGTACTAGACCAAAAAGCGTGAACGGTAAACGTTAAACGGTGGACAGGTCGCTCCTCGACTCCCATTCACCGTTCACTTTTCACCGTTCACGCTTTTCTTCAAAATCAGTTGCACTCGCGCAACGACGAGTTGCGACTGCCCTCCGTGCAAACTCTGGCACCACCCACTCAGCCTCTTGATACGCACCGTTTTCCGGGTGCCCGCTCCGGGCACGAACCTCGCATTCCCGCACCTCAGAACCGATAACCATCACGCAACATTCTGCACATCGCCAATTCAGGGGGTCGGATGGCCGCGAATCTTTCAGTCCCGCGCGGGTTGCCGGCGGTGACGGCGCGGACTCACTCCCAGCATTCCCGTTTCGCAACACCTGGCCGCTGAATCGTGGATCGTAACCCGGCACCCACCACAAGTGAGTTGCACGGCGGCCCCAGCATCGAGAGCTGGAGCCGGCGCCCGAGCTTTCTCCTCTTCTCCACCCCCGCTGTGGGCGAGGAGGAGATGCTGGAGGTTGCCGACACGCTCAGATCGGGCTGGATCACGACAGGGCCCAAGACTCAGCAGTTCGAGTCTGCGTTCCGGGCCAAAGTGGGAGCCCCCGCCGCGCTGGGGCTGAACTCGTGTACCGCCGGCCTGCATCTCGGGCTGTTGGCGCTCGGGATACGCCCCGGAGACGAGGTCATCACTACGCCGATGACGTTCTGTGCCTGCGCCAATGTCATCGAGCACCTGGGCGCCGTGCCGGTGCTGGTGGACATTGAGCCCGACACGTTGAACCTGTGCCCCAAAGCGGTAGAAGCAGCCATCACCCCGCGCACGCGGGCAATTCTCGCCGTTCACTATGCCGGCCACCCGGTCGACCTCGACCCGATCGAGGACATCGCGAAGCGGCAGGGTGCCGTCCTCATCGAGGATGCCGCCCACGCGCTTCCCGCGAGCTACAAGGGGAGAATGATCGGCTCGGGCGACAATCCCGTGGCCTTCAGCTTCTATGCGACGAAGAATCTGACCACCGGCGAGGGGGGGATGCTGACGGGGTCGCCGGACCTCCTTGCCCGGGCCCGAACGCTCGGCCTGCACGGCATGAGTCGGGACGCGTGGAAGCGATACGGTCAGGGAGGGAGTTGGTTCTATCAGGTGGATGAACCGGGCTTCAAGTACAACATGACCGATGTCCAGGCCGCCATGGGCGTGGCCCAGCTCCGCAAGCTCGACCGCTTTCAGTCCCGACGCCGTGAGATCGTCGCTGCCTACAACCTCGCTTTTCAGGACGTGGACGCGCTGGAAATTCCGGTGGAGCGCCCGGAGGTAGAGCATGCCTGGCACCTTTACGTGCTCCGCCTCAGGCTGGGCGCGCTTCGTATTGGCCGGAACCAGTTCATCGATGAGCTGACGGCGCTCAACATCGGGACCTCAGTGCACTTTATTCCCATTCATCTCCACCCCTTCTACCAGCAGAAGTACCAGTACACGCCCCACCAGTTCCCCGTCGCCTACCAGGCCTACCAGCGGATGTTGAGCTTGCCGCTTCACCCGATGCTGACCGATGCCGACGTGAGTGACGTCGTGGGCGCGGTGCTCGACGTGGCCGAGAGGTTTGCCCGGTGAGCGCCGGCATTCCGGAAATGGCGGGACCGGTACCGCGGGCGCGGCTGCTGCTGGGCGAGCACCTGGCGAGACAGGCTGTCTACTGGCGAGACCCCGCGTTGCATCTGGTCCTCATCGTGGTTGGCTACCGGCTCGCGTATGAGCTCCGGTTCGATTTCGC
>CAZASU010000094.1:0-5790 GCA_964487785.1 uncultured Gemmatimonadaceae bacterium | reverse complement strand
TGGTCCTCATCGTGGTTGGCTACCGGCTCGCGTATGAGCTCCGGTTCGATTTCGCCACGCCGCCCGAAGAGGCCCAGATGTTCTGGACCTCTCTGCCGCTGTTGGTCATCCTGCGGCTGGCAATCTACGCCGCGACGGGAGTCTTTCGGGCCTACTGGCTCCACTTCGGGCTTCAGGACCTGCTTACCCTGGCCCTCGCTGTCACGATCAGCTCGCTTGCCTTCGTGCTGGCACTCTTCCTGGGCCATCTGTTTCCCGGGGTGCCACGCTCGGTGCTCCTGGTGGACTGGGCGAGCGCCATCTTCCTTGCCGGAGGCATCCCCTTCATAGCCCGTTCGCTGCAAGAGGGCCCGGTGCCCTTCGCGACTCCCAGAGGGCGACGGACCCTGATCATAGGAGCCGGCGAGCGGGCTGAGCAGGTTCTCCGCGAAGCACGCCGGGCCGAAATGTGCGCCCTCCATCCCGTTGGGCTGGTGGACCTCAACGGCACCCGTCAGGGCCGCACCATCCGCGGAGTTCGGGTGGTCGGGACGGTGGACGACCTGCCGAGGGTGAGCAAGGAACTCCGGGCCGAGTTTGCCATCATTGCGCTGGACCCGGGAGAGTTGACGGATATGCGGCGGGTGGTAGACCAGTGCATCGCGGGGGGCCTTGAGTTCAAGACGCTGCCCTCGCTGCACGAGCTGCTCGAGGGCACCTCGGGTGTGAATCAGCTCCGCAACGTGCGGATAGAAGATTTGCTGGGACGCCCTCCGGTCAACCTCGATCTTTCGCCGGTGGCGGCCGATCTGCGCAACCGTGTCATCCTGCTGACGGGCGCGGCCGGCTCGATCGGGTCCGAGCTCGCCCGACAGATCGCACCGTTCGGGCCGGCGCGTCTGGTGCTCCTGGACCAGGCGGAGAGCGACCTCTACTTCGTGCACCTGGAGTTGAGCGAGGCCCATCCCGCGCTGGACCTGGTGCCGGTGATCTGCGACATCACCAATGGAACGCGTCTGGCGCAGGTGTACGCCCAGCATCGGCCCGACTACATCGTCCACGCCGCCGCCTACAAGCACGTGCCGCTGATGGAAACCAATGTGCTGGAAGCGGTGCGGAACAACGTGCTGGGGACGCTGCTCGTCGCCACGACCGCGGTTCGGTATGGCGCCACGAAGGTGCTGCTGGTCTCCACCGACAAGGCGATCCGACCCTCCAGCGTGATGGGCGCCACCAAACGCATCGCCGAGCGGATCATCTTCGGTCTCCCCAACTTGCACCGTTCCGGCACCGACTTCCGGGCCGTGAGATTCGGAAACGTGCTGGCATCGAAGGGAAGCGTCATCCCCTTGTTTGAGCGCCAGCTCGCGGCCGGCGGACCCATCACGGTTACCCACCCCCTGGTACAGCGCTACTTCATGACCATACCGGAGGCGGCGCAGCTGGTCTTGCAGGCCGGCTCGCTTCCGGAGACGGCAGGCGCTATCGCGATGCTGGAGATGGGTGAGCCGGTACGAATCCTGGATCTGGCCGAGAAGCTGATCCGGTTTTCCGGCCGGGTGCCGGGCAGAGACGTTCACATCTCGTTCACCGGTCTCAGGCCGGGTGAGAAGCTGACCGAGGATCTGGTCTCCGCCCTCGAGGCGACCGTCCCGACGTCGAGTAAGAAGATCCGGATCAGCCAGACGACCGAAAGCGCCGGCTCCGAGCTGGTTCAGACCCTCAGCCGGCTGTTCGCCTACCTGGACACGGGCAATCGTGAGGGGATCCTCGCAACCCTGTGCGAGCTGGTGCCGGAATGTGTCTCGCCGCTGCGGGACCATCAGGGGGAACCGGCCTCACTGCCCGAGCCTCTCTCGAACGGACGCGCCTCCGGAGCCTGGCATCCGATCCTGGACTCGAGTCAATCGTCCTGGCGTGATCGCCGCCGCGCGAACGGACGCCTCACTCCGCCGGTCGATCTGCATGTCGAGGAGCGGCGTCAGGGAGTGCTTTGCCGCCGCAAGGAGGTCCGCGCCGGAGGCCGCCGCCGGACCGACGTGGGCGTCCTGCTGCCCACCGGTTCGTCCTCCACGATGTAGGGTCGCTGCTACCGGAGAAAGCGCGCCTGCAGCTGCGCTGGAGAGAAACGCGGGGAGCTTCTCAGCAGAACCGCGGTCATCGTCAGTAGCAGGAGGGCCAGCGTGGTCCGGAATGGCCGGGATTGCAGATCGAGCCAGCACCGCTCGTCCAGGAGCAGCTTGGTGGGCAGCAGCTCTCTGATGTACCGGCTCTCGAAATCGGCCGCCGGAGCATTCCGCTCAGCCGAGAAGAAATAGAGTGCGCCGTAACCGGTGATTCCGGGCTTGGCCTGTAGAGACCGGAGACCCTCTGGCGTGTAGTGGGGCAGGTAGACCGGGGCCTCGGGCCGGGGACCTACGATGGACATCCGGCCCGAGAGGACGTGCAGGAACTGAGGAAGCTCATCCAGCTTGGTGCGGCGGAGAAGTGCGCCGACCCGGGTGATGCGGGGATCGACGCCGGTGGAGACCGCGGGGCCCAATCGCTCAGCGTCACGAACCATGGTGCGAAGCTTGAGCATGCGGAAGACCTTGCCATCCTGGCCCAGGCGTTCGGCGGGATAGAACACCGGGAGCCCCTGCAGGAGCGCGGCGGCTACGACGCCGACCAGCAGCAGCGGAGCCCAGACCGGGGCCAGCAGCAGGGTAAAACCCACGTCGACCACCCGTAGCAGAACAGTGCGAGCCGGCGAGAGGCTCACTCGCGCGTCCGAAGCAGCATCAGGAGTTGGCCACGCAGAGGGAAGCGAAGAACCGTATCGGAGGACTCTTTGTCAAAAGGTACGAGCAGCCCCCTGAAGAACACAACCCGGCGCCCGCTGATCGCGAGCCTGGGCTACCACGACGTGACCGATGACCCCAGCGAGTCGGGATTTCAGCGGAATGGCGCCCGGCCATTCAAGCTCGGAGTTCGACTCTTCAGCGATCACCTGGACCGCGTAACTGAGGCGGGCCGGGCGCCGGCGTTAGTGACGGAGATCGACCTCACGAAACCTGGCCGCCACGTACTGCTGACCTTCGACGATGGCGGCAAGAGCGCAGTCAGGGCCGCTGCCGAGCTCGATCGGCGGGGGTGGCGGGGACACTTCTTCATCACCACGAGCCTCATCGGGCGGCGCACGTTCCTCGATGCTCGCGAGATCCGGGAGCTGCGAGCCGCGGGGCACCTCGTCGGAACCCATTCCCACACCCACCCCGACATTTATCGGGAGCTCGACCAGGAGCGGATGCTGGTGGAATGGCGCCAGAGCAGCGACATCCTGGCTCAAATTCTGGGCGAGCCGTGCCTGGCCGGCGCCGTTCCTGGAGGTGAGATCTCCACTGTGGTACTCCGGAGCGCCGCCGCCGCTGGTCTGCGTCACCTCTTCACCTCTGAGCCTTGGCTGACGCCCCGCGTCGTGGGCGGATGCTGGATACTGGGACGGTACTGTCCCAAGGTGTCGACCACCGCGGATGAGATTGCCGATCTGGTCCACTTCGAGGGGTGGGCCAACAAGCTGGTGGTCCGGCGGCTCAAGACTCTGGCGTCCCGCAGCCTGCCATCGCTCTACCGGCTATACGTTCGCCGGTCCAGCCGTGAGTGGCAGGGGCACACTCAATGATCAGCCTCGTATCGTCAGGGCGGCTTCAGCTCCGGGAAGCTTCGTCCGAGGAAGTCGCCGGTTGGGATAACCTGGTGCGCCGGTTCGCCAACCATCGCGTCGTTCACACCACGGCCTGGATCCGCTCGCTGGAGGGATCCGGATTCGGCAGTCCGCGTTTCCTGGTTCTCGAAAAGGACGGCGAGATCGTGGGCTGCCTGCCTGGCCTCGTCGCCGACGTGGGACCACTACGGCTCTTCGGGTCGCCCCCGCCGGCGAGCCAGACGGCTAGCATGGGCCCGGCTTTTGATGAGCAGCGCGTGGGCACGGCCGAGCTGATGGATACGGTGATTCCCTACCTCGAGCGCCGGCTGGGGATCCACCACATGGAGATCATGAGTCCCGATCTCGATCCCGCTGCCATGCTGGCGCTGGGCTTTCGAGCCGAGTCTTGGCCAACCTACCGGGTGCGCCTCGTTCCCGGTGATGAGGCCCGCGCGCTGAAGGGGCTGAAGGACAGCGCCCGCCGCAACGTTGCACGGGGCAAGAAGCTGGGCCTGGTAGTCAGGTTCGAGCATGAGGAGCGCTTTGTTGACGAGCACTACGCCCAGGTCAAAGAGGTGTACGTGCGGGGCGGCCACGCGATCAATTTCGGCCGCCGGCGAGTGCTGGAGTGCTTCCGCCGCACCCGGGACGCCGGCAGCCTGATCGCCGTGTCGGTCTACCTGCCGGACGGCCGCACCAACATCGCCACCGGCATGTTCACGATCGAGGGAACCGAGCTGCTGCTCTGGACCTGGGCACACCGGGTCGAGTTTCGCTGGTACCGTCCTACGGAATTGATGACGTGGACCGTGATGCAGAGAGCCATCGCAGCCGGTTGCGAGACGTTCGATCTGATGGGGCTCGGCGATTTCAAGATGAAGTTTGGTGCCGAACGAGACGACCGAAAATACCGCTGGGTGCGGAGCCGCTATCGGTGGCTGGGCCGAATGCGTGACCTGGCCTCCAGGGGGATGCACTGGCAGATGGCCTTGCGGGGAAGGGTCGCGAGGTGGAGCACAACGCGTGGTCCCGAGAACAGCGAGACCGCGTGATGGCCGGACTCAACGGGCATCGCCGGGATCGGCGGCCGCTGCGGATCGAGCTGACCGGGCCGGCGGGCGCGGGCAAAAGTACACTCTCGATATCCCTGGTCCGGCAGCTTCACGGCGCGCGAGGAACGATCTGGGGTCTCCCGGTGCTGCCGCTACTGCTGAACGGCGCGCAACTGGTGCCGACCTTCACCAGCCTTTGGCTGCATTCCAGGTCTCCGCTGTGGCACGAGACGAGGCACATGGTCCGTCTTCAGACCCTGCAGCGCGCTCTCCGGCAAGCCGCGCCGCACAGCGACGAGGTCCTGATCTTCGACGAAGGGCCCGTCTTTGCGTTGGCCTGGCTCCGAGGCTTCGGGCACGAGGCGCTGCGCCAACCCCCCTCGGCAGAATGGTGGCAGAGGGCTCTGCGGGAATGGGCCTCGACCATGGATGCAGTGGTCGTCTTGGACGCCCCGGACCAGCTACTGGCGACCCGCATTCGCGCACGACCGCATCCGCACGAGGTAAAAGAGTTTCCAGACCCCGAGATTGCGCGCTGGATGGCGCGGTTCCGCCAGGCGCTGGATTGGGTATTAACCGAAATGGCTCGCCACGGCGGACCATCCGTGGTGCGGCTCTCCTCACAGGAGGAACCAGCTGACCAAATCGCCGAGAGAGTAGTGAACGAGCTCAGCGGAATGCCTCGTGACCGCTGAGACGCTGGAGATGCCCCGGCCGACGGCAGTGGACGAGTCCGAAGTCCCCCGCGACAGCACCCTGACCGGGCGCGCGTCGCTCAACGTGGCTCAGTCCCTCCTGGACTACAGCGTTAAGCTCGGCGTCGGCCTGGTGATCGTTCCAATTCTGGTGACCGGTCTGGGGCGGACCCTGTTCGGCGTCTGGGAGATGCTTGGTCGGCTGGCGGGATATATCGAATCGGCCGACGGCCGCTCCAGCCACGCTCTGCGCCTGGTCATTTCGAACCAGCAATCCTCGGATGACCATGCGGCCAAGCGTCGCTGGATCGGCAGCGCTCTGGGGGTGTGGGTCTGTTTTCTCCCTCTCTGGGCCGCGGCGGGAGCTCTGCTCATCTGG
>CAZASU010000093.1:6163-7980 GCA_964487785.1 uncultured Gemmatimonadaceae bacterium | reverse complement strand
GGGCCGTCCTGAACCTTTCTTGAGTTGCCCCGCATGGACCAACACAGCTCTGGTCCTGGCTACGCAGCGCTCCAACCTGGTCACTCGAGTTGACAAGCCATAGTGAGCACATATACTACCGTATGGTCATACATTAATGCAGACCAGTCAAAGGCTCCGGCCTTTTCTCCTTGGAGAGCACGGCATGAAGATACAGGTTTCCCGAGTCCTTCGCCCCGACGAGCTGGCCGCGATCATCCGCGAGCGCCCGGGTGTGGGTGAGCACGCCGGCGAGATCGGGGCGAGCGTCGCCGAGCCCGTAGTCCTCGTGCGTCAGTCCGGGCAGTGTGCCGGCATGGCCGAGGAGGCGGGCGGGGAGGCATTCGTCAATCTGCTGGGCCCGCCCAAATAGAGGCGACCAGGGGATGGAAATCTCCATAACAATGACTTGAGGGGCGACAGCACATGAAGAACTACCCACCGCCTGTTGCAACCGCATTGCCGACCGAGTCCGTTGTGCCGCACCCATCGCCGGCTTTGGAGGTGAACATCACCGCCGATCTGGCGTCAGTGAATGTGATGCATCAGGGCCAGAACATCACCATCATGCGCAATCAAAATCAGACCAACGTAGTCAATCCGGATTTCGCCAAGACCTCGCGCAAATGCCCACCATTCTGCATTCAGCCCAGTGAGCTGGCGCCTGGCGTGACAACCATCGGTGAATTGGAAGTGTTGCATTTTCTCAAGAAAATCGGCGACGGCGATACGTCCATGATGGTGATCGATTCGCGTACACCGGGCCGGGAAGACACCCGCATCATTCCCGGGACGGTCAACATCCCCTGGGACAAACTCGACATCGGCAAGTCGGATCCGATCACCGTGCACGACATCCTGGAAAACCAACTGGACGCCAAGCAACAGGATGGCTTCTGAAATTACGATGACGTCAAGACGCTGGTGATGTTCTGCAATGGTCCTTGGTGCGGACAGTCATCAACCATGATCAAGGGCCTACTGAAAATCGGCTACCCCGCGCACAAACTCTTCTGGTATCGCGGAGGAATGCAGGATTGGGAAAACCTGGGGCTGACCACCATCAAGCCTGTAAGCAGATAGCCGATTCTCGTTGCCATGTGGATAATCGACTAGTTAACAATGGTAATCAGAGCAACCGGGTCGGTAGCACACCTCTCGTCATCGCGTTTGTTGTCGTCGTCGTGCTTTTCCTGCTTTTCGGCGGCGTGGCAATGACCGGAGGAATGATAAATGGCGGGATGCAGGGAAGCGGATGGATGGGTGAACGCAATTGGATGTGGACTCCTGCCCTACTTACACTCGGTCTCGGTGTCATGCTCGGTTGGGTCATCAAGAGGAAGGGGTGACCGAGCCGGCGGTGTTCGAAGAAACCAAGAAGGGGTGGTCGACGAGCTCCGCCTTGGGGACACACCCGGGATAAACCGGTCGAGCGTGGAGGAGCTGGCGGGGGCGAGGTGAGTTTTGGGTCGACCCAGGAGAGCCATATGAGCAAGCTGTCGATGACCCCAGAGATGCTTGAGCTGATCGCCGAGCGGTTCAAGGCTCTCGCCGAGCCGGCCCGGCTGGCGATCCTGCACGCGCTTCGCGCCGGTGAGAGGACCGTCACGGAGCTCGTCGAGCAGACCAGCCTCAACCAGGCGAACGTCTCCAAGCACCTTCAGCTCTTGTACAGCCAGCGGTTCGTGGCGCGGCGGAAGGAGGGGCTGTTCGTGTACTACAGCCTTGCCGGCAGGGACGTGTTCCGCCTCTGCGACATCATGTGCGGGCGTCTACAGCGGGAAGTCGAAGCGCGAAGG
>CAZASU010000093.1:0-6063 GCA_964487785.1 uncultured Gemmatimonadaceae bacterium | reverse complement strand
AGAATATGACGACATGGTTATACAGTTATAATCAGCGTGGGAATCTGAACGATGCCTGGTGAAGTGAGTGTGAAGAATGGGAGAAGCCATGGTTCGGAGGCCTCGTGTAAGTAGAGCGGCCCTCACCCGACGTTCCGTGTTCGTTGTGCGCACCCCCAGGAGATTGTGTCCATGACCCCTGCCCAGACCGGGATCGCCCGCGTCATGGCCGCCTGTCTGGGGCTCGCGGTGACGTCGGCTTCGGCGCAGACCCCGCTGTCCCTCGCCGAAGCCCTGGCCCGCGCGGCGGACCACCACCCGGCCGCCACCACGGCGCGGTGGGACCGGCGGGCCAGGGAGGCCGACGCCCTGGGCGCAGCCGCGGCGTTCCTGCCGAGACTCAGCGCCGAACTGGGCGGCGTGCGGAGCGACGATCCTGTGGCGGTCTTCGGCACCAAGCTGCGGCAGGGGCGGTTCACCCAGGCCGACTTCACGCTGGAGGCGTTGAACTTCCCGTCGCCCGTCACCGACGTGAGCACGACCCTCTCGCTGGAGCAGCCGCTGGTCCAGCCGGAGGCCTGGTTCGGGCGGCGGGCGGCGCGGGCCGGCGCGGAGGCGAGCCGGCTGGTCGAGGAGCGTACCGGCCAGGTGGTGGCATTCGACGTGATCCGCGGCTACTTCGGCGCCCGGCTGGCGGCCGATCGGGTGCCGGTGCTGGAAGAATCCCTCGAGGCGGCGCGACGAACTCTGGCCCAGGTCGAACGGCTGCGGGCCGAGGGCGTCGTGACGGTGGTGGATGCCCAACTGGCCCGGAGCCGGGTGAGCGAGCTGGAGGCGAGCCTCGCGGCCGCAGGGGCCTCGAAGCTGGCCGCCGCTGATCTGCTGCTGGAATCGCTCGGCATGCCGCCGGGGGAGCCGGTGGAGCTCTCCGACTCGCTGGTGCTGCCCGAGGAGACAACCCCGGACTCATCCACCCGGCCCGATCTCGCCGCGCTTCGCGCCGCGTTGGCCGCGCAGGAGGCGGGCGTCCGCCGCGCGCAGAGCCAGTGGATCCCGTCGCTCGCGGCGTTCGGCTCCCTGAGCTGGCATAACCGCGACTTCGGCCTCGCCAGCGGGCCGTCGCACTGGACCGCCGGCCTCCTGCTGCGCTGGACCCCGCTTCGCGGCTTGAGCGATGTCGGGGCGCTGCGCCGGGCCCGGGCCGAGCGGGAGGCGGTCCGAAGCCGTCTCGATGCCATGGAGCGGCACGCGCAGGCGGAGCGTCGCGCGGCCGCGGCGCAGCGCGACGCCGCCCAGGCATCCTACCGCGCGGCCGAAGCTGCATTGGTCCAAGCATCCCAGGCGGCGCGGGCGGCGAATTCACGCTACACGGAAGGCGTGGCCACGATCACCGAGCTGCTGGCCGTGCGCGCGGCCGAGTCGTCCCAGCGGCTCGCGCGTCTGCAGGCGCTGTACGAGGCCAGAGTCGCTGGCGCGGCCCTCGTGCTGGCCCACGGAGGCACTCCTCGATGAGTCCAGCCCCGCGGTTTCTTGGCTTGCTCGGCGTGGCGGGGCTGGCCTGCACGGCCGCCGAACCGATCGACCGCCACCCGTCGCCGAAGCTGGAGGACGTGCCCGCCGCGCGGGTGACCGAGGTGCGGGGGGCCGGCGTGTACCGTGCCGCTGGTACGGTGCGTGCCGCCCGGCGCGCCGAACTCTCCACCCGGGTGATGGGACGGGTGGAGTCGGTGCTGGTGCGCCCGGGCGATGCGGTGCGCCGGGGGCAGGTGCTCCTCACGATCGAGCGGGGCTCGCTCGGCGCGGCGCAGCAGCAGGCCGCCTCGGCGCTGGAGCTGGCCACGACAAACCTCCGGCGGACCGAACGCCTGTACGCCGACAGCGCGGCACCGCTGGTGCAGCTCGAGGCGGCGCGGAACGCCCACGCCCAGGCCGCGGCGCAGGCCCGGTCGGTGCAGGCCGACCTGGCGTACGCCGACGTGCGTGCGCCGTTCGATGGCACGGTGGCAAGCCGGATGGTGGATCCGGGCGTCCTTGCCGGTCCCGGCCAACCGCTGGTGGTGGTGGAAGACCAGGGGGCGAGGGAAATCGTGGTGACCGGGCCCGACGAGCTGCGCGAACGGCTGCGCCCCGGGCAGGAGGTCGCCGTCTCGGTGGGCGCCGGGGAGCGCCGGGTTACCGCACGGGTGTTGGCGGTGGTACCGGGCGCCGATCCCGGAAGTCCCACTCTCGAGGTGCGGCTCACGACCGTCGCGAATCTCTCGCCCGGTCTGGCGGTGGTCGCCGAACTCCCGGCGCGGGAGCGTAGCGCCTTGCTGGTCCCCCGTTCCGCGCTGACCCAGCGGGGCCAGCTCCAGGGCGTCTATCTCTTCGCACCCGACTCGACCCTCCGCCTCCGGTGGGTGCGGGCCGGTGGCGCCCGGGGCGAGTCGCTCGAGATCGTGAGCGGACTGCAGAGCGGAGACGTGATCGCGCTCGACGCGAGCAAAGCGCGGGACGGCCTCCGGGCCCGGCCGTTGCTCACGGGCGGGGAGGACTGATGGCGATGGGTATCGCGGGGCGGGTGGCCCGGGTCTTCCTCCGCAGCAAGCTCACGCCGCTGTTCGCCGTCGCGTCGTTCGCCCTGGGCCTGGGGGCGGTGTTCACCACGCCGCGCGAGGAGGAGCCCCAGATCAGCGTGCCGATGGTGGACGTCTTCAGCTCCCTCCCCGGCGCGACGCCCGACGAGGTGGATCGCCGGGTCACCGAGCCGCTGGAGCGGAAGCTGTGGGAGATCTCCGGGGTGGAGCACCTCTACAGCGTCTCACGCGCCTCGCGGGCGATGACCACGGTACGGTTTCGGGTGGGCGACGACCCCGAGCAGAGCGTGGTCAAGGTCTTCTCCAAGCTCTCCGGCATGCCGGTGCTGGTAAAGCTGCATACCATCGACGAGGTCCCGATCCTGACCCTCACCTTCTGGGGTGGCGGCTACGACGGCTACGTCCTTCGCCAGATCGGGGAGGAGCTTCGCAACGAGCTGCAGCGGCTTCCGGACGTGGCCCAGCTCGACCTCATCGGAGGGGAGCCGCGGCAGATCGAGGTGGCGCCCGATCCCGTCCGCCTGGCGTCCTACCGGCTCTCGCTCGGCGACGTGGTGCAGGCCCTGGAGGGGGCCAACGCAGTGCTGCCCGCCGGCGCCGTGAGCGACGCCAACCGGAGGATCGAAGTCCTGGTGGGCCGCTTCCTCGAGCGGCGCGAGGACGTGGCCGGAGTCCTGGTGGGGGTGGCGAACGGACCGGGCGTGAGACTCAGCGACGTCGCCACCGTGACCGACGGCCCCGGCGAACCCGCCTGGTATGTCTCCCATCTCTCCCGCACGTCCGAGGGAGCGCATCCCGCCATCACGCTGTCGATCGCCAAACGGCCCGGCGCGAACGCGGCTCAGATGGCGGACCGGATCCTGGAGCACGTCGAGTCGCTGCGAGGGGGGCTCATCCCCCATGACCTCCGGCTCACCGTGACCCGGAACTACGGCGAGACGGCGGACGAGAAGGCGGGCGAGCTGCTGAGCCACATCCTCCTCGCGACCGTCGGCGTGGCGCTGCTGGTCTGGCTCACGCTGGGCTGGCGGGAGGCGCTGGTGGTGCTGGTTGCGGTGCCGGTTACCCTGGCGCTCACGCTGCTTATTTATCGGCTGCTCGGCTACAGCCTGAACCGGATCACCCTCTTCGCCCTGGTCTTCGCCATCGGAATCCTGGTGGACGACGCCATCGTGGTGGTCGAGAACATCGCCCGCCACCTCAGGATGGGGCGGGAGTCGCCGGAGGACGCGGCGGTGAGCGGGGTCGACGAGGTCGGCAACCCCACCATCCTCGCCACCTTCACGGTCATCGCCGCGATCCTTCCCATGGCCTTCGTGACCGGCCTCATGGGGCCGTACATGCGCCCGATCCCGGTGGGGGCCTCGATGGCGATGCTCTTCTCGCTCGGGGTGGCGTTCATCATCACACCCTATCTCGCGCTTCGGTTGGTTCGGGGGCACGACGCGCCGGGTCCGTCCCGCCCCTCGCGGGTGGCATCGGTGTACGAACGCACCCTGCGCCGGCTCCTCGGCCGGAAGGCGGAGCGGTTCGCCTTCTACGGCGCGGTGGTCGTACTGCTGGCGCTCTCGATGGGGCTGGTGGTGGTCCGTGCGGTGACCGTCAAGATGCTCCCCTTCGACAACAAGAGCGAATTCCAGGTGGTGCTCGATTTCCCGGCGGGGACCACACTCGAGACCTCGGCGCGAGGGGCCCAGGAGATCGCGGAGCGCCTCGCCGCGGATCCGGACGTCCGCGACGTGCAGGTGTACGCGGGTGTCGCCGCGCCGTTCAACTTCAACGGCCTGGTCCGCCACTACTTCCTGCGGCAGGGACCGACGGTGGCGGACCTGCAGGTCAATCTGCATCCCAAGGGGGAGCGAACGGCGCAAAGCCATGGGGTGGCGACCCGGCTCCGTCCCCTCGTCGCCACGGTGGCGCGGCGCTACCGGGCGAGCGCCAAGGTGGCCGAGATCCCGCCGGGCCCTCCGGTGCTGGCGACCCTCACGGCCGAGATCTACGGCCCCACTGCCGAGGCGCGGCGCCGGGCCGCGGAGCGAGTCCGGGAAATCTTCGACTCGCTCCCGGGCGTGGTGGACGTGGACTGGTCGCTCACCGCGGAGCACCCCGAGTTCCAGCTCGTCACCGCCCCCGAGGCGGCCTCCCTGGCGTCGCTGTCCACGGCCGAGATCGCGCGAGGCATGGTCGCGGCGGGCGGCGTGCAGGCGGGAACGCTGCACGACCCGGCGGCCGCCGATCCGGTGCCGATCATGGTCCGGCTCGCGACCGCGAGCCGGGTGGGAGACGAAGCGCTCCGCAGCATCCGGCTCCCCACGCGTTCGGGCGCCCTGCTGCCCGCTACGTCGGTGGCCGCGCTCGAGGAGCGACCGGCTCCCCAGCCGGTCTATCGGAAGGATCTCAAGCCGGTCGTCTATGTGACGGCGGACGTGGCGGGGGAATTGGAGTCCCCCGCCTACGCCATGCTCGCCATGGAGGACCGCCTGGCGGGAGCTGGGATCCCGACCCGCTGGGCCGGCCCGAGCGACCTGACCGAGGCGGTGAGCCTCAACTGGGACGGCGAGTGGCGCATCACCTACGAGGTATTCCGCGACCTCGGCATCGCCTTCGCCGCGGTGCTGGGGCTGATCTATGTGCTAGTGGTGGCCTGGTTTCAGTCGTACAAGACGCCGCTGGTGATCATGGCGCCGATCCCGCTCACGCTGGCCGGCATCCTCCCGGCGCACTGGCTCACCGGCGCGTTCTTCACCGCGACCTCCATGATCGGGATGATCGCGCTGGCCGGCATCATCGTCCGGAACTCGATCCTGCTGGTGGACTTCGTCGAGCTGGCCCGCGAGCGGGGGATCGGCGTCACCGACGCCGTGGTGGAGGCCGGGGTCGTCCGCGCGCGGCCGATCCTGCTCACCGCGGCCGCGGTGGTGGTCGGAGGGGCCGTGATGGTATCCGATCCGATCTTCCAGGGGCTCGGCATCTCGATGATCTCGGGAGCGTTGGTGGCGACTCTGCTCACGCTCGTCGCCATCCCGCTCCTCTACGCCGAGGTGGCCTGATCCGCCCCCGTGAACCTGTCAAGAGGAGAAGAGCGCCATGCCGATGCACTATGCCATCCGACTGATCGCCGGGACCTTCGTCCTGATTTCTCTGGCGCTCGGGCATTGGGTGAGCCCATACTGGTTCCTGTTCACCGCGTTCGTCGGGGTGAACCTGGTGCAGTCCACCTTCACCCGCTGGTGCCTGATGGAACAGATCCTGGCCCGGCTCGGGGTCGCGAAGCAGGACGAGAAACCCGGTATCCTGCGCTGACCGCCGCCACCCTTGACCTCTGCAGCAGGGAGAGAAACCCCAGTGCGGGATCCTTGGGATCTCATGCCGCAGGACCTCCCAATGCTCCGGAAGTACGCCTGCAGAAACTCCAGGATGTGCCCGATTGACATTTGCTGGTACCTGCCGCCGGCGGACGGGTCCACGATGGAGCCGAACGCCATCATCCGGAGCCGGAGGCCGTCGG
>CAZASU010000092.1:0-8062 GCA_964487785.1 uncultured Gemmatimonadaceae bacterium | reverse complement strand
GAAAGCGGCGAATAGCCGATTGCTGTCACGCGCAGCGTGACCTCCGGTCCCGGAATGTCCGAGAGCCGGAACTGACCGTTTGAGTTGGTCAGCGCTTGCAGAGCTGTCCCTTCCACAGCGACGCGAGCGTCCGGCACGGGCTGCAACCGGGAGTCCACCACACTTCCCGCGATCGAGCCGGTCTGCGAGAGAGCGGGAGCAGCGAGCACCGCCAGTGCGAGCCAACTTGGCGCGAGGTAGCAGACCAGCGACCGGAGCCTCATGGACAGGTCCCTTCTCGATGTGCCGTACCTGGCCAACCCAGGTGCGGGTGACTCACTTTATAAACGGTGACCTACGTATGCACTCCAGTATACACGACAGTGCACAAGACCATTATACGCGTCGTGGCAGAGTGCGCAATACCCAGCTCCCGGATGCGAAAGGAAACCGAACCTGGTCACCCACCCGTGCGCCGGCGAGCGGCGGGCCGCGCTTCTACCGGGCCTGCCCCGATTTCGTAGACCCGTGAGTCAACCAGCGAAGGCCGTGGTGAATCGCCTTCTGTGGTGAATCGCTTTAAGAAATTGCCGCCACCTAATGGGTGCCCGCACTGGCTCGTTCAGAGATCGCACGGTCGTCGCGGAACCGATCGACGCGGAACGGCGCGATCAGGGCCGGCACTTTGCCTGTTGCCAGGAGCTCGGCCATGGCGAAGCCGGATGCCGGAATCGCCTTGAACCCCCACGTCCCCCAGCCGGTCGACACATAAAAATTCTTGAGCTCTGTCACCCCCATGACCGGTGAATAATCCGGCGACATGTCGCAGGCCCCGGTCCAGGAACGCAGGATCCGCAGTTTGGACAGGAAGGGCAGCAGATCGATGGCGCGCGCCGAGGCCGATGCGATGAACGGCCAGGTCGACCTATTGGCGTAGCTGGTATAGGGATCGATCTCGGCACCGATCAGGAACTCGCCCCGCGCGCTCTGTGAGATGTAGATGTGCAGGTCCGCCGATGCCACCACACGATCGAATGCGGGCTTGTATGATTCGGTGACGAACGCCTGAAGCGGGTGAGTGATGATCGGCAGTCGGATCTTGGCCATCCGCGCGACGTTGCTCACGTAACCGCCCACGGCGCTCAGGACGGCCCCCGCGGCGATCGGTCCGCTCGTGGTCTCCACGCCCACGCATTTCCCGCCTTCGATCGTAACACCGGTGACTTCGATGCCCTGGTGGACGTGAACGCCGAGCCGTTGCGCGGCGGCGGCGTAGCCCCACACGACGGCGTCGTGGCGGGTGATGCAGCCTTGGGGGTGCCAGGCCGCGCCCAGGATCGGCTGCTTGCCGCCGGCGGACATGTCGAGCTGGGGACAGACTTCCCTCACCCCCGCCGCGTCGAGGAACACTGTGTTGACGCCGAACGCCTGATTCAGCGCGGCGCGCTCGCGCTGCAGGCGGAGCTGATTGTCCGAGTGCGCCAGCCAGAGAAGACCGCGGGGAGTGAGCAGCAGATTGTAATCCAACTCCTGCGCCAGCTCCAGAAACATCTGATGGCTTTTCTTGTAAAACGCGATCGTCTCAGGCGTCTTGTAGTTGGATCGGACGATCGTGGTGTTGCGCCCGGTGCCGCCGGCGCCGATGTAGCTCCGTTCCAGCACCGCCACATTCTTGACGCCGTGCACGCTGGCGAGGTAGTACGCCGCGGCGAGGCCATGGCCGCCGCCGCCGATGATGACCACGTCGTAGCGATGCCGCAGGTCGTTGGTGCGGAGGTACACGCGCTTCCGGAAGAGCCCGATCATGCGTCTCCTGATTGCATCAGGTGGTGTTCCAGGGCGAGCTCCCGCTGTTCCAGCAAGCGCACGTCCAGGTCCGCGCCTACATCGAGAATTCTCCCCGGGATATGATGGCCATATTGCCCCGACACGAAGAGATGCAACTGACTGCCTTGCATCAGAACTTTCGCCGGAACCTCGGCCACCATTCCCTGTGAGAACGCCGGGCGCTCGGGCGGGAGCGCAATAGTGGAGAGTCGTGCCAGCAGTATCGTGGCCTGGACCCCGCTGATGGTCCATGCCATCCATCCATCGCTCTGATCGATGGCCATCCCGTCGGGATCGGCGCCTGATATATAGGACTTGGCGCGCTGCGCGAGGTCGGCCCTGGCACTGGCGGGCCCAATCAGCCAGAGCTCGTCGGGCGCTATTCGCGCGACGGCGGCACCGGAAGGTGGAAAAAGGTCCAACACTCCTCGCTCGGCGAAGCAGCGCACCACGGCCGCACGAACCGGCGTGATCTCAAGCACGCAGCTTCTCCCCGCGCGGATCATAGAACGGGCCGTGCACGACCTTGCCGGGAATGCCGACGGCCTCGACGGTGCGGGGAAACTGGCCGTTCCGCCGCTGCACCCAACCCAACCCGATGCCATGTCCGAGCACCGGCGAGAATCGGGCCGATGTGAGGTTCCCGATGTGGCGGCCGTCGAGCATGAGTGCCGCACCCTCGAAGGGCGCAGTCGGACCCTCAAACGCCACAGCTACGAGCTTCTGCTCCATCTCGGTTGCCGCGATTCGCTCGAGTGCCGGCGCTCCAACGAAATAGGGCTTATCCATTCTCACCGCGAAATCCAGACCCAGCTTGGCGGGTGTGCTGTCGAAATCGGTGTCCTGGCCGATCAAAATGTGCCCCTTCTCGAGCCGAAGCAGTCGCAACGCGTCCATCCCGTGCGGCCGGATGTCGAGATCGTGGCCCGCTTCCAGCAGCGCGTCCCAGAGTTTGGGGCTTTCCGATCGGCCGTGATGCAGCTCGATGGACAGCTCGCCGACGAACCCGACCCGCAGCGCCGAGCACTTGACTCCGGCCACGGTGATCTCGCGATGGCGCGAGTAGGGAAATGATTGCCGGTCGATTGGGTCGCGCGTGAGGCGTTGCAGCAGCTCGCGCGCCTTGGGGCCAGCGACGTTAATGGCGCCCTGCGGCACCGTCTGATTTACCACATGCACTTTGAGCTTCCAGGCCTCGATCCAATCTTGCAACCATCCTTCAATCCCTTCGGAGCCGCTCGAAGTGAATGTCAGGTAATAGCCCGCAGTCCCCAGCGATCCGATCATTCCGTCATCAATGACGTATCCGCCTTCATTCAAAGTGAGCGCGTAGCGGAGCCGCCCCTCCGTGAGGTCGTGTACGTGGCAGGGATAGATCCGTTCGAGGAACTCGGTCGCGTCGCGGCCGGTCACGAGGAATTTCCCCAAGGTGCTGACGTCCATGATGCTGACACCGCGCCGCACCGCCCAATACTCGGCCAGTGCGTCACCGTAGGTTCGCGGCCGGCTCCATGACCCCGCCAACTCCATAGATGCGCCCGCCGAGATGTGCCGCTCGTGCAGCGCGGTCCGCATGTCGATTAAATGGCGGTGTCCCGCGGCAGCATCTTCCAGCCGGATCGGGCGGATGGGTGGGCGCGCCGTCGTTGGGCCACTGGTCCAGGTCGGGCCGCCTTTCGCCTTTGCAAAGGCGCGGAGGTGCGCGTGACACATCGCACCCTGACATGGACCCATCGTAGCGGTGCTATAACGCTTGAGGATTTCCGTGGATCGATAGCCTTCGGTCCACGCCTGCTCGAGATCGCTCGTGGTCACGTCCTCGCACAGGCAGACGAATCCACCACGCGGCGCCGACGGCAACTCGGGGCGGCGAGAATGATCCGGTTGACCGATCGCCGCCCGGCCGCCGCTCTCTTCAGCCTCCGCGACGCTCATCCCGGGACGCACCGCCTCTCCGGCACCTGCCACAGCGGTGTTAGGCGGCGCCTGCCGCAGTAGTCCGTCGCGCGGCTCCAGGCCCAGCGATAGCACGATGGTGTCGCAGGGGATCGTTTCGCGGCCGGCCGGTGACTCGATCACGGCCTCCCGCACACTCTTCCGCCCACGAGCAGCTATAACCGCTCCGTCCGCGATCACTCGCAGGCCCGCCGGTGCCCTGGTGGTCAGGGCCGTCGGGAGCATGGTCGCGGCGATCTGGGCGCCAGCCAGGCGAAGGGTCTCTAAATGTTCGAGGCTTTCGGCGGAGTTTCCCGCGAAGACGATGCGCCCGCCAGGGTTGACGCCGTGGACGCCGGCAAGCCGCGCCGCACCCCGACCCAGCCACACACCCACGAGGTCATTACCGGGAAAGACGCCGTGCCGCTCAACCGCGCCGGTCGCAACCACGATTTGCGTGGGATGAACGTGGTGGAGGAAGTCGGGCGCGTCGATTGGCACCAGCGGACCCTCGAAAATCCCCACAGCCGCCGCGTGCTCGAGGATTGTCACCTTGGGCTTCGCTCGCAGCGCCCGGAGCAAGGTGTCGATCCGGGCCCGAGTACCGCCGGGTGGCATCTTTTCGCCAATCGCGTGTTCGTCGGCGAGAACGACGCTTCGGCCGGACTCCACCACGGCGAGCGCAGTGGATAAGCCAGCGACCCCGCCGCCGATCACCAGCACGTCAGGATGATGGTGCCATGTCTCGCGATGCAATGGTCGTGCATCGTGAGGCACGTCGCCCAGCCCCGCGACTTGCCGGATGATCTTGTCCATCACCGGCCAGAGTGCACGCGGGCGGATAAATGTCTTATAGTAGAACCCGACGGGCAGCATCCATCGCAGGTGCCAGAAGATCGAGAACATGTCCGACTCGGCGGATGGCCAGCCCACCCCTCGGCGGATGCGTTGCCCTTCTCGAGCGCTGGTGCAGCAGGCCCGCACGGCAGGCTCATCGTCCACTGTGAGGAGACAGTTGGGGCAATCTCCAGTGAGACAGTACAGCCCGCGAGCCCGGCGAAACTTGAAGGAGCGGGAGAAGATGCGGACGCCAGCGCGATACAACGCCGAGGCGATGGAGTCGCCCGCCCGGATCTCTACCCGGCGGCCCTCGAATTCAACGGACGCCATAGACCTCGTTCGTGGTCGTGTCGCGTTCGACGGTGAGCCAACGGCGGCAGCCCGCGAAGTGAAACCAGCGCTCCGTTTGCCGGCCGGCGGTATTCTCCGGCAGCCAGAGCCGCTGGTAGTCCGCTTCCGCCGGTCGGGCGGGATCGTACATTGCGCGTGATTCGCCACCGAACCAGAATTCGGTGAACGGGCGCGAACCGCAGTTAGGACAATGGAGTCGCAGAGCCACAGGTGCCTCTTGTTTGTCTTACGGAGCGCGTATGGGCGCCACAGGAGAACGCTTAGTCGAGATGCGGGGCCAGATTTCAATGGTATGGTCGACAGACCGATATAGGTTAGTTAACTTGACCTCTGAAATCAAGCGATCCATTTCTTCCATGTCGGGATTGTGATGTTCTCGCCGGTCAAGACGCGAACCAGCTTCGAAGAGGCAGTCCAGCAGATCGCTGATGCGGTCCGGGCGGGGGACCTTCACGTCGGTGATCGGCTACCGTCGGAGCGTGCACTCTCTCACCAGATGGCTATCAGCCGGCCCACTCTGCGAGAAGCGGTCAAATTGCTGGTCGAAGCCGGAGTAATCGAGGTAAAGGCCGGGCAGGCTGGAGGCATGTTTGTCCGTTCCGAGGTTATTCCCTCGGGCCTCATCGAAGAGCGCTCGAAGCTCAGGATCAGCGAGGTGTCGGGCGTTCTGGAGGCGCGTCGTCTCCTCGAGCCGCGTGTAGCTCAACTCGCGGCTCTCTATGCGACCGAAGCTGATTTCGAGGCGATGGAGAAAACGATCGAGCTTCAACGGGAACACGCTCAGGACCGTGAGCGGTTCTTACAGCTCGACCTGCGATTCCACATGCGCATCGCGCGGGCGACGCAGAACAGTACCGTTGTGTCCCTCATGCGCTTCCTGCTCGAGCGCTTGGAGATCGCGCGCGACATGGCGCTGCGCGGTGGAAAATACGAGCCCCAGTGGGCGATCGACATCCATGAGCGCACCCTCAAGGCGATCATGGGCGGAAAACCGGAGGCGATCGACGTGGCGTTAGACGAGCATCTCAGCTTCCTGGAACGCCTGTGGGAAGAGGAGAGCGGACGGGCACGCCTCCGGCGGATACCCGAATTTCTCTTGCCCCACATCGAGCGCTCGGTCTAAAATCCCGTGATGTTCGGCGGCATGGTAAACATCCCTGGCCGCAACAGGCGTCTTCTGCTTACCTATCACTCCCCCGGCGTTCGCTCCTCGGGGTGCCCACCTTTAGCCCTCGCGTTCCTCTCGGCGCACTCCTGCCTGCCCACACCGCACGATCCTGCGGTCGACTCCTGCGGGACCTCCTGGAAATTCCCACTCGCTACTTAACGTATTGAGCTCCATTGTTCTTGTATGATTGTATGCAGTTGTGTATCCTACATTCCAATCTCTCTGAAAGCCGACTCAGGTTCTGATATGGGGCTCGATCGCCAAGTGCAACGTGACAGGAAAACGCAATCGGTTCGCTATTTGCGCGGGGATCGCGTAAATGAGGTCCATAGGATTCTTCGGGATCTAATCGTCTGTGGCAAGCTGGGACCCGGGGCGCGGATTCTCGAATCCGACGTTGTGGCTCGCCTGGGGGTCAGCCGAACGCCAGTACGCTCGGCTCTTCTCAAGCTTGAGCAGGAGGGCTATGTAGTCGCGGTGCGGCGGGGTGGGCTATCGCGAATCAGCGTCGCGTCGCTGACCAGGGCTGATGCGTTGGAAGTGATGAGCATCATGGCTGAAATCGAAGGCCTCGCCGGGCGTAGCGCGGCGTTACTGGGTCTGGATCAGCGCAGTAAGCTGGTCGCTGAGCTCCAGAAAATTAACGCGGAGTTAAAGAACGCCGTCGACGGCGATGATACGACATTCTACCGTCTAGACCAGACCTTCCATGGTCGATATGTTGCGGCGGCGGCGGGCCCGCGCTTGTTGTCGCTGCATCAGTCCATCAAACCGCAGGCCGATCGGTATATCTGGCTTTACGTAACTGCGCTGGCCGACCAAATCCTCACGTCTGTGCAAGAGCATGAAGTAATCATACAATCCATCAAGGCCGGGAACGCCAAGGCTGCCCAGCTCGCAATTCGGAGGAACTGGCACAACGCAGCGAAACGGCTAAGTCGAAGTATGGACCGCCTCGGCGAACGTGGCCATTGGTAGTTCCGCCTCCAGAGCCCGCCCCGCGGATCTTCCTCACACCACGCCTCTCAGTACAGCAGGTTCAGTTGCGGTTGTCATTGCTTCGAACGGTTCATCTGCCCGGATTCCCAGCCACAGGAGCGCGGCCGCGATCGCCAGCACCGATCCAGTCCCCATTGCGCCTGGCCACCCAAAGTACTTGACCAACACGGGAACCAGGGCGGTCGAGACGACCCCACCGAGATTCCCGACCGTATTCATGATGCCGCCAGACGCCCCGGCATGAGGCCCGCCGACGTCTACAGCGGTGGCCCAGTAGGTTCCCTCGGTGAACTCTACCATCCCTACCGCTAGGGAGAGGCTCGCAATAGCCAGGTAGGGACTACCGACCGTCGCGCCGTACCACAGGCATGCCGCGGAAACGATGAAACCCAGCATGGCGGGAAGCCGTCTTCCCCAGCGGCGGCCGATCCGCACCGAGAGTCGATCGGACACCCAGCCGCCGAGTGGCGTGGTCACCGCGGAGACGATGAAGGGAAGGCTAGCGAAAACGCCGCCGGCGAGTATGCTGAACTGCCGCACGTCGACCAGATAGGTATAGAGCCAGAACACGAAGAAGAAGAGAACGTAGCCCTCGACAAAGTAGCTGGTCGAGACCAGCAGTACGTTGCGGCTCCTGAAGAGCTTCCACCAGGACGGGGAGCCGCTCCCCATTGTAGATCCGCCCGCTTGTCCGGCCGCGATGAATGCCAGCTCCTCCGGACTCACTTTCGGGTGTTCCCTGGGGAAAACTCTGGCATAGAAGCGCCACGCGATCGCCACCACGAAGGCGAGTACCGATGCGACGTAGAAGGATTGGCGTCCGCCGAGGTTGACCATCAGCCAGGAGATCGCGGGCGGCGTGAGAGCCGATCCGAGTGAGAGGCCGGCGGTCAGGATCGCGATGGAGGTCGCTCGCTGCGAATCGGGCATCCAGTTGGCGATGGTGCGAGCGGCAACCGGGTA
>CAZASU010000091.1:6831-8069 GCA_964487785.1 uncultured Gemmatimonadaceae bacterium | reverse complement strand
TCCTCGACCGGGGGGAGCTGGGCGGAGCGTGCTCGTCGGGAAATCTCGGGTGGATTGTGCCTTCGCTTTCCGACCCCTTGCCCGCACCGGGCCTCACCTGGGATTCCCTCAAGTGGATGCTGCGGCGGGACAGCCCCCTCTACATCGATCCCCGCTTCGCCGTTCACGCTCCCGGATGGCTTTGGCGTTTCTGGCAGCACTGCAATTCTCGAGACTATGAGCGCGGACTTGAAGCGATCGCCGCACTCAACCGCCCCACGTTCGAGCTCTATGAGCGTCTCCGGGCCGATGGGGTCCGGTTCGAGCTGCACCGTCAGGGACTCCTCTTCCTATTCCTCACTCGGGACGCATTGGAGGGATCACTCCCGGGGTTCGAAAGGCTGGCTGCGCTCGGGCAGTCGGCGCCGGAACCTCTGTCGAGGGATGCTGTCCTGGCGATGGAACCCAGCCTTTCCCCCCGCGTACAGGGCGGCGTGTTCGCGTCCGACGAGTGCCACGTGCAGCCGGCAACACTTTGTGCCGGACTGGTCGAACGCCTACGCGAGCTCGGCGCCGCAATCTATGCCGGGGTCGAGGTAACGGGCGCGGAACGCCGGTCTGGTCGGCTGAAGGCCGTGCAAACCTCAGCGGGCACCTTCGAGGGGGACGTCTTCCTGATCGCTGCAGGGGCGTGGTCTGAGCAGCTGGCCCTGCGCTTCGGGTTCCAGCTTCCGATCAAGGCGGGGAAAGGCTATAGCGTGACCATCACCCAGCCGGCGGTCCGCCCCAAACAGCCCCTCTACCTGTACGAGCGGCGCGTCGGCATGAGCCCGTTCGACAGCGGGCTGCGGCTGGGCGGCACGATGGAGCTTTCGGGAAACAACGGGCGGATCCCGCGCTCCCGGATCGCCGCTATTCTCCGCGCGGCCGAGCTGTACTGCCCGGGTTCGGAAACCGGGACGGCCCAGGCGGAATGGACGGGTATGCGGCCACTCACGCCGGACGGTTTACCGGCCATTGGTCGGGCGCCGGGATGGGACAACCTCTACGTAGCAACCGGGCATGCGATGCTCGGCGTGACGCTTGCGCCCGTCACCGGTCTCGCGCTAGCCGAGCTAATGGCCGGTGGTTCCAGCTCCTTCGATCTCCGGCCGTTCGACCCGGGGCGGTTCGCCCTGGCCTAGCGGCGGTAGCAAGCGCTCCAGTCGGCGGCTGTGGTGTTACGGCGGGTCTTCCGAGCTAACAAAGAAGGTGGAGTA
>CAZASU010000091.1:0-6731 GCA_964487785.1 uncultured Gemmatimonadaceae bacterium | reverse complement strand
CGATCTTGCCGAACGGACGAGTCCACCGGCGACCCCCATGGGTGAGCGGTGTGGCTAGGATCCTGGTCATCGAAGATGAGGAGGGCCTCCGTAAGGTGGTGCAGCGCATCCTTCACGAGGCTGGCCACGAGGTGCTCCTGGCATGCGAGAGTGCCAACGGGCTTCGCCTGTGGCAGTCCCACGAGATCGACCTGGTGGTTGCCGATCTCGGGCTGCCAGGTAGAAGTGGCTTAGAGACGATCATCGACATGCGCACGCTCGAGCCGAGTTTCCCTATCATCGTGATTTGTGGCCGTGGGGAAGGGGAGCTGATCGATCTGATCACCGGGGCCGGCCTCATGTCGAGCGTGCGAATTGTGATTAAGCCGTTCGAGGCGGAGGAGCTGCTCACCGCCGTTCAGCAGACGTTAGGGATCCCATGAACGAGCAGTCGTCGGATTGAGTGAACCGCACCACTTAGAACTAGACCGTCATATGCGGTGCCAAGTGTGAATGGCGAAAGCGAAAGATTCAGAGACAACAACGTCCCGCCGGCGCGAGTGCTGCTGATCGATTCGGATCCGGCGTTCGCGGCGGCAATCCGACTGGTTATGGCTCGGCGCTCCCTGGCTCAGGTGTGGCTCTGGCACGAGCGCACCCCTGAACTCGCGCTGACCTTGCTCCAGGTCTGCGATTTCGACCTCATTCTGTTCACCATTCCGAGCGCCGCCGGCGCCGCTGTGCGACTGGTCCACGCGATCGCCGAGACTGCGATTGGCAGGCCGCTCCTGCTGCTGCGGCATGGGAACGTCCAGTGGAGAGAGCTGGACAGCATGCCGCCCGGCGTGGTCGGCATCACCAGCAAGGACGACATTGACCTGGTGGGCCAGGCAATCGCGCAGGCCCTCGGCTACCCGGCGCAGGCTGTCGCGTCTGCTGAGGCTGCCGTCACGCTCACGGCATGCCCCGAGTAGAATCCGCCGCCGAGTCTTCATACGCGAGGCGAAATGATCGAGGTAACCTGGGAACTGGAGGGAGACAACATCGACCAAGCTGCCGCTGGGGCTGCGGTCGAGCGAGTCCTCAACTACTACAAGCGAGCGCTCTCGGGTCTTACCTGCCCTGCTCACGGCAGTGAACCGTGGCTGGAGGTACGTGGCAGTGTCCTGGCGGACCTGAAGGTGAGCCTCGGAACCTGTTGCGCGGCTCTCAAGGTCACCACCGAAGAACGTATACGGAGTATCAGCCTTAGAATTGAAGATTAGGCGGGCTGCTCACCCCTTCCGCCCAAGATTGCTAGGAGCTCCCGTTCAAATCAGGAGGAATGCGCGAGCTCAGATAAGCCCGCGGACACTCAGGAGGAAGCATGAGCGTAGGACCACCGCCACGTATTCTGATTGTCGATGATGACCCAAGTATACGGCGCTCCCTCACTCACCTGCTCAACGCCGCCGGCTACGAGGCAATCCAGGCTGCCAATGGAGCAGAGGCCGTCCGCACTTGGCGTGAGCTCAACGGCGGGGACCTGGTGATCCTGGACATGTTCATGCCGGAGAAGGACGGAATCGAGACCATTATCGAGCTACGTGTTCACAGTCCAGGCCTTCCAGTTATTGCGATGTCCGGCGGCGGTGCCAACAAACGGGTGGACGTGCTCGGGGATGCGAAGCTGCTTGGTGCCGTCGCAACCATTGAGAAGCCCTTCAGCGCCCGACCCATGCTGGCGCTAGTGGCACGCTCGCTTGCCGGTGCTCAATAACGATTTTGCCAAGTGATCTCATCCATCTCGCCTTGAAATTCCCTCTCACATCACCGTAAGACAACCGGCTTTGAGGCTCCTGCGCAGCTCCGCTTCATGGCTATTCGCCTACACACTCTCGGACTGGCCTAATGCAATTGCGTCTCATGAAGTCGAAGATTCACCGGGGGAGGATCACCTCGGTCGACCTGCACTACGAAGGCTCGCTCACAGTGGACGAGGACCTCCTGGAGGCGGCCGCTCTCGTTGCCTACGAAGAGGTCCAGGTCGTGAATGTGAATACCGGTGCGCGGTTCACCACGTACGTCATTCCGGGCCCTCGAAGGTCCGGCACCATCCAGCTCAACGGCGCAGCCGCACGGCTGGGGCATCCCGGCGACATCGTGATCATTATCTCCTATGGCCTCTACAGCGAGCTTGAGGTCCAGTCATTCAGGCCACGGGTCGTATCGGTGGGTGCGAATAATCGGGTCGCGAGCATGCGAGGGCCCGACTTGGCGACCGACCCACTCAGCGGATGACTCGCCGGGAGGGCCAGCCGATCCCCTGACTCGTCGGATGAGCACAAGCCTCAGCCGGTGCGAGTTGTCGTTCGTGGATAGAACGGCAATCGACCTGGCACTGGCGTGCGTTCAGCACGCAGTGCTTACGCCTCATGGTTTGATCCACGGCAAGCTTAAGAGGAAACAGGGACGAAGTCTGTTATTAGCCGGCCCGTGGGCGAAGGGTACCGATGACTTTGCCAAGGCGGCGGAGCAGCTACCCCGTGCCTTTCTCCATCTCCGCGAAGAGCTTGGCCAGGCTGATCTTGAGTCCCCGCACAATCTTCCCGAGCATCTCCAGGGTGGGATTCCCAAGCCCTCGTTCAATCTTCCCCATGTAGGTGCGGGTGACTTTGATGGCATCGGCAAAGCCCTCCTGGGAATAGCCCGCTGACGTGCGCAACGCCCGCACCGTCCGGCCGAATTCGGCTTTGATGGATGCCATGCGATGAAGCTTGTAGAAGCCCGGCCTGATGCGACACGATCTAAATGGTGCCACTCCATAGGCTGGCAGTCTAAGAGGTGCCCCTGCTCCGCACGATCGGTGGAGATCTGCCGCTAGTGACCGGTCCAGGCCCGGCCCGACAGCACTCCATCCCGCCGGGCCTGAGCGATGACCCCTTCAGAAGCACCGGCAACGCCTCCAGGTCAGTGGGCCGGAGACAGAGATCCACGCTCTGATCGAGGTCTTCCCTCCCCGGGATCCCGCGCCGCTGGAGCGTCAGCAGAATCTCCTCCTCCCGGCGAGTGGCGACGACGAGCTCGGCGGACCACCACCCGCCGCTTCCGAGGGAAACGGTTCCGCCGGCGCGGCAGTCGCTGCCTTCCGGCTCGTACTCGATGCGCCCGCTCGTCTTGGCCGCTCGCTTCATCCGCGTAGCCCCCCGAAGAAGACCCGAAAACGATCTGGCGAATGTAGCGTTCCAAAGCCACGCGGCCAAGAACCAGATTACGCGAGATAGTTGGTCTTGCCCTATTCAGGCGTCTCCTCTTCCCCCCTCCCGGTTGATCGTGCATTGAGCCTGCCGCACGAAGGTGACCGATGTAGGTTCGGTGCACACGATCGCGAGGCCGAATCGGCCCTGGGACTAGGCAACATGGATAGGAAGGGTACGGATGACTTTGAAGGCGGCGGTGCTTTGGTCTACCCTGCGTCCTTCTCCACCTGCGCTAAAAGCTTCGTCAGGCTGATCTCGAGCCCCGGGCAGCGAGCTGCCGCGGGACGCGGGTGCACTTTAGCATTTATTTAACGTGGCTGCGAGCGGCAGCAAATTACCACGGGTCAACTGTTGTGCGAAACAGTCTAAGCTTTGCCGGGGCTCGCGGTCAAGGCCGGGGCCCAAGTAGTCCTGTTACATCACGGGCCGCGGGATCACCGGCCGGCCGAGACGCTCCCGGAGAGCACCTGCACCTCGACGTAGCTCGCGCGTCGCGCGTTGGCGAAGACTCGCTGCGTCGCCTTGCGGAAGTCGGCTGCCTTCGCCTCGTAGATGTTCGGCACGAAGGTCTGTGGGTTGCGGTCGAAAGCCGGGAACATGCTGCTCTGTACCTGCACCATGATGCGATGCCCTTTGCGGAACGTGTGGAGGACGTCCTGCAGCCGGAACGCCACAGTGGCCGGCGCACCCGGGCGGAACGGCTTCGGCGCATCGAACCCGGAGCGATAGCGGCCCCGCATGATCTCGCTCCGCACCATCTGCTGGTAGCCGGCCAGGTGGATGTTCTCGTTGGGCATGTAGGGATGGTTCTGCTCGTCCGGCGGATACACGTCGATCACCTTCACCACGAAATCCGCATCGGTGCCTGTCGTCGCGACCTCGAGACGCGCCGTGATCTCGCCGCCGAGCGTCACGTCCTGCTCGAGCACCGGCGTCTGGAAGGTGAGCACGTCGGGGCGCGAGGCGAAGCAGCGCTGGTCGTCGCTCATGTACTGGATCATCGTGAGCCCCTGCATGGTCGGTACCAGGCAGCGGCTCGGGACCGGCTTCGCGGGGTCGCTGGTGTACTCGAGGAAGCCCGCCTTCGCCTCGGGGCGGGTCCAGTCGAGGGAACCGTCCGCCTCGAAGAAGAGGCGCCGGGTGGCCGCCTCGGGCGCCGGCCAGGCCGGGAACGACTTCCACTCCTTGCTGCCCGTGTCGAAGAGATAGGCATCGGGAAGGCCGGAGTCGGGGTTCCCGTTCTCCTTGAGGAAGTGACGGAAGAACCGCGCCTCGACGTCGCGTTGGAAGCGGGTCTCCAGGCTGTCGCCGAAGTAGATGTCGCCGTGCAGGGTGTGCGGCGATTGGGGGTTGGCCCATTGCCCGTGCGCGAACGGTCCCATGACGAGCGTGTTGTGGATCCCCGGATTGTTCTTCTCGATCGTCTTGTAGACGGTGAGCGGCCCGTAGAGATCTTCCGCGTCGAACCACCCGCCCACCGTCATCACCGCGGCGCGAATGCCCTTGAGGTGCGGCGCCACCGCGCGTGCCTTCCAGAAGGCGTCGTAATCGGGATGCTGGATGATCTCCTGCCAGAAGAAGTTCTTCTTGTAATAGCGCTCGGTGGTGTTCCGCAGCGGTCCGAGGCCGAGCTGAAAGCTGTAGTCGTCGGGCAGGCCCTCCTTCGGCACGCTCGGCTGCCACCACGGCTCCGTCGTGGGGCCGCCCGTCTGGATGCCGAACAGGGGGTAGGTGTAGAAGTAGCCCTGGGTGAGGGCGCCGTTGTGGTGGAAGTCCTCGAAGTAGAAGTCGGTGACCGGGGCCTGGGGAGACACGGCCTTCAGCGCCGGGTGGCCCGACAGGGCGCCCATGGTCGTGAAGAAGCCGGGGTACGAGATCCCCCACTGACCCACCCGCCCGTTGTGGTGCGCCACGTGTGCCAGCAGCCAATCGATCGTGTCGTAGGCATCGGAGGCTTCGTCCACCTCCTGTGGCGTCCGCTTGTTCGCCAGGAACGGCCGGACGTTGACCCAGGTGCCCTCGGACATGTAGCGCCCACGCACGTCCTGGTACACGGAGATGTACTTCTCCCGCATCATGAACGGGTTGGGGCCGACAACGGCGGCGTACGCGTCCAACCCGTACGGCGCAACCGAGTACGGCGTGCGCATCATCACGATCGGGTAGGTGTTGGCCGGTGAGGCGTCCTTCGGCGTGTAGACGATGGTGAAGAGCGTCACGCCGTCTCGCATCGGGATGCGGTGCTCGCTCTTCGTGTAGTTGGCGCGCACGAACGCCGAGTCCGGCAGTTGGCCGTAGAGCACGGCAGGGAGGACGAGCGCGCAGAGCACGAGGCGAAGCAGGTGACGCATCGATGGCCTCCGAGATGACGCGGGTGCGTTGAATGGATGACGGGTGACGGCTTCGGGTGCAGCATCTTACGTCGGCCCGGCCATCGTCGCCATCCTGGGCGACCGCCGGGCAAGCGGCGCGCGTCCCCGCGGAATGCGCCCACGAACCGCGCATCTCTTGCGGTCCGCGACTTCGCGCGCTACAAGTAGATCGTCACATCGACATCGCCGTACCGTCATATCCACCACGGACAAACTCACACCGGCCCGAGCCGTCATGAGCCTTCCGCGGCCGGCCCAGCCGCCCGATCGGGACGATCGGGAACGGGCCTTCACTGCGCTGTTCCGGACCCACTACCCAGGGCTGTGCCGGTTTCTCGTGCACATGCTGGGCTCGCAGTCCCAGGCGGAGGATGTCGCCCAGGAAGTCTTCATGTACGTCTGGACGCGGGTCGACGTCATCGACGAGACCTTCCCGTCGCCGGCCTATCTGTATCGCGCGGCGCACAATGCCGCGCTCAACCGGATCCGGCATGTGCGAATCGAACGCCGGTGGGCGGAGGGCCAACCCGCGCCGCAGGCGGCTCCCGCCACGATCGCCGATGACTTCGCGCACGATCAGCTCGTCGAGGCGGTCCAGCGGGCGATCGGCGACCTGCCCGAGCGCTGCCGGCTCGTGTATACCATGAGCCGGCAGGAGGAGCTCACGTATCACGAGATCGCCGCCGCGCTGGGCCTGTCGGTCAAGACCGTCGAGGCGCATATGGCGCGCGCATTCCGTCACCTCCGCGCCGCGCTGGCCCCGCACCTCCTCGGGATCGGACTGATCGTGACCACCGTGCTCGGAGCCGGCTCAGCGGTGCCGGGCCCGTAACCCGCCGGGGTGCCGGTGGGGTGGAGTGAGCCGCGCTCACAGTCAAGGCGGCATGCCCGGTAAGGGTGTGCCGCCTTTCGAGTGCTCTTCAGGCCAGGAGACCCCGATGACCTTGCCCGACAACATCGATGCGATGCTCGTCCGATACTTCGCCGGCCAGCTCCCCGAGGACGAGCGCGCGACGCTCGAAGCCTGGATCGCCGAGGCCCCTGGGCGGCGCGACATGGTCGAAGGGCTCCGCGCGGTCTGGGTGGCGTCCGCCGTCCGGCCGGCCGACCCCGACACCGACGCGGCACTGACCCGCCTCTG
>CAZASU010000090.1:0-8091 GCA_964487785.1 uncultured Gemmatimonadaceae bacterium | reverse complement strand
TGGTCGAGGGCAAGGCCATCCGGATCCATCCGCTGGTCTGCGCCGCGTTCAACGCCGACTTCGACGGCGACCAGATGGCGGTGCACGTCCCGCTGTCGTTCGAGGCTCAGCTGGAGGCACGCCTCCTGATGATCTCCTCCAACAACGTGCTCAAGCCGTCGGACGGGCGTCCAGTGGCCGAGCCGTCGCAGGACATGGTGCTGGGGAGCTACTTCCTCACCAAGCTGCCGGCCGGCTTCGAGGAAGAGCTGCGCAAGGCGGGTGTCGGGAAGACCGAAGAGACCCGGGCCCGGCTGTGGCAGAAATGCAAGTATTTCGGCAGCCTGGCCGAGCTGGAGATGGCGCTCCTCAACGGCAGCGTCGGTTACCACACGGCCATCTGCTTCTGGTACATCCCGCCGCGGGAGTCGGATGACGCCACGCCGCGCTGGCTCAAGACCACCGTCGGACGGGTACTGTTCAACAGCATTCTGCCGCGGCGGGTCGTGGCCGAGCTGGGCTTCCGCGACGACCTGATGAAGAAGAAGAACCTGTCCGAGCTGGTGCTGCAGAGCTACCGGCGGGCGGGACTGGCCGAGACGGTCACCTTCCTCGACCGGCTCAAGGAATTCGGCTTCCGCTTTGCCACCATGGGCGGCGTGTCGATCGGCATCGAGGACCTGGAGATTCCGACCGAGAAGGCGGAGCTGCTCACCGAGGCCGATGCCCGGGTGAAGCGGTTCCAGCGGGCGTACAACACCGGCCAGATCACCTTCGGCGAGCGGTACAACAAGGTGATCGACGCCTGGACCCACGCCAACAACGACGTGGCCGAGGCGATGGTGAACTCGATGCGGGTCTCCCGCGGCGGGTTCAACCCGGTCTTCATGATGTTCGATTCCGGTTCCCGCGGCAGCCGGGACCAGATCCGGCAGCTGGCCGGTATGCGCGGTCTCATGGCCAAGCCGCAGAAGAAGCTCACCGGTGGTATCGGCGAGATCATCGAGAGCCCCATCAAGTCCAACTTCCGTGAGGGGCTCACGGTGCTGGAGTACTTCATCTCCACCCACGGCGCCCGGAAGGGTCTGGCCGACACGGCGCTCAAGACGGCCGACGCCGGCTATCTGACCCGCCGGCTGGTTGACGTGGCGCAGGACGTGACCGTCACCGAGGAAGATTGCGGTACCATTCTCGGACTCGAGATCGCGGCACTCAAGGAGGGCGAGGACATCATCGAGCCGCTCCGCGAGCGCATCCTGGGCAGCGTGGCCAGCGAGGACGTCTTCGATCCGCACGAGCTGGATGAAGATGGCGACCCCAAGCTCCTGGTCGAGGCGGGCAAGCTGATCGACGAGGACATCTCCAACGCGATCGACGATGCCGGGATCGAGAAGGTCAAGATCCGCTCCGTTCTCACCTGTGAGGCACGGCGGGGCATCTGCCGGATGTGCTACGGCCGGAACCTGGCCACCATGGACATGGTGGACATGGGCGAAGCGGTCGGCATTCTGGCCGCACAGTCGATTGGCGAGCCGGGCACTCAGCTGACGCTACGGACCTTCCACATCGGCGGCACCTCGTCCCGCATCGCTGAAGAGGCGGAGCGGCGGGCGCGGTCGGACGGCAAGGTCAGGTACACCGAGGGCCTGGAGTGGGCCGACGTGCCGGTGGAGTACGAAGACGGCACCAAGGCCAACATCCGGGTCGTCCTCACTCGCGAAGACGAGTCGGCATCGGACGAGAGTAAGGAAGGCATCCTGGTGGTCGATCCGAAGGATCCGAAGCGGGTGCTCAACCGCTATCCGGTTCCCGAGGGCGCGCTCCTGCAGGTGAAGGAGGGCGAGATCGTCACCAAGGGTGACACCGAGCGGCGGGCCACGATCCTGTACACCTGGGACCCGTACAACGACCCGAGCATCATCAAGGCGGACGGCGAGCTCCGGTGGAAGGACCTGGTGCCGGGCGTTACCCTCCGCGAGGAGCTGGACGAGGGTACCGGCCTGCGCAGCCTGGTGGTCATGGCCGATCCCGACCGCGAGCTCCATCCGAGCGTCCTGGTGTACATGCCGAATCGGAAGGACCCGCAGGAATACACTTTGGCCGAAGGGAGCCGCGTCATCCTCGGCTCGCCGACCGACCTCATCACCCGGGGCATGGCCATCCCGGACGCCGCCAACCCGTGGAGCACCAAGTTCCACGTGGAGGAACGGCCGATCAACGAGGCCTGGCCGAGCAAGACCAAGAAGGAGAGCAAGGACAAGACGGTCTTCCTCAGCACTCCGGTCAAGGTCACCAAGGGCATCACGGTCACGAAGATCCCGCGTCAGGCGTACAAGACCCGGGATATCACCGGCGGCCTGCCGCGCATCGCCGAGCTGTTCGAGGCCCGGCGGCCCAAGGATCCGGCCACCATTTCCGAGGTGGACGGCGCGGTGAAGTTCGGCGAGATCAAGCGCGGCAAGCGCGAGATCTATGTGTATCCCGAGACTCCGGCCGGCCAGGCGGAGGAGACGGAGCCTCAGCTGTACGAGGTTCCCGCCGGGAAGCACCTCCGGGTCCACGAAGGCGATCGGGTCCGCGCCGGAGACCGGCTCACCGAGGGCCCGGTCAATCCGCACGACATCCTGCTGATCAAGGGTCCGCGGGCGGTGCAGGAGTACCTGCTCAACGAGGTGCAGGAGGTCTACCGGTTGCAGGGCGTGCGCATCAGCGACAAGCACATCGGCGTGATCGTGCGCCAGATGCTGCAGAAGGTGCGCGTAACCGAGCCGGGCGATACCGACTTCCTGGAAGGCGAGACTGTGGACCGGCTCAGCTTCCGCGACGAGAACGAGCGCATCGTCAAGCGGAAGAGCACCCCGGCGCAGGCCGAGCCGGTGCTGCTGGGCATCACCAAGGCGAGTCTCACGACCCAGTCGTTCATCTCGGCTGCGTCATTCCAGGAGACCACCCGGGTGCTGACCGACGCGGCCATCCGCGGGGCCAAGGACAACCTCCTCGGTCTCAAGGAGAACATCATCATCGGCCACCTGATTCCGGCGGGCAGCGGCATTTACCGCTACGCCGAGATCGACATCGAGCCGCCGGCGGGCTACGAGCCGCCGCCGCCGCGGATCGAGGAAGGGCCGGTAGCCAGTGCGGTGCCGCCTCAGCTTGCAGCGGTAGGTTTGGTGGCCGACGAGGAATAAGCCGGAGCACGAAGGCACCTTAAAACAGGAAGCCCCTCCCTGATTCAGGGAGGGGCTTCTTCATGTCGGCATCGTCACTTCGGTCGGGGCGACTGTAACCCATCATCCGGCCGTTCGAACCGGTTGCCCTGAATCAGGCGGACGGTGTTTACCAGGCTGCGGGCCACGTTCCGCACCTCCTCCTGAAGCGCCACATCCCGGTCCAGCGCGTCATGACTGGTGGCATACGGCTCGTAGTAGCCGATATAGCGGTCCAGGGTGGCGCTGTTGCCGGCTGCTACCAGGTCCAGGTTCAGGAGCCAGTCGGTGAGATTGCGACGCAGCGTCTCGGCTCCCTCGGTATCGCCGTGAACGACGACCCCACCAGCCGGAAGGTCTTCGACATCTCACCGGGACAGGTTTCGTCGTGCCGCGCTGCACCGCAGATCAGAAGGATGCGTCTCGGCGTCGAGGGGCCTCGCTGGCGGCGCTCGGCAGCGGTCACCGCCTCACGGGCCGCGAGCCACTCCACCGGTAGCTCGAACTCCGGATCGGCAAAGCCCGGTCCCGCCTTCCGCTCCCGGGGGCTCTTGTGGTACTCGTCGTAGGCCTTCCAGGCAATCTCAACGATCCGATCTATCTCGGTGCGTACTGCATCGAAGGCGGGGTCAAAGAACCGCTCGGCAAACCTGGCCGCAAACTCCTCTCTCGAAAGTTTGACGTCTCCCTGTCCCTTTCGGACGCTGGGAATCGGAGGCTGCGTCTCCGTCGATCGTTTCATGTTTGTCTCCCCTCCGGGCTACCGCCAGCGGAACAACTTCAGCGCGAGAAGAAAACTCACCCCGAGCCAGGCCAGGATAATCACCAGCTCGGGCGCAATGGCGTCCCAGCCCGCGCCGCGAAGGATGTTGGCCCGCAAGGCATCGACCACGGCCGTGAGCGGCAGCGCCTGAATGAAGGGCTGCAGCGAGTCGGGAAAGCGGGAGGCCGAGAAGAATACGCCCGAAAAGATCCACATTGGGAGCATCACCAGGTTCATCAGCCCGGACGCTCCCTCCATGGTCTGTACCCGCGAGGCCACCAGGAGACCGAGCGAGGTAAACGCGAGCGATGACAGCAGGCAGAGAGTGACCAGCACCACGAGCGACCCGCGAAGCGGCACCCCGAACACCAGGGCGCCGAAGCCCAGCAGCAGGCCCACTTCGATGACCAGCAGTGTAAGGCGAGAGAGCACAAACGACGCGAGGAACTGGGGCCGCGACATGGGCGTGGCGATGAGGCGCTTGAGCAGCCGCTTCTTTCGGGCATCCACGATGGCGAAACCCACGCCCCAGATGCCGCTCCCCATGAGGTTCATCCCGAGAAGCCCCGGCACCAGAAAATCGATATAGCGGGAGCCCCGTTCGTGCACCAATCGGTCACTCACCGAAACTGGATCGCGACGGCCGGCGGCTCGCTGCAACGCATCGTCCACCACGAGGCGGGCGATCCGGCTCTCCGGCCGGGTGTCATCGTAGCGGTAGCCCAACCGCCCGTCAGGGGCGGGCACGACCACCAGCGCCACCTCTCCGGTACGCAGCGCCTCGGCCGCAGCCGAGTCGCCCAGAACCGCGACCTCGAGGTCCGCGGCCCCGCGTAGCGCGGCGGCCAGCCCGGCCGCGCCGGTGTCCACGGCCACGACCGCCACACCGGTCCGCTCAGGCGCCCTGTTTCGGAACGCGATGCCGAGCCCAGCCGCCAGGAGGACAGGAAAGATGAAGACCCAGAACACCGCCTCCGGCTCGCGGAAGAACTCGCGATAGCGCACCCGGGTGAGCTGCACCAGCGGGTGTTCCGTCCAGCGTCGCCGATCACTCATCGCGGAGGTGGCGGCCGGTGAGCGAGACGAACACGTCTTCCAGCGTCGCGGAATGGGTTCTGAGCTCGGTCAGCTGGGCGCCTTGCCGCCGCAGCTCGCCCAGCAGCGCCGGCATGGCGCGGTGCAGCTCTTCCACCTGGAGGCGGTAGGTCCCATCCTGGCGCGCCGCGGCGCAGACCCCTTCGATCTGTCGAAGCGGACCCTCGTCCACGGTGGTGTTGTCCGCCAGAGCGAACTCCAGCACGTGCTCCGCCCGGAGGGCGGCAATGAGCTCGCGGGGGGTGCCCAGCGCGATCATCTTCCCGTGATCCACGATGGCCACGCGGTCGCACAGCCGCTCGGCTTCCTCCATATAGTGGGTGGTGAGCAGGATGGACCGCCCGGCCGACTTGAAGCCTTCGATCAGGCCCCACAGCTGGCGGCGGGACTGGGGATCGAGCCCGGTGGTCGGCTCGTCCAGGAAGAGCAGCTCGGGGTCGCCCACCAGGGCGCAGGCGAGAGCCAGCCGCTGCTTCTGGCCGCCTGAAAGCCCGCCCACCCGGGAGTGGGCCTTCTCTCCCAGCTGCACCATCGCGATGACGGCCTCTGCCGACGCGCCCTTTCGGTAGAAGCTGCGGAAGAGGTGCACCGTCTCCTCTACCGTGAGCTTCTCCGAGAACTGGGTCTCCTGAAGCGAGATCCCAAGCCGCTCTCGCAGCTCGCGATCGTCCTTGCCCCAGCGGCGCCCGAGTATGGTCACTTCACCGGCGTCGGGGGTGTTCAGTCCCTCGCAGATCTCGATGGTCGTCGTCTTGCCCGCGCCGTTGGGCCCGAGCAGGCCGAAGCACTCGCCGGCGAAGACCTCGAGATCGAGGCCGTCCACAGCGACGACATCCTGGTAGGTCTTGCGGAGATTCCGAACCTGAAGGGCTGCTATCCCGCCGGAAGCCGGTTGCATGGGAGAATCATAACGCCACCCGTTCGGGGTGGCGCATCTCCCCCTTTCAGTCCTTGCGGCGGCCGGACCAGCTGTTGCGGAGAGACTCCCAGGCGTTCTGCCACTCGTCCGGCGGCACCAGGAGCACGTAGCCAATCAGCACACCGGCCATGTAAACGGCGGCCTGTACCATGGGGGATGGGTCTAAAGCGATGAGAAGCATGGATTGTTACCTCGCCGTTGCGGCGGTTTGAATCATCTGTGCGTTGAGGGCCTGGGAGATCCGTTCCTTCGAATCCACCAGATGGGCGCGGGTGTATGGGTCCAGCTCCACACGTCGCAGCAAGACCCGGTCCAGCTCACCCCCGAGGTCAGCGAGTGTGGCCCGGGCAAGCGTGCGCGCGTCTTCCGGGGTCTCCGGGAGCGGGCTCACGATCATCCGGATCAGGCTATTGAGATAGAGCCGCTGAAGGTCGCGTCTGACCGACGTGATGTTTCGCGGCGCCGCGGCTTTGCCGGCCGCCGGAAACGCAGCCTCGGCCCAGATGGCCCGGGTCAGCGTCGCGAACAACTCGGGGATCGTTACGGTCGGCTCGGCGTCGGTCGCGCGAAGCTCCGAGTCACGAATCCGGGCCAGGACCGCGGGGTCCAGCAGCTGTCCCAGCAGCGAGGATTGCTGCGCGAGCGCCCAGGTGTGCACCGGGAAATCGATGCGACCGTCCGCACCGGGGGTCGATCCCCAGTGCCGCCAGCGGTCCGGGCCGAGCCGGCTCAACAGCTCCGGCCGGAAGCGATAGGCCTGCTCGCCGAAGCCGGCCTCGGTGACGAAGGCAAGCGCCTCCCGCTGGCGAGCCGCCGGGACCGTGGTCAGCGCGGGCCTGCCCGATGGATCGCCTCGATGATCGCGAGCCGTTGTGGCGCCACCGAGGTATTTGGTCGTGACCAGAATCGCGTACCAGCGATCGTTCAGCAGATCGCTGAACGCGGTCCGCAAGCGGGCATAGCTCTCGCCCGGCGCCACCATGCGGGTGTCGAGCGAATCGAACAGCCCATTGATCAGGGTTACCCGATCGCGAGCCCACTCCAGCGGATCGCTGGTCTGGTCGTAGCGCGACACCGTTGGATCGAGGCCGAACCCACCGAACCCTGCGTCCTCGTCCGTGCCGTACAGATGCGTCGGGTTGGCGGCTTCCCCCGCCACGGTGCGGAGGGCATTGATTTCCGCGTCTGGTGTCCAGACCGGGGCTGTCGAGGCGGAGCCTTTCCCATTGGCCGCAGCCAGCTCACGAGGGCCCAGCGACGCGTAACCGTAGCGGATCGCCCAGCGATCGTAGGTGCCGATGGTGCCGGCGTGGTAATCGCCCTGCTTCGTCGGGTCGAGCGAGAGCGCTGGCGGGCTATAGTCCATCACCGAGACGCCGAGCCCGTTAGCCTGCGTAAAGGTCCGATCGGCCAGCTGGGCCTTAGTGGCCCCGGCAGAGCCGCGGAAGTTGTGCCGCAGGCCGAGCGTGTGCCCGACCTCATGCATGACCAACGCCTTGAGCGCCTGACCGATATACCGCCGAGTGGCGGTGCGGCCATCGGGCCCTGCGTTGCGCGCAGCCAGCAGGGCCCGGGTCAGGGTGCCCTGGCGCCGCATTCCCTCGGCGAGACTGCACAACCGCGTCTCGCCGTTCAGTCCGGCGCTGGCCGAATCCTCGAGGAACACGGATCGGACTGCGGCGTCCGGGGCCAGGTACTCGCCCGCTTCCCCGCGCCAGGCCTGGATCCAGGCGGCCGAGACCAGCACATCGGCATTCAGGATCTCGCCGGTGCGGGGATCGACGTTGGACGGGCCCACCGCATAGACGCTGCGATTGGTGGCGGTCCAGCGCACAGTCGAGTACCGCGCGTCCTCGGCGCTCCAGAGGGTGTCCTCGGGCGCATCGAGCACCTCAATCGCATTCCGAAAGCCCGCCTCTTCGAAGGCGCGGTTCCACTCCAGAATTCCGGCCCGGACCCACGGCCTCCACTCGGTCGGGACGGTGCGATCGATGTAGTACACGATCGGCTTGACCGGCTCGCTCACCGCCGCGCCGGGATTGCGCTTTTCCAAACGCCAACGGTTCACATAGCGAACGAAGAAGCTCTCGGCGGTATCGCGCGAGAAATCCTTGATCGCCGACACGAAG
>CAZASU010000089.1:0-8273 GCA_964487785.1 uncultured Gemmatimonadaceae bacterium | reverse complement strand
CTGATCGAGCCGGAGCGCAACCTGCCTCGCGCGCTGGTGCTGGGGGTGAGCATCGTCGTCGCCGTATACCTGCTCGCGAAGCTGGCATACCTGCGCACGCTAGGCCTACCGGGACTGGCCAGCAGCAGCGCACCGGCGGCCGATGCCATGAATGCGCTGCTCCCCCCCCTGGCCGCCGCCTCATCGCCGCGGGCATTGCCATCTCGACCTTTGGATTCCTGAACCTGGTGATCCTGGTGTCTCCCCGGGTCTATCAGGCTATGGCTCGCGATGGCCTCTTCTTTCCGAGCCTGGCGCGATTACATCCCCGATACCGCACTCCGTCGGCCGCCATTCTCTTCCAGGGAGCGTGGGCGATCATCCTCACCCTGACCGGGCGCTATGGCGACCTGCTGGATTACGTGGTTTTGGAAGACTGGATCTTCTTCGCGGCGGTAACGTCGACGGTGTTTGTCTTTCGGGCGCGGGAGCGGAGCGGACGGGAGCCCTCTACCCTCTGCTTTCGAATGCCCGGGTTTCCGCTGGTCCCACTCGCCTTCATGTTCGCCGCGCTCTACGTCGTGATAGGATCGATCGTCTCCAACCCTGGCAACGCGGTAAAGGGCACCGCGCTCATCCTGCTGGGGCTGCCGGTGTTCCTGTTCTGGAAGGGGAAGACGGAGTAGGCGGGGCAGCGGGGCAGCGGGGCAGCGGGGCAGAAAGAGATATGTCACCCCGAGCGAGGCGAGGGGGCCGACGCGAGGATCTCCTCCGATACGGCCTCATCGATCAGGTACTCCTCCCTGTACATCCGGATCAGCTCGAAGAAATACGAGATGGCCAGAGGCCCGATGAGAAGGCCGAGAAGTCCGAAATACTGAATTCCGGCGAACGCACCGATGATGGTGATGAATGGGTGGATCTGGGCCCAGCGCCGGAAAACCATCGGACGGATGACGTTATCCACGTTACCGACCACCACCGCGCCCCAGAGGGCGAGACCGATAGCCAGGCCGTAGCGACCCTCCAGCGCCAGGTGCAGGACGCCCGGAGCCCAGACCAGGGCGCTTCCCACCACCGGGAGAATCGAGACGATCACGGTCACGACCCCCCAGAATAGCGCATTCGGAATGCCCGTCACCCAGAACGCGACCCCGACTAGCAAGCCCTGGAGCGAAGCGGTGAGCATCGTTCCAATGAGGGTCGAAATGGTGACCCCACGGAATCGTTCCCGCAGGATCTCGGCGTTGCTAGCCGAGAAGGGGATGAAGGGCCGCACCTGCCTCCACGCTGCTTCGGGGGCCTGGAGGAGGTAGTAGAGCCCGAAGAAGGCGATGGTCAGCTGGATTCCGAGGCGGGTGGCCGTGCCGATCAGTCCGACTGCACTGGCGCCGATCCAACTCACCAGACTCGATCCGAATGCTTCGATTTGAGCCCCCACGTCGTAAGGGCCGATTCGGAGCTCCCGGAGCCGGGTCAGCAACGGACTGCGGATTACCCCGGTCGCCATATCCTGGGCTTCGTTGGCCACCACCCCCAGGAACGAGAGCCCAGGCCCCACGATAAGCAGGATTCCCAGCAGAACCACGAGTCCGGCGGCCAGCCCGGGCTTTATTCCCAGCCGGACGAGCCATCGGTACATCGGCGCGAACATGATATAAAGAACGGGCGCCCCGATAAGCCCGGTGCTGAACGGCCAGAGGGTGTACGCGAGACCCAGCCCGAGCACGAAAATCAGGAAGGCAGCGCGGTCCCGCTTGGTGTCGAGGAAGGCCATCGGGGAAGTGTAGGGTACCCCTGTATCGGCCGCCAGCGCTCGGGACCGCCCGCCCCCGCCGGGGGGCGGAAGGCTCCTCGCCGGGTGTGAAAGGAAGGTGTATCTTCGGACTCGTGGTCCCTCTGATCCAGCTTCCCGGCGCCTTCCTCCTTGCAGGCGGCGCGCTGCTCGCTCTGTCCGTTCTGCTCCTGGGCCTGCTCTGGCGGGAACGCCGGCGCCGGCGCGGGGCCGAGCGCTCCACAGCCGAAATCCAAAGCCAGCTGCAGACGGTAACCGCAAGCATGCGCGAGGGGGTCATCACCTACGACATGGAGCGGCGGCTCACGTTCGTCAATCCTGCCTTCGAGCGGCTCACCGGGTATCCGGTTGAGGACCTCCGGGAGCAGGAATTCCTCCAGTACATCCACGATGGGGACCGGCCGGCCATCCTGGCCGAGTGGGACCGGCTGGCCCAGGGGAGCGCCCTCCGCGACCAGGAGTACCGGGTCATCACCCGCAACGGTCAAATCCGCTGGTGTTCCAGCTCCTGGGAGCCGATGCGGGACGAAGCCGGGCGTCAGATCGGCTTCATGGGGACGGAGTTCGACATCACCGAGCGCAAGCTCGCCGAGGAGGCGATGCGCCTGGACACGGAGCTGTTCCAGGCGGTGCTCGAGGTGGAGAAGGCGGTATCGGCGGCGGGCCTCGACTCCGACACCGTTATGCGCGTCATCGCCGAACGGAGCCGCGGACTCACCGGGGCCAGCGGCGCGGTGATCGAGGTGATCGAAGGCGAAGATATCGTTCCTCTGGTTCACGTCGGGACCGCGGCACCCAGGCTCAAGATGAACGCGAGTCTGTCGGGTATCTGCGTGCGCACCGGCGAGCTCCAACGCTGCGACGACACTCAATTGGACCCCCGGGTCCCCCATCAGGCCTACAAGGACCTGGGCATCCGTTCCATCCTGGTCGTGCCCCTGGAAGAGGAGCACCGGACACTTGGCCTGCTCAAGGTGGTCTCACCTGAAGCGCATGCTTTTTCCGAGCGCGATGCCAAGGCGCTCCGGCTGCTGGGTGGTCTCATGGGCGCGGCCCTGGGTCATGCCGCGGCATTCGAAGGACGACAGTCACGGCTGGAGGAACGAACCCAGGCGCTGCAGGACAGCGAACAGCGGTTCAAGCAGCTGGTCGACGTGGCCCAGGAAGGCATCTGGATGGCCGACGACCGCGGGATGATCACCTACGTCAATCAGCGCTTCGCCGACCTGTTGGGTTACGTAAACGGCACCCTTCTCGGGCGGCCGGTCCTGGATTTTATCGAGCCCGACTCCCGTGCGGGCGCCCAGCGCACCCTGGGCCGCCGGCTGTCACCGCCGGGACAGAGCCAGGACCTGCGCTTCCGGCGGCGGGACGGCAGCCAGGTCTGGGGACTGGTCTCGTCGAGCCCGATCCTGGGAAAGGATGGCGCCCTGGTCGGCACCGTGGGCATGGTCACCGATATCACCGAGCGGAAACGGACCGAAGAGCGGCTCCGTCGCTCGGCCGACCGGCTCGCCATGCTACATGACATGGATCAGGCAATCCTCGCGGCCCAGTCGCCCGCGGATGTTGGCCGCGCGGCCCTGGGCCGGATGCGCCGGATGGTTCCCTGCCAGCGCTGCACGGTGGTCCTCTTCGATTTCGGTCGCGGCGAGGCCGAATTGATTGCCGGCTATTCGGGGGGAGTCCAGCTGGCTGCGACGCCTTTCCCGCTGGCGGAGTTCTCGCCCGCCGAAGCCCTCCAGCGTGGCTCGGTACGCTACATCGAGGACCTGGCCGCGTTGGAAGACCCGCCTCCCATTCTCCGCCAGCTCCTGGCCGAGGGGCTGAGATCCGTTCTATCGTCCCCGCTCGTGGTGGAAGGCGCGGTGATCGGGGAGATCAACCTCGCTGCATCCGCTCCCGCGGCGTTCGATGTCGAGCACCGGGATATCGCGCTCGAGGTGGCAACTCCACTGGCCATCGCCATTCAGCACGCCCGACTCCGGCAGGAGCTCGCTCACCGGATCGGCGAGCTGGAGCGGCGGCTGGCGGACAAGAGGGTCGCCCTCCGGGCAGCAACGGCCGAGGTCGAGACCGTCCTCTATTCGGTGTCCCACGACTTGCGCGCACCGCTCAGGCACCTGATCGGCTTCTCTCGTATGCTGCTCGACGATCACGGGAGAGATCTCAACCCGGGTGCCCTGCACTATGCCGAGCGCATACACGAGGCCGCCGACCGGATGGCAACGCTGGTGGACGACCTGGTGGGCCTCTCCCGAATCGGACGGCAGGATCTGCTCCGCCGAGAAGTCGGGTTGACGACACTGGTCGAGGACGTCGTGGATCAGCTGCGTCCATCCAGCAACGGACGGGTCATCGACTGGAAGGTCGAGGAGCTGCCGACCGTGGAATGCGACCCGGGTCTCGCCAAGATCGCGATCACCCATCTACTCGCCAACGCCGTCAAGTTCACCCGGACACGCGAGCAGGCAACCATTCGGGTCTATCCGGTTGAGGCCGACGGACAGGTAGGGCTCGGCGTCGAGGATAACGGCGTGGGCTTCAAGATGGCCTACGCGGGCAAGCTCTTCGGCATGTTTCAGCGACTGCACAACTCGGATGAGTTCGAGGGAAATGGCACGGGGCTGGCCATCGTCCAACGCATCGCGCACAAGCACGGGGGACGGGTCTGGGCGGAATCGGAGCCGGACGCGGGAGCGAAGTTTTACTTGACGCTCGGGCCGCGGGGCAGCAACGAGGGGAGCAGCCAGGATTGACGTCCAATTCATTCACCGGGCAACTGCCCCGCCGCCCACCCGCCCAGGGGGCACCCGTCCCGCTTCCGACCGACATTCTCCTGGTCCAGGACAGCCCGCTGGAGGTCGAGCTCACCTTGCGGCCGCTGCAGGCGCTGGATCCCTCCAACCACATCGAGGTCGCGCGCGACGGTGAGGAGGCGCTGGACTTCCTGCTAGGGCGCGGCCCGTTCCGGCAACGCCTCGGCGCCCCACTCCCTCGTCTCGTGTTACTCGACCTGAAGCTGCCCAAGCTCGATGGCATCGAGGTGCTGCGCGGAGTACGAGGAAACCCCCGCACCCGCATGACCCCCGTCGTCATCCTCACCTCCTCGATCGACCCGCGTCAGCTGGCTCAGTGTTACCAGCTGGGAGCCAATAGCTGCATTCTGAAGCCGGTGCGGTATGATGAGTTCTGCAGCGCCATCCAGACGCTGGGGCGCTACTGGCTGGGCTTCAACGAGTCTCCGCCCTCCGCTGCCGCGCCGGTGAGCTGACCGGGCGCTTCCTGCAACTTTTGAGGTCTCCTAGGCGTGAGTGAGGTTGTTGTGCGGTCAAGACTCGTCCTCTCCCTGGCTATCTCCGCGGCGGTAGGCTCCGCTACCCCGCTTCGGGCGCAGGCTCCCGCCCTGCCGGCTCAGGCCCGGCTCGAGATCCCCTACCAGCGGTTCGTGCTCCCGAATGGGCTGACACTCATCGTCCACGAAGATCACAAGGCTCCGATCGTGGCCGTGAACGTCTGGTATCATGTGGGCTCCAAGAACGAAAGACCCGGTCGCACCGGCTTCTCCCATCTATTTGAGCACCTGATGTTCAACGGCACCGAGAACTACGACAAGGACTTCTTCGGCCCAATGGAACAGGCTGGTGCCACCGACATGAATGGCACCACCAATGAGGACCGCACCAACTACTTCCAGAACGTGCCGACCAACGCCGCCGATCTCGCCCTGTGGATGGAATCGGACCGCATGGGGCACCTCACCGGAGCCATCAGCCAGCCGAAGCTGGACGAGCAGCGCGGCGTGGTGCAGAACGAGAAGCGCCAGGGAGAGAACGAGCCCTACGGAAAAGTGTGGGACTTTCTGACACCCAAGCTCTACCCGCCCAACCACCCCTATTCCTGGACCACGATCGGCTCGATGGAGGACCTGGACGCAGCCAAACTCGACGACGTGAAGGACTGGTTCCGGACCTACTACGGTGCCGCCAACGCCGTCGTCGTCGTGGCGGGTGACATCGACGCAGAGACCGCCAAGCAAAAGGTGGAGAAATATTTTGGCGACATCCCCGCTGGGCCGCCGGTTGCGCGGCAGCAGGCGTGGGTGGCCAAACGCACCGGGAGCCAGCGCGGGATCATGCAGGACCGGGTTCCGCAGGCGCGAATCTACAAGGTCTGGAATATCCCGGGCTGGGGCACCGCGGATACCGACTATCTCAGCCTGGTCAGCCACGTCCTGAGCAGCGGCAAGTCCTCCCGGCTCTACAAACGGCTGGTCTATGATGAGCAGATCGCCACCGATGTCTCGGCCACACTGGATCTCCGGGAGATCGGCGGCCTGTTCTCGGTCGAGGCTACCGCCCGCCCCGGCATCGATCTCGGCCGGGTGGAGAAGGCGGTGGACCAAGAACTGGCCCGCTTTCTGGCCGGGGGGCCGACGCCAGTGGAGCTGCGCAGGGTGAAGACCCAGTACCGGGCGGCGTTTGTCCGGGGCGTGGAGCGAATCGGTGGCTTCGGGGGTAAGTCCGACGTCCTCGCGCAGGGAGAAGTCTTCGCCGGCCAGCCCGACTTCTACAAAGTCAGGCTGGCCCGGGTGGAGCGGGCCTCGCCGGCGCAGCTCCTGAGCTCCGCCAAGCGCTGGCTGAGCGATGGCGTCTACAACCTCGAGGTGCACCCCTATCCCGAATTTCAGGTCGCGCAGGCCGGAGCGGACCGATCCAGGTTGCCTGAGACTGGCGCTCCGCCAGCCGCAAAGTTCCCCGAGCTCGAGCGGGCCACCCTGTCGAACGGCCTGAAGATCGTGCTGGCACGGCGGGACGCCATCCCGCAGGTGCGCTTCGACCTGCTGCTGGATGCGGGGTTTGCAGCCGATCAGTCCGCCATCCCAGGGACCGCGAGCCTGGCAATGGCCATGCTGGACGAGGGCACGGCACGCCGCACTTCGCTTCAGATCAGCGATCAGCTGGCGCAGCTGGGGGCCAACTTAGGCACCGGCTCCAAGCTGGACGTATCCACCGTGTCGCTCGAAGCGCTCAAGGAGAACCTCGACGCCTCGCTCGCCGTCTACGGAGACGTGATTCTCAACCCGACCTTTCCCCGCACCGATTTCGACCGGCTGAAGAAGCAGCGGCTGGCCCAGATCCAGCAGGAGAAGGCCGATCCAGTCGGCTTGGCACTCCGGGTGTTCCCCGGACTGCTCTACGGGCCAAACCATGCCTACTCGAATCCATGGACCGGCTCGGGGACCGAGGAGTCCACGGCAAGGATCAAGCGCGAGGACCTGGTCCGCTTTCATCAGACCTGGTTCAAGCCCAACCACGCCACCCTCGTCGTCGTCGGTGCCACCACATTGGCGGAGATCAAACCCAAGCTCGACAGGCTCTTCGCATCCTGGAAGCCGGGTGACGTTCCGGCCAAGAACATCGCCACCGTAGGCCAGCAGCAACGGCCGGTGGTTTACCTGATCGATCGGCCCGGATCGTTGCAGTCAGTCATCATCGCCGGACACATCGCTCCTCCCAAGGCCAACCCGAAGGAGGTCACGATTGAGACGATGAATGGCGTGCTCGGCGGAGACTTCAGCTCCCGGGTCAACATGAACCTCCGGGAGGACAAGCATTGGTCGTACGGTGCCTTTACATTCTTCCGGGACGCCCGCGGGCAGCGTCCGTTCGTGGCCTACGCACCGGTGCAGACCGACAAGACAAGGGAAGCCGTGATCGAGCTGGACAAGGAGCTGCGCGGCATCGTGAAGGACCGGCCCATCCAGCCGGCCGAGCTCTCGCGAGCCCAGGCATCACTGACGCTCACGCTGCCGGGATCGTGGGAGACCGCGTCCGCGCTGGCGGGGTCCATAGGGAACATTGTGACCTTCGGCCTGGACGATCGCTACTATGACACCTTTGCCGATAAGGTCCGGACCCAGACCCTGGAGAGCGTAACGGCGGTTGCAGTCGAGGTAGTGCACCCGGATCAGCTGGTCTGGGTGGTCGTGGGTGACCGCTCGAAGATCGAGTCCGGGTTACGTGAGCTGAAACTGGGTGAGATCAAGCTCATCGACACCGATGGGAAGCCGGTGAGCTAGCCGGCGTCCAACCCCTCTTGAATACGGAGACCACCATGCCGACGAGCAATGCTACCGCAGTGTGGGAGGGAGGGCTGAAAAACGGTAAAGGTCACTTCAAGGCCGGCTCGGCGTCCTTCGAGGGAGACTACTCCTTTCCCACCCGGTTCGAGGGAGCCCGAGGAACCAATCCCGAGGAGCTGATGGCAGCCGCGCACGCCGCCTGCCTGAGCATGGCGCTGGCCGCCGGGCTGGAGAAGAGCGGCACGCCCGCTACCAGCATCAGCACCAAGGCGTCCTGCACCATCGACAAGGTGGGCGACGGCTTCAAGATCACCAAAATGCGCCTCGAGGTACGCGGCAAGGTCCCCGGCCTGGACCAGGCTGGGTTTGCCAAGGCCGCCGATGCCGCCAAGAAGGGATGCCCAGTGTCGGGCG
>CAZASU010000088.1:3156-8282 GCA_964487785.1 uncultured Gemmatimonadaceae bacterium | reverse complement strand
GCGATCAGGCGTCGAGGATGGTATCGAGCTGATGCTCTCGCATGCCGCCGGTCAGCTTGAGGAAGACGTCTTCCAGCCCGAGATCTTCCGAGGAGGTCTGCTCCTGCAGCTCCGACATGTTGCCCGAGGCCACGATTTTGCCGCAGTGCACGATGGCGATGCGGTCGCACATTGTTTCCGCCACCTCGAGGGTATGCGTGCTCATCAGGACCGTGCCGCCCCGGTTCACGAACTGGCGGAACAGGTCCTTGAGGAGCCGGGCACTTCGTGGGTCGAGGCCCACCATCGGCTCATCGACTACGATCACCTCCGGCCGGTGCACCATGGCCCCGGAGATGATCAGCTTCTGCCGCATCCCGTGGCTGTACGTCTCGGTGAGCTCGTTCTTCCAGCGGCTCAGGTCGAACAGCTCGAGCAGCTCGTCGATCCGGCGTTCCACCACCGCACCCTGCTGCCCGTAGAGCGCGGCCGCGAAACGGAGAAACTCCGCGCCGGTCAGCTTGTCGTACACGAAGGGCCGGTCGGGAATGAAGCCGAGTCGTGCCTTGGCCTCGAGCGGCCTGCGGTTGATGTCGATGCCGCCGACTTCGACCGTACCGCTGGTCGGCCGGAGGATGCCCGCAATCATGCGAAAGGTCGTGGTCTTGCCGGCACCGTTGGGGCCAAGAAATCCGAACAGCTCCCCGCTGGAGACAGCCAGATCGATCTTATCTACTGCGGTGAACCGGCCGTAGCGTTTGGTGAGCTGGGTCAGTCGGATCACGAAATCCTCCGTACAATGGCTTCGACCAGGACGCGATCGGCGTCGCGGTCCACGACGATTCGTAGCTCGGTGGGGAATCCATGCGGCGCGGCGGGGAACGTCTCGGCCAGCAGGGTCGCCGCCTCTTCCACCGTCAGCTGCCCCGAATCCGCGCCCACCAGCGGAGTGGCGATGGTGCCCAGCTCCCAGTCGGTTGCCCGCTGCCAGGCTGAAACCAGCGCCCGGCGCACCACCTCGCGCCCGGTCTTGGATTCCTGATCCTGGACCACGACGTGGAGCACGAATGGGGCCGCCAGGTCTCCGCTGCCGGTCACCACCGCGGCACCAGCCTTGAGGGGACTGGCCAATCGGCGCTGCTCGGCAAAACGCGGGCCCGCCCTCTCATCCAGGCTGGCTATCGCGGGGGAGGTCGGACCCAGGCTCTCGTCGGCCGGCCGGACGATGGCGTCGGCCCGGGTGAGCGCGAGATCGTCTACGATCACGCTGATCACACGCGGGCGAGCTCGCGGCAGCGGCGGTACATCTCCTGAGCCTCTTCCGGCAGGCTCAGCCGGTCGAGAACCCTGCCCATGAGATGGTACGCCTTGGCATCATCCGGGGTTACCTGAAACGCTCGCTCCAACGCGGCGCGGGCCCCGGGGAGATCACCGAGCTGGTTGAGGCACTCCGCCAGATAGAAGTAGCTCTTGCCGTTGTCCGGTTGGAACTCCAGCGCGCGGTGAAAGGTGGCTGCAGCCTCTTGCACCAGGCCACGCCGCCACAGCAGGAGGCCGAGCTCGAATTGGGCGGGAGCGTGGGATGGATGAAGGCGAAGCACGCGCCGAAGATCCGTCTCGGCCTCGCGATACCGTTGCAGCCGACCAAGAATGGCGCCACGCTGAACCAGAAATTCGGTCTGGTCAGGACTCCGTCGCAGCCCCTCCGTCAGCACGTCAACCGCGTCGGCCGCCTCCTCGAGCCGATCCAGGAGCCGCGACAGGTGTAGCCGGGCCTCCACATGCTCGGGTTCCATCTCCAACAATTCGCGGTAAGGGCGAACCGCTGACCCAGGTAGCGAACCGCTTGCCAGGTCATCTGCCTGCTGCAGCCGGCGCTCGGCCACGCTCCGGTCCCGTGGCGGCGGGGCCGGCACAGGCTCCACTCCCGCCGAGTCACCCGGAACGACATCCGGCCGGTCCGGTCCGCTGGTCGGGTCTGGGCGGGCAGAGGGCATCAAGGCTATTGGCTATTGGCTAGTGGCTAGTGGCTAGTGGCGGCCCACAGAGGAATACTGACGCTCAGTATGGTAGACCCCGGGCCTTCAAACCGGAAGCCGCGTGCATCCATGGGTTCGCCAACAACCTCCATGACCAACAGCCAACAGCCAATAGCCAACAGCCCCCGGTTGACCCCGCCCTCGAGTTTCGGGTACCTTTCGGGGCTATGGCTCAGGAATTTCTGGTGGTGCGGGGTGCCCGCGAGCACAATCTCAAGAATATCTCCGTCGCCATCCCCCGGAATCAGCTTACCGTGATCACAGGGCTCTCCGGTTCGGGGAAGTCCTCACTGGCGTTCGATACCATCTACGCGGAAGGACAGCGGCGGTACGTCGAGTCGCTCTCTGCTTACGCCCGCCAGTTCCTCGGCCTGATGGAAAAGCCCGATGTCGACGCCATCGAAGGTCTCTCCCCCGCCATCTCCATCGAGCAGAAGACCACCGGGCAGAATCCCCGCTCCACGGTGGGGACCGTCACCGAGATCTATGACTACCTGCGTCTGCTCTGGGCTCGTGTGGGGGTGCCCCACTGTCCCAACGACGGTAGCCCGGTCACCCGTCAGAGCTCGGCCCAGATCGTGGACACCGTGCTCGGCTGGCCCGAGGACAGCCGCATCGAGGTTCTGGCTCCCCTCGTGCGGGGCCGCAAAGGCGAATTCCGCGACCTGCTTGACGACGTGCGCAAGCGTGGATTCGTCCGGGTGCGAATCGACGGCCAGACCTACGATCTCGGCTCGCTGCCCACGCTGAACCGCCGCCAGAATCACGACATCGCCATCGTGGTGGATCGTCTGGTGGTGCGCGCGTCGGATCGCAGCCGGCTGAACGACTCCATCGAGACGGCGCTGAAGACCGCGGATGGCCTGGTGGAAGTGGTGAAGCATGGCGGGCAGGCGGACGGGCGGACGGGCGGACAGATCGAGTCCGTCATCTTTTCCGAGCGCTTCGCCTGCCCGGTCTGCGGGTTGTCCTTCCCCGAGCTGGAGCCCCGCCAGTTCTCCTTCAATTCACCGTTCGGGGTCTGCCCCGACTGCCACGGCCTGGGCACCAGGCGGGACGTCAATGCCGATCTGGTGCTGGGCGATCCCAGCATCTCGATTCTGGAGGGCGTCATCCTGCCCTGGGGGGAGCCGAGCGGATACCTGCGGAAGGTGGTGCTTCCCACGCTGGCCAAGGCGTTCAAGTTCGAGCTCAACGCGCCCTGGAGCGAGCACAGTGAGGCAGCGAGGCAGGCCATCCTGCATGGCGCGCCGGGCCGCTTCAAGTTCCAGACCGACGGGGCACGAGGGAAGGACGAGTACGAGACCGAGTGGGAAGGCGTGCTGCGAAACATCGAGCGGCGGTATCGCGAGTCCACCAGCGATGGGGTGCGCGCATCCCTCGAAGAGTTCATGATCGAGCAGCCCTGCCAGACCTGTGGAGGCAAGCGGCTCAAGCCCGAGAGCCTGTCGGTACTGGTCAACGGGGCGAGCATCGGGGACGTGGTGGACCTTCCGGTCGAGCGCGCCAGCGAATTCTTCGAGCGAATTCCGCTGCGCGGGAGCCGTGCGGCGGCGGCCAACGGCCGGCCCGGCCTCGATCCGGACATTGCGGGTCCCATACTGAAGGAAGTGGTGGACCGGCTGCGCTTCCTGCGAGATGTCGGCCTGGAGTACCTGACTCTAGGGCGGGCCGCGACGTCATTGTCCGGGGGCGAGACTCAGCGCATCAGGCTCGCCACTCAGATCGGCTCGCGGCTGGTGGGGGTGCTCTACATCCTGGATGAGCCCAGCATCGGACTGCATCAGCGGGACAATGAGCGCCTGCTGGCCACCCTGCGCGGGCTTCGGGATCTGGGCAACACGGTAATCGTGGTCGAGCACGACGAGGAAACCATCCAGGCGGCCGACCATGTCATCGATCTGGGCCCCCGTGCCGGACGCTTTGGGGGCGAAGTGGTTGCCGAGGGAACGGTCGAGGATATCCGCAGCCATCCCGACTCGCTCACCGGCCGATATCTGCGCGACGAGCTTCGGATCCCCGTGCCCGCGGGGCGGCGGGAAGCTCCCCCCCAGCATCGGCTCCGGGTGATCGGCGCCCGAGCCAACAATCTGAAGGACCTCACCGTCGACATCCCCCTGGGTCTGTTCGTGGCGGTCACGGGCGTTTCCGGCTCGGGCAAGTCCACGCTGGTGACTGATATCCTTTACCAGGCACTCGCGCGGCACTTCTACCGCGCCAAGGTGGTGCCGGGCGCGCATACCCGCATCGAAGGGCTCGACCGGATCGACAAGGTCATCGACATCGATCAGAGCCCCATCGGACGTACGCCGCGCTCCAATCCGGCGACGTATACCGGTTTGTTCACCCCGATCCGCGAGCTCTTTACTCAGCTGCCCGACGCCAAGCTGCGGGGTTACGGACCCGGACGCTTCTCCTTCAACGTGAAGGGTGGTCGCTGCGAGGCCTGCCAGGGTGATGGACTGGTGAAGATCGAGATGCACTTCCTGCCCGATGTCTACGTACCCTGCGAGGTCTGCAAGGGGAGGCGGTATAATCGCGAGACGCTCGAGGTCCGCTACAAGGGGCGCAGCATCGCGGATGTGCTGGACCTTACCGTGGAGGACGCTCTGGAGTTCTTCGCCAACCAGCGCCGGATCGCCGAGAAACTCGAGCTGCTGAACGACGTAGGGCTGGGGTACATCCACCTGGGACAGGCGGCCACGACGCTGTCCGGCGGAGAAGCTCAGCGGGTCAAGCTCGCCACCGAGCTCTCTAAGCGAGACACCGGGCGCACGCTGTACATCCTCGACGAGCCGACCACGGGTCTGCACTTCGAGGATGTCCGCCTGCTGCTCGACGTGTTGCACCGGCTGGTAGACAAGGGAAACAGTATCGTCGTCATCGAGCACAATCTCCATGTCATCAAGACGGCGGACTGGATCATCGATCTGGGGCCGGAGGGCGGCGAGCGCGGGGGCCAGGTAGTGGCGGCGGGAACGCCGGAAGATGTGGCCGAAGTGCCAGAGAGTTACACCGGGCAGTTCCTGCAGAAAGCGCTGAAGGGTCAAGAGTCAGCAGGTCTAGGGTCAAAGGTCTAGAGTCGAAAGTCCTGCGTAGACTCTAGAC
>CAZASU010000088.1:0-3056 GCA_964487785.1 uncultured Gemmatimonadaceae bacterium | reverse complement strand
TAGACTCTAGACCCTAGACGGCAATTGTAGTTCACGGTCTTGTTGGCCCAAAGCTCGGAGTCTTGGCCGTCGGCTCGACCTTCAGCCAGATCCACATCCCCGACAGCCCGTGTCCCGGCACGCCGCAGAAGATCCGGTAGCTGCCGCTCTCCGGCACCGGAAAGCGCATGCCGTCCCCCGCCTCCTGCGGTAGGCCTTCGAGCGCCTTGTTGGTGTAGGCCCGGGGGATCGCGGGGTCGCCGGCGGAGTTGGGAAGCGGGCCATCGCCGGAGATGACGATGGCGCTGTGCGGGGTCCCGTCCTTGTTGACGAAGTTGATGACCATGTTCGCCTTGGACGGCACCCGGAGAGTCCCCTCGCCGTTGCGATAGCCATTGAAAGTGAACGGGCCCGCAATAAGCTCGAAGGTTACGGTGTTGGTCGCCGCATCATAGGACAACCACTTGTCGGGGGCCGCCTCCGTTGCCGGTGCGGCAGCGGGTGCGCTGGCCGAATCGGTGATGACCGGTGTCTGCGAAGCTGGAGTGGTGGTGACTCTTCTTGCGACCGGGTCGCGGGTGGACGGCTTCGGAACCGGATGTCCCACCGGCTTCCGGGGGGCAGGCGCTGGAGGGGTGTCGGGAGACTGGAATGACGCGCTGCTATCCCCGGCAGGCCGGGCTGAGTCGGCCGCGCGAACGCTGGCTCCAACGGTGGCTCCTGAGGAAGCGGCTTCCCCGGTGCAGCCGACGGCCACGATGCCGGCCGCGATGCTGGTGACGAGCCGGGACACTGACTGGGCGGACCGCGAACGAAACATGGTTATGTCACCTGTCGAATGAGTGATATAATCCACGACCGCGCCGGCGAGCTGGCAATGACCGGCGATTTGGATGAAGGGATAGCCCCGGGAGGCTTGCCGTGGCAACGCCAAATTGTGCCGGAATCAGCGACGGCCGCCACCTTTACCAGCGGACTCATCCTGTGACCCGACTCGCTTTCGCTTTCATCGGTCTTCTCACTCTCGCCCTGCCGGTGCGGGCGCAACAGGCCGACTCGGGCCTGCTGTCGGTCCAGCGGATCTACGGCACCCGGGAGTTCCGGAGCCAGAGCTTCGGACCAGCGCGCTGGCTGGGCGACGGCTCCTCCTACACGACGCTGGAGGAGTCGGAGGCCGATCGGGGTCAGAATCTGGTTCGCTATGACGCCGAGCGGGGCGGCCGCGAGGTCCTGGTTGCGGCCCGGCAGTTCATCCCCCAGGGCGATAGCCTTTCGCTTAAGGTCGAAGAGTACGCCTGGTCGTCTGACACCAAGATGCTGCTGATTTTCACCAACACCCAGCCGGTCTGGCGCTTGAACACGCGGGGAGACTATTGGGTGCTGGATCGGGCCAGTGGCCGCCTGCGCCAGCTCGGCGGTAGCCAGGCCAAGCCGTCTACCCTGATGTTCGCCAAGTTCTCACCCGATGGCCGCAAAGTGGCCTACGTCCGGGAGAACAATCTATATGCGGAGGATCTGGCGAGCGGTACCATCACCCCACTCACCACCGACGGCTCCAGGGCCATGATCAACGGCACCTTCGATTGGGTCTACGAAGAGGAGCTGATGAACTACTACGCCGATGGCTGGCGCTGGAGCCCGGATGGTGGGAACATCGCCTACTGGCAGCTTAATGCCGACCAGGTGAGGGACTTCAACCTCATCAACAACACCGACACGCTGTACTCCAGGGTGGTTTCGGTCCAGTATCCCAAGGCCGGAGAAGCGAACTCCGCTGCCAGAGTGGGTATCGTGAGCGTTGCCGGCGGGCCAACCCGCTGGCTGGAGATAGAGGGCGATCCGCGAAACCACTACATCGCCAGAATGGACTGGGCGGCCAGCTCGAACGAAGTAATGCTCCAGCGGCTCAACCGGCTGCAGAACACCAACGAGGTCATACTGGGCGACGCCCGAACCGGAAAAGTGCGAACCGTGTACACGGAGCGGGACAGCACCTGGGTGGATGTGGTAGACAACGTCACCTGGCTGAACGGTGGGAAGAGCTTCACCTGGGTCAGCGAGCGAGACGGGTGGAACCATGTGTATCTCGTCTCCCGGGACGGAAAGTCGGCGCGGCGGGTGACCCGGGGCGCCTTCGATGTGGTAAAGCTGCTGGGCACCGATGAGCGGGGCGGCTGGGTCTACTATCTCGCTTCGCCCGATCAGCCCTGGCAGCGCTATCTGTACCGCTCCCGTCTTAACGGCCGCGGCTCGCCGGAGCGGCTTTCGCCGGGCGCCGACTCGGGCACTCATGCCTACGACGTTGCTCCCAACTTCCGCTACGCGCTGGAGACCTATTCCCGCTTCGCCCAGCCGCCGGTGGTTCGGCTGGCCCGCCTGCCCGGTCATGAGATCCTCCGGACCCTGATCGACAACGCCGGCCTGCGCAGCCGCCTGGGCACGCTTCGGAAAGGGACCGTCGAGTTCTTCAGCCTCCCATCGGAGAGTGGAGCCAGGATGCCGGCCTTCCTGATGAAGCCGGCGGACTTCGACTCCACCCGGAAGTACCCCCTGCTCCTCCATGTGTACGGTGGACCGGGCAACTCCACGGTGAACGACGTCTGGGGGTCGTACTATCTCTGGCACCTGCTGCTCACCCAGCGGGGCTATCTCGTGGCCAGCGTGGACAATCGGGGTACTCCTGCTCCGCTGGGCCGTGCCTGGCGCAAGTCGGTCTATGGCCAGTTGGGCGTGCTCGAAACCCGGGATCAGGCCGCCGCGGCGCGCACGCTGGCGCAGAGATCGTACGTAGATCCCGATCGGATCGGAATCTGGGGCTGGAGCTACGGCGGCTTCATGGCCCTCAACACGCTCTTTCAACACCCCGGCCTCTTCCGCAGCGGCGTTGCGGTGTCTCCGGTGACGCATTGGGCTCTGTACGACAACGTGTATACCGAGCGGTTCAACGGTTTGCCGGCGGAGAATAAGGCCGGCTACGACCGCGGGTCACCGCTAACCTACGTGAACGGGCTCAGGGGAAACCTGTTGCTGGTTCATGGCAGCGGCGATGACAACGTGCATTTCCAGAACAGTGAGGT
>CAZASU010000087.1:0-8385 GCA_964487785.1 uncultured Gemmatimonadaceae bacterium | reverse complement strand
GCCTGAGATAACGCCTCCGACGTCTATCGCCCTTCGCGCCGTCTGATCTCAGCCAGCGCCAGCACGATCGACTCCCGCGAGGCCAGCAGGTCCTGCATCGCCTGGCCGGAGCTCCTTCCTGGACGCGTCGGCTGCAACTCCCCTTCGTCCAGAAACGGCCAGAACTTCTGCCAGACCGGCTCCGGCAGCACGGTCTCCAGGTACTCGAGCGCCGTGCCGCGGAGATGCCGGTCGCCGGTGTGGAGGCTATGGAAGGCGAGCCGAACGGTCTCGGGCGGCAGTACCAGGGAGAGCAGGGTGAACAGGTGCTCCAGACTGCGGCTGGTCCGCCCTCGCAGCACCTCTGCTTCCATCGGCGACGTATCGTCATCCGGCAAATCGATAAGCTGCCGGGTCTCCCAGATGCCGTGCTCCACCGCCATCTCCCGCAGCACCACCTCGAACACCCGCTCACGATCGATCCGGAGGCCCGGGATCTCGCCCGCCAGATAGCTGAGCCCCCGTGCGGCCCGGTAGCGGACCTCGAACCGCCGGTCGCGCATGGCCTCGAACAATCCCTCGAAGGCCTCAGTGCGGCGCGATGCAGCCAGCACGGTCACCAGCCGCCGCCGGATGGCGAAGTCCTCCGCCGGATCGAGCAGGTGGCGGGTGAACACGGCGGTCTCAGTCCGCGCCACCGCCCGAAGAGCCTTGATGGCGTGCGGCGCCACCTCGTCCCAGGCAAGCAGCTCGATGGCGGGCTCGATCAGGTCCGGAGGTATCGGCTCGGCCGCCAGAGCGCGCTGAATCTCTTCGGCATTTCCACTGGCGAGGGATTGCCGGAGGGGGGAGGTCGGGGAGCTGGGTGCCGGCGCCATTGCCGGTTGTACCGGCGGGACGCGTGCTGCGACGGAGGCGAACCCTGCCCGCTGCCGGATTCCGCTGAGGTCGAAACCGCCGACCGTCTGGAGCAGGGCCGATCCCTCGTCCTGCAGCGGGTCGGGAACCTCTCCGGCCCGGCGTTGCAGACTTCCCTCCAGTGCCGACACGTACCCCAGGTGCAGGCGGCGGGCCACTGCCAGCGCGGCTACGGAAAGCGCCACGGTGACGCCGAGGAGAATCTTTCCGGCCGCGGCTCCGGTGAGGACCAGCGCTGCGGCAATGAGGAGGCCTCCGGCGACGTCGCCCAGCCTGGCTGCCCCGACATCGATGAGGAGCTTGGTCGCCCGTTTCTCCCGGGGAGCCACCGGCGTGAACAGGAGCTCGTAAGCCGCCCGGAAGATCGAGCTTCGGAGCACCACCTCCGCTCCCCGCGCCAATAGCACCGAGATGAGGCCGGGTACGATGAGGGCACCCACAGCCCCCAGTGACACACCGGCGGGAAGAAGCGCCGCGCTGCGCGCGATGCCGAGGCGGCCGAGCACTCCCCGGAGCGTGGTCACCTGAATGGAAATGCCGAGCAGCGCGGTGACGGTGTAAAAGACGGCAAAGAGACGGAGCAGGTCTTCCCCTGATGTGGCTGCCCCTGAGGCCTGTGCCTTGAACACGTAATCCAGCACCCCTTCGGCGGCGGAGGTAAGCGTCACCAGCAAGGCGAGCCCGAGGAGATAAGGTGAGGCTCGCAAGATCCGGGCGGCGTCCGGCTGCGGCTCGTGGCTCAAATACGGCTCCTGTCCCGGAGGCGAGTGAGTGGCGCCGCGCTCCACGCCGAGTACCAGGAGGGCAGAGAGCAGATGCAGCCCCGCCAGGATCGGGAGCATGGCGGTGAGGGAGAGAGTCGCCCCTACCCGCTCGGGCAGGATGCCGCCGAGCAGTCCGCCGAGCGAGCCGCCCGCAGTGATATGGCCGATGGTGCGGCGAGCGGTGTGCGGGTCGAAGCGTTCGGTGACGATAGCCCAGAAGCCGGAGACCAGCAGGGCGCCAAGGGCGGTGAAATGCAGGTAGAGGATGGCGGCCGCGGGACGTCGTGCCTGGACCGCGAGCCCCCATTCGGCGAGGAGGAGCACCGCGCTCAGCCCGAACAGGCGGGGAACCAGCCGGCTGGGACGGCTTCGCGCCATGACCCGCGCCAGCACCACCGATATCAGGGCTGAGAGTACCGCGGCCGCGATCACCATCCCCGGCAATGCGTCCACGCCGAAGCTGGAAAGGAAGAGTGCGTCCCGGGTCGCCTTCCCGGCAATCTGAAAGGCGATCATCACCGTGCCGGCGGCCGTCGCGGCGGCCACGGCGGGGCCGTCGGTGGTGGACAGAAACTGCTTGATCGTCACCGGTCAGCTCAAGGCTGGCGCATCAGAACCCGAAGCCCGCCTGCGCATAGATCCCGGTCCGCTCCTCGCTCTTGGCGATGGCGAGCGAAAGGGTGTATGCCCGCTCGAGGTATGAGAGCCATAGTCCCCCGCCGGCAGCGGCATGCCAGGTGTCGGAGGTCTCGCCGGCGAGAAAGACCCGGCCTGCATCGGCCAGACCAAAAATTCCGAAATCGGCGGGCAGGACCAGTTTGACCTTTGCCAGCGAGAGCCGGAGCTCGGTGGACCCGTAGGCCGCGGCGTCGCCGGCATAGCGATTCACCCGGCCAAGCCGCACGGTCGAAGCGCCGCCGATGAACGCCGCCTCGAAGAAGGGATAGCGTCCCCACAGCTTCCGTCCTCCCACCCGAAGCGCGAGCGTGGGGTTGAGGGGCGCGCGAGCCGAAAGGTACGTGACCGCCTCACCGTGCACTTCGCCGAAGGTGCTGTCCACATCCCATATTGCCGGATACGCGCTCCCACCCAGCTCGAGCAGAATTCCTTTGGTGGCGAGGGCCGCCCGGTCGCGGCTATCGTAGCGAAAGGTCAGCCCCCCGCCGACTTCGCCGAAGTTACCGGTGCCGTACAGATTGCCGAGCGACGCCAGGAAGCGCCCGGGGCGGTCGTCGGTGGAGACATACTTGAGGATCGGTCCAAGCCGGAGCGTTGCCTGGCGGCCGACTGCAAATACCAGCGAGGGCTGGAGAGCGAAGGCGTCCTGGGTCACCCGGTAGAACTCGTTGTTGCCCGGCGCCGGGTTCTGGTTGCCGAACCCGCTGAAGCTGATCACGTCGATACCGGATGCTCGAGCGAGAAGGTCCACCCGGCTGGCCGAATTCTCCCGCCGGAACTCTCCCCTGTACTCCAGCCGGTAGCTCTTGGGACCGGTAGCGAACGCGGCCCGGAACTGATGCCGGCTGGCATACGGGTCCTTGCGGAACCCATATACCGTCAGCGTCCGGCCGCCGCCGATCAGCACCCCGATGTCGGGGCCGAAGCTCAGCGAGGTACTCGCCATCCAGCGCTTGCCCCAGTCCCGCTCGGGTACGGCGCTCGGATCCTTGCGGGGTATGGTATAGGGTCGGCGGTCTACCTTGGTCGCCGCGCCCTCGGTCCGCGCCGGCGCTACGGCGTCGTCATAGAAGCGCTCGTGACCATTGCGGGTGGAGTCTACCAGCCGGTCTTGCCCTGCTCCTCCCAGGATCCGGAGCAAAGGACCGCTGGCCGCGCCGCGTACGATTGCCCGATCATCTCCGCCGGCGAGGAAGAGACGTACCTCGCGGGTGGCCCCGGGATCGAATCGACGTCTGAAGTAGGGATCCTTCGTGGCCTCTCCAGGCCCGGAGAGCGTCAGCTCCACGGCACCGTTGGGCTCGCGAGTCAGGCTCGCCTCGTCGGCCGCCTCGGTTCCGTGGACGTCTACCTGTCCGGCCAGGAGGTCGTAGTAGCCGCGGGCCGCTTTGAGCAGCTGATCCCGCCGGGCGCGAAGAGCCGCCGCCAGGGTAGCTCCCCGCAGTTCGTAATGCTCCGGCGGGAGCGCTCGTACCGCATCGTTGATCACGGCGTCGGTGAGTGCCGACTGGAGCCCGATCGCGGTCGATTCCCACACCGGCCACTCCAGCTCGACCAGCAGCCGCCGGTCGAGGTCGCGCCCGTTCCATGTGGCGCCGGACAGGTAGGGATACCCGGAACCGAAGTTCGTCAGCTGTGGCGCGGTCTGGCGGGCGACGTACAGGAGCACCCCGTCATACTTGGCGAAGGCCTGATCGCGGTCCTGCGGAATGGGCACCCAGCGGCGTGGCACCGCGTCGCCAAAGCGGGCCCAGCTCCACTGGCCGGAATGCCGGTCCCAGTCGCCGATCAGCAGGTCGACCAACCGCGCGGTGAGAAAGGCACGGGCCTCCACCCGATCATCCGTGCCGCGAGCGACCCGCGCCAGCAGCGAATCGGAGGTGATGATCTCCGACGCGCCGCCCCAATGAGCCGGCACGCTCCGGGAGCCGCCCACCCGCTCCTCCAGAAAACCCATAAGCCCGGCAAACTCCGGGTGGAACTCTCCCAGACGCGGGTCATCAGGAAGGACGAACAATTGAGATGTGCCGTGGAGAATCCCCGCCGCATCGAGCAGCGGACCGACCACGAGCGGGCCGGTGGGGAGGGCTGAGCTGGTCTGGTCTCGGACTACGTCACCGGCCACGGTGGGCCGCAGCTCCAGCGGCAAGGTAGCGGACGGGTCCTTGTCCACGGAACGGAAGAAGAATTCACGCCCGTCGCCCGCCACCAGAAGCAACGACTTGGTCTGCTGCCCCCCACCTTTCGACACCGGTTTCAGCCCGCCGGCGAAGGTCCGGAGATCGAGCACGGGCACTGATATGGGTGTGGACCAGAGCGAGCGATATTCCCGGCCGAACAGCAGGCGGTGCAGTCCGCTGGCTCGGTAGCGCGGTCCGGCGGCCTGGAGTTTCCGCTCTTGCGGGGCGCTGCCCGGCGCTTGCCCGGCGAGCGGCGTTACACCGGCGCCCATCAGGGCAATCCCGAGCAACAGCTCTCTCTTGGTAGTCATAACGCCTCACTCTACTGCGGTCGAAAAGGCTTCGCGGCTGCCGCCCTCGGCATCAACCTCCAGGACGGCCAGCCGGGCCCGCCCCGCCTTGGGCACGTCGAGCCGGGCGAAGCCGCTGGCCCGTCTGGCAAACAGAGTCCCGCGAATGGGCGCTGCCATGCCGCTGTGCCCGTAGAACCCGGTGCCGCTCACCAGCTCCAGCCGTGCCGGCCCGCCCGACAGTACCTGCAGGTTGTGCTCGTGGCCCGCCGCGTAGAGCGAAGGCGGTGCGGCCGCCAAGGCCCGGCGCAACGCCGCGATGAGCCGCTGGTACGCCCGAGAAGGGATGTCCTGGCTGGAGATGCCCTGCTGCCGCACGGTCGGATAGAGGGAGCCGATCCAGGGCAGCGGTATCCAGAGCCATGGCTTGATTGCCCGCAGTGGAAAGATGTGATCCTTCCAGTCGAAGTGCCCACCGTGAGCACCACCGGAACGCAACGGGTGATGCTCAGTCAGGACAACCAGGCGGCCGGCGGCCCCCATAAGAGCAGCCTGGAGCGAGTCCACGATCTCGGATTCGGAATCGGCGCCACAATTGGAGTCCGGATCTCTCGGCTTGGGCCCGGGATGCAGCCACCACTGGGTATCGAGCAGCACCAGCCGGAGCCGTGCCCCGATGTCCACCACGCTGGGCCCGGGACAACCACCACCCGGCTGGAGCAAGACGTTCCCGCCGCCCGCCGAATCCACGAACGCTTCCTGCCGCTTGATCGCTTCCCAACCGTCCACGCCATGCTTGGCCCAGTCGTGGTTTCCCGGGACCATGTAGCCGCGGGAGCCGGTGGAAGTAACGACTTCTACCTGCGCGGCCAGGTGCCGCTCGGCCGCCCGCCTGCCGGGCCGCCCCGGCCCTGGAAGTCCTCGGGGATATGCGTTGTCGCCGAGAAAGACGACCACGCGCTCGGAACGGCGGGAGGCGAGATCGCGCCGCAACGCCATGAGCACCGGCTCGCCGGCGGAATCGGGTTTCCCCGCGTCGCCGATGAGATACAGGCTCACCGCAACATCTTCGGGCGGGAGCTCCGGCACCGGGACCGGCGGAGGCGGCCGGTGTCCGGCGCAGGCGAGAGCGCCCGCAAGCGCCACGGCGCTCCATGCGCCCGATCTGGGGCTCACCGGATAGCTACGTCGCTCTCTAGTGCCTTCGATTTCCGGGCGTACTCGCGACCGACGGCAACGGCGAGGATAAGCCAGATCGCGGCGAGCACCAGATTCACTCTGGCAAAGCCCGACGTCCCCAGGCCGAGCATGGTGATACCCACAAAGACCAGCGCGGCCGACGACACATCGCCGGCGCGCTGAAAGAAAGAATCGATCGCCTGCTTCGCCTTGTACTTCTCGTCCCGGCTGGTGGGCAGGAACAGCACGTTGCGCACCGTATTCTGGATCGAGTAGTCGGTACCGTTCTCCGCGATCTTCACCGCCCGGACCAGCGCAAGGATGGGAGCGAACGCCAGCACCGCGTACCCGGTGAAGGCCAGGACCGGCAGCACCAGCACCCCTGCCCTGACGCCGGCGTATTTGATGAGCCGTGACACGATGAACAGCTGCAGGACCAACGCTGTCACGCTGACCAGGAACAGGAAATCGGAATAGAAGCGGCCGATGAACTCGGATTCCGTCAGCCCTCCGGCTGTTCCTGCGGCCGCCGCCGCCTTGGCCGCCCGGCTGACGGTGCTGCTGAGGATGTATTCGCCGGTGCTGTTCACCCAATTGACAATCAGAACGAGCAGCGCGATGAGCAGCAGGTAGCGGTTAGCGAACACCAGGCGGAAGGTGCCCGGGCGGCTCATGGGACCAACACCCGGGAGTGAGACTGTGAGCTCCTTGCTGCCCTCGATGGTCTGGATCTGATACTCGCCGGTGGCCGCAGGAAGCTCGGCCGTTGTCAGGTGGGAAGGAAGATGGGTCTCGTGCCGAGCTCGTTGGCTAGCGTCCACCAGGTTGTTAATGACCGCTGCCAGGACAAGAAGGCCGGCCGCCACGAGCAGCAGCTGCGGCAAACCGAACACCGGAATGAGCCAGCCGGCGATCTTGGCCCCCAGCACCGCCCCGAACGATGCGCCCACCGCCACGATGGCGAAGAGGCGCTCCCCCTGTTCCTTGGTATAGAGATCGTTGGCGAACGACCAGAACTGCGCCACGATCATCAGATTGAATATGCCCACCCAGAGGTAGAAGATCACCGCGATCGGCAGGTTGGTCTGGGTAAGGCCGTAGAAGGCGACGAGACAGGCGACAAAGAAAGCGGTGACGGTGTTGAGCAGCCGGCGGCGCGGCAGCCGGTCGGCCAGGGCGCCGTACGCCGGGACGAGGCCGAGTAGAAGAATCGCCTGGCCTGCGGCAAGGTAGGACTTGAGCTCGGGGCCGCCGGCCGTGGACAGGATCAATGCCTCCCGGAGCGGTCTGATGCAGTAATACGCGGCGAGCAGGAGAAACACGTTCAAGGCCAGGAGAACGGCCGTAACTCCTTCGCCGTTTTGCACATCGGCGAAGAGGCGGAGCGCGCGGTCGACCGCCGTGAATCGTTCGGTAGACCGCGACCGCTCTGTTCTCAGCGTCATCCGTGATCCGCCACGACCAGCCTGGCGCTCACGACTTCCCCGCGCCAACCGGAGGTGCGGGCGTCTCGACCGGCTCCCACATTGCGTCCATCGTCTTGGTCAGCATCCTCTTGTCGGACTCGGTGGGCTCGGCACGGGCAGACTCGGGATGGTGCCGCTCCCACCAACGCTGCGCCTGTTCCTCGGTCCAGGCGGCGGGAACGGCGGTGGCGAGCCGGCGCGAGAGCTCGCCGGCGGTCTGGGGCCGATCCTCGGGATGCTTGGCAAGGCAGGACAGGATGACGCTGTCCAGCTCAGCCGGAATCTCCAGCTCGCTGCGCTCGGAAGGTGGCATCGGCGCTGCGTTGGCGTGCTGATACATGAGCTGGATGGCATTGGGCGCTTGAAATACCAGGCGTCCGGTCAACAGCCAGTAACCCACGCAGCCCAGGGTATAGATGTCTACCCGGTGATCGGCAATCCGGTCACCTCGGACGACCTCGGGTGCGATGTAGGCCGGCGTGCCCGTGGTGCTTTCCGGCGCGGTCAGCAGTGTCGCCTCTCGGCCACGGTCGTCCACCGCCTTCACCAGGCCGAAATCCAGCACCTTCACAAAGTCCACCGCGAGGCCCAGCCGGCAGGTGAAAATATTTGACGGCTTGATGTCGCGGTGGACCAGGCCCCGGGTGTGCGCCTCCTCCAGCGACGCGCATGCCTGGCGCAGGAGGTGAACGACGCGCTCGGGCGGCAGCGGGCCGAACCGCTCCACCAGCGTTTCCAGATCGAGGCCGTCCAGGAGCTCCATGACCAGGAAGAAGGTTCCGTCGTTGGCAACGCCGAAGTCATAGAGACCGATCGTGTGCGGTGACCGGAGCGACGCGGCCGCCTTCGCCTCGCGCCGGAAGCGCTCGATGATCACCCGGGCGGCAGCGGGAGAGCTGGAGCCGAGGAGCTCCGGACGGATCAGCTTCAC
>CAZASU010000086.1:2127-8490 GCA_964487785.1 uncultured Gemmatimonadaceae bacterium | reverse complement strand
GGCGAGCACGGCGCCGCCCAGTCGGTGTCAAGCCGCGTTGGCGATCGCTCTCGCCCGCTGTAGACTCCCCGAGCCCCGATTGAAATTCCTATCGAGGAGAAGCGCGCGGGCGTGGCGCTGTCCACCGGACCACGACTCACCACATAGAGCACGCCGTCCGGCGCCACCGCGCCGAACCGGGCATTGCCCGGCGGCGGCAGTGGAATGGAGTCGATCCCTTGGGCCAGGCGATTCGTCACCGGATCGACCACCGAGATCCAGCTCGGCCCGGCAGGAGACGCCGCCGACCAGGTTGCCGTTCAGAACGAAGACTCTTCCGCGGGTCGCCCGGCGCTATCCCGCCGGTTGGAGTTCCAGGTTCTCCGCCGACCACGACATCCGGACGGCAGGCGCTCCGTCCGGGAGACCGAGTCCGGGATGCAGCGTGCCCGCCAGCCATTCCAGGCTGTCCAGCAGCCGGGGTCCGGGGCGGCTGAAGTGCCCGACCCCGTCGACGACCCAGAGCTGGCCATTCCGGATCGCCGGCAGGTCGCGGAATCCCGGCAGCGCCGCGAGCGCCGCCAGTTCAGTCATCGTGCGGGGGATATCTAAGCCGCAGCAGGCCAGCACCAGTACCTCCGGCTGCCAGATGCTCACCTCCTCCCAGTCGATGTGGCGACTGGCCTGTCCGGGGCGACCGTGACCATCCTGACCGCCGGCGAGGGCGATGATCTCCGGGGTCCAGTGTCCGCCCGCGTAGAGCGGCGTCACCCACTCAAGCAGGGAGACGCGAGGGCGCTCGGCGCGGTCCTGGACCGCGGCCGCGACACGCTCACGGCGCTCGCTCAGCGCCGCGACGAGACGGCGCGCGACCGGCAGCGTTTCGGTCGCGAGCCCCAGGTCCACGATGTTGCCGAAGACATCAGCCAATGACAGCGGTGCGAGACTGATCACCTCGACGCCGGACGGCAGGTCACTACACGCCGCGTGCGCCTGTGACTCGGTGACCGCACACACGTCACACAGCCCCTGGGTCACGACCAGGTCGGGCTTGAGCCGCTGCAGCAGCAGAGCGTCCAACTGATAGAGCGGCAGCCCCGCGGCCCGCTGCTCCCGGACCATGCGATCCATCTCCGCGGCGGACGCATCCTTGGGGACCATGGTCCTGGTCACCCGCGGGAGCCGGGCGATGCCGGGGGGCCAGTCGCACGAATGGCTGACACCGACCAGCGAATCGGTCAGGCCCAGGGCGGCAAGCATCTCGGTGGCACTCGGAAGCAGCGACACGATTCGCATCAGCTCACCTTCAGCGCGGCGTGAACGGGCAGCAGGTCGGCGTAGGCGAAGCCGTCGCGGACCACGATGTCACCCGGTCTGGTCTTGACCGGATGCCGGAACCCGGGCCCATCGGTGACAAAGGTGTGGAACTCGCCGTTCTCGCCGCAGGGATCGACCGTCGGGGGAAGATCCGCCAGCAGCTCAGCGTCGTATGCGCGGCCGGCGAAAGATGCCGGCAGGCGCCCCAGGTCCACCGCGGTGATGACGGGCCGAAAGCCGCGGCTCACCAGGTCCCGGGCCAGCCAGTCCGTCGGCTGCCCCCACACGGGGAAGCGTGCCGTCATGCCCAGCTTGTCGAGCTGGTGCTCGCGCCAGGCACGGAGATCGGCGAGGAAGAGGTCGCCAAAGGCGACGCGGGTGAGCCCGGGGTACCGCTCCCGAAGCCGGGCTAGCGCGTCGGCGAAGACCGATTCATAGATCGTATTGTCCGGCGAGGGGGGCAGCACGGCCTCCGCAACCGGGAGGTGGACCGCATCCGCCTGGACATGAAGCAAGACCCGCCGGACGCCGTGGATGCTGATCCGATCGTACTCGCCGGTGATGGTGGTGAGCAGGGAAACCACTTCCAGTGTCGGATCGGCCCTGAGCCGCTCCAGCGCGAGCGCACTGTCCTTGCCGCCACTCCAGGCCAGCACGATCGGTTCGGGCATGCGGCGAGTCGCTTCCGCGCCTAACTGGAAGCGCCGGCGGTATGTGACAATCCCGCCCGCTCCAGCGCAGTTGCCCGGACCGGATGCGGCAATCCCTCTGGCAAGGGATGCACGCCCGGGAGGAGCACCGAAGCGAGCATTTCCAGGCTGTCGACCAGCCGGGGACCCGGCGGACTGAAGTAATGCGCGCCATCGGTGACGAATACCCGCTCAGACCTCACGCCGGGCAGGTCCAGCCAGCCGGGGACTGCTCGCAGCAGGGCGAGGTCCTGCGCCGTGCGTTCCACGCTGAAGCCGCAGCAGGCGAAGACCACGACCTCCGGCCGCCACGCGATGACCTCGTCCCACTCCACCCGCCGCGACCGCTCCCCCTCCCGGCCCAGACCTTCGATGCCCCCCGCGAGCCGAACCAGTTCCGGATTCCAGTGACCACAGGAGAATGGCGGGTCGATCCACTCCAGCAGGGCGACGCGCGGCCTCTCCGCCGTTCTCGCACTTCCGGCCTCCACCGCGCCGATCCTCGCATTGAGCTGCCGGACGATGGCTGCTCCCCGTTCCACCACACCGGCCGCGGCCGCCACCTGCCCAATCGAATCGAGCACGTCCGCGAGGTTCTGCGGCTCCAGGTTGATCACCCGGGTGCTGCCCGGCAGGCTGCACGCCGCAGCCCGCACCTCCGCCTCCCCGACGGCACAGACATCACACAGCGCCTGAGTCACGATCAGATCGGGGTTGAGCTCCTCGAGCACCGGCAGGTTGATGGAATAGAGTGCCCGCTTCGTCTCTACCCGTTCCCGGACCAGGAGATCGATCTCGCCACTCGTCGCCGCGGGCGGAATTCGGGTCTGGGTGACCTTGGGCAGGCGCTCTACGAAGGCCGGGTAGTCGCACTCATGAGTCACCCCCACGAGCTGATCTTCCAGTCCCAGCGCGCAGATGATTTCGGTCGCGCTGGGCAACAAGGATACGATCTTCATGGCCGGGCCCCTTCCCCGCTGCCGCCCGCACCAGCCTGGCCGGTGCGGGCAGCTCGCATGCCTAGAAGCTTACGCGGGCGCCGCCGAAGACGCCGCGCTGCCGGCCCCGATACCCGAACACCGTTTGGTAATCGGCATCGACCAGGTTCTCGACCTTGAGCGTTGCGGTCAGGCCGACCCGACCCGCCCCGGGCTGGATCAGGTCGAAGGCGGCATCCATATCCACCAGCGTGTAACTGGGGAGGGAGGTCCGAGTCGAGGGAAACGAGGAGAAGTCGACGTCATCCCGCTTGCCGGCGTAGGTCACCGCGGCACCGAGCGAGAGGCGATCCCGGAGCCGGGCGCGGCCATCGAGCCGGAGGCTGTGCTTCGGGCGGCGGATCAGCGGCTTGCCGTTCTCGAAGACGCCACCCACCGCGCTGGCGAAGCCGGCGTCGTCGACCCGGGTCCTGAGATAGGTATAGGAGGCGGCGAAGGTCAGCTGCCGCACCGGACGGACGCTGGCGGTGAGCTCCAGGCCGCGGCTGGTCGCCTTGGCGATGTTCTGGTAGTTGGGCACGCCGGTGGCCACACCGCCATTGTACTGGATCAGGTCGCGGAAACGCTGGTCGAAATAGATCGCGGCAAGGGTTGCTACCCCGCCCGCGAGATTCTGCTCCAGCCCGAGCTCCCAGCTGGTGGACTGCTCCGGCTTGAGATCCGGATTGCCCAGCTCGAACGCGCCCTGGATGAAGTTCTCGCGGAGCGACGGCTCCTTGAATGCGGTACCGACGGATCCGCGGGCCCGAAGGCCATAGCCAAGCGCCACCACCGATCCGGCCCGGACGGTCCCATGCGTGCCGAATTTCTGGTTGTCATCGATGCGGCCACCGATGTTCAGCAGCACGCGGCTGGTCAGGTCGATCAGGCCCTGCGCGTAGAGGCCGGCGTTGCGGCGCGTGGGGGAGAACGGCGGGTCGGCCTGCACGGTCCGGCCGAACCCGAAGTCGAATTCGGCGCGGCTCAACTGGCGCAGTTCCTGATACTCCGCGACGCCACCTACCGTCAGGCGCAACCGCTCAGTCGGCTGAAAGATGCCGCGCAAGTCCGCCGAGCGGCGGAGCAACCGCGACTGCCCCTGCGACATGAAGAACCCGAGGGTGTCGCCCGGGCTGTCCGACTGGTTGTCATCAAAAATGCTCTCGGCGTAGGAACCCAGCAGCACCCGCACCTCGGCGCGCTCATTGAAGCGGCGCCCGGCGTCCAGGCTCAGCGTGGTGCCCTGCACCACCGAGCTCTGGTTGCTGTCGGCGGGAACGCCATCGCTGCCCGTGGGGAAATGGGTGTTGTTGTCACCGCTCCGGCCGGAGAGCGTCAGGTCGGTGCGACTGTCAGGCCGGACGGTGAGCGAGCCGCTGGCCACCGTATTGGTGTACTGGCTGTTGAACTTGTAGATCCCGTCCGTTGCAAAGCGGCCGAGCGAGGCGCTGTAGCTCACCTGCTCGGTGCCGCCGTGGATGCCGACGTCACCACTACTGCTCCCGAAGGAACCGGCACGGCCGGACGCCTCAGCCGTCAACGGACCGGCGCCTTTGCGGGTGAAGATCTGCACCACACCGGTGACGGCATCCGTGCCGTACAGCACCGATGCAGGTCCGCGGACCACCTCGATGCGATCAATGTTGTCCGTCGTGAGGCCGGCAAAGTTATAGAAACCGCCAGACTGGTTCTGCGCCACGCCATCGACCAGGACCTTCACGTAGCTGCTCTGGCCACCGCGCAGGAAGAGCGAGGTCAACCCCCCGTATGATCCGGTGGGCACAATGGCCGCACCCGGCACCGCGCGCAGCGCATCATCGAGGAAGTACACGCCGCGCTGCCGCAGCTCGTCGCCGGTAATCACGGTGGTCGAGGCGATGTTCCGCGCGGCCGGTGTGGGGAACCGGTCGGCGGTGACGACGATCTCCTGCAGCTGCACGGTGTCCCGGCTGACCTGCGCGGCGAGCGGAGTGCCCAGCAGCAGGCCGCCAGCGGCGACGGCGAACGCGCGATTGAGGGAAGTCTTGAGGGGGAACACGGGATTTCCTTTCACACCACCGGCGATTCGCCGGGCCTGAGGGGGATGACCTGCGGTGAGCCGTCGCACCAGGTGGTGAGCGCGACCGGCCATTCGAAGACCGATGCCAGCGTATCGGCGCGGAGCACCGCCGCAGGCGGACCATGGGCGAGCAACCTGCCCTGATGCAGCAGCAGCAGGCGGTCGGCGTAGCGGGCGGCGAGGTTCAGGTGGTGGGTGACGAGCAGGGTTGCGATCCCCTCCCCCGCCAGGCGCCGCACCAGCTCGAACACTTCCATTTCATGCCGGACGTCGAGCGCGGCCGTCGGCTCGTCGAGCACGAGGATCCGGGGCTGTTGCGCCAAGGCCCGGGCCACGCGCACCCGCTGCCACTCGCCGCCGGAGAGCGTATCGGTGCGCCGGTGCGCCAGGCTCGAGACGTCCGCGCGGACCATCGCCTCCTCGACGACGGCCTCGTCCGCCTGGCCGGGCGCGGCCAGTGGCGCGAGCCGGGCATAGCGCCCCAACCCGACACTCTCCCTTACCCGGAGTGGGAACGCCGTCTCCTCCCGCTGCGTCACCACGCCGATCACCTGGGCCAGTTCCCGCGGGGCCCACGTTCCGAGCGGCCGCCCGAGCACCTCCACGGCACCGGCGGCGAGGCGGGCGGTGCCGAGCATGGCGGCGAGCAGCGTCGTCTTGCCGCTGCCGTTGGGGCCGACGACCGCCACAAGTTCCCCGGCCGCGAGGTCGACAGCGACATCATCCAGCGCCGGCGCGGACGCGCCGGGATAGCGGACGACCAGCCCACTCGCGCGGAGGATCATCGCAGGGTCCGCCGGAGCAGGAGCGCGAACAGCGGCACACCGACCAGCGCGGTCACCACACCCACCGGCAGCTCGAGCGGCCGGGCGACCGAGCGCGCCAGTGCGTCCGCCAGCGCCAGGAAGGAGCCGCCCAGGAGGAAGGCGGCTGGAAGGAGTGTGGTGTGCAATGGGCCCGCGACCCGTCGGATGGCGTGCGGAATGATCAGGCCGACGAAGCCGATCATGCCGCACTCTGCGACGGCCGCCGCTGTCAGGACGCCGGTCGTGACGTATGCCAGCCGCTTGAGCCGTTCCGGATCGGCGCCCAGGTGGCGGGCGGTCTCGTCGCCCAGCGCAAGCAGGTCGAAGTCCCGGCGATGCCAGAACAGGAGCGCGAGTGGGGTGATGGCGTAGGCCACGAAGATCGTGACCGCCGGCCACGATGCACCGCCCAGCCCGCCCAGCATCCACAGAAAGGCGTTCCGGAGCTGGGCCGCGCTCGCCAGCGAGAGAATGGCGCCGACCAGCGCTCCGGTGAACGCGCTCACCACCACTCCGGCGAGGATCAGCACATGGGC
>CAZASU010000086.1:0-2027 GCA_964487785.1 uncultured Gemmatimonadaceae bacterium | reverse complement strand
GCGCGGTCCCCGCCCCCGCAAACGCCGCGACCGGCAGCGCCCACGGCGCATTGAGGCCCAGCGCGATGACCACCACCGCGCCCAGTGCGGCGCCACCCGAGAGACCCAGCAGGTAGGGATCAGCCAGCGGATTCTGGATCAGGGCCTGCAGCACCGCGCCACACACCGCGAGGCTGCCGCCAACCATGAAGCCGAGCAGGACCCGCGGCAGCCTGAGGTCACGGACGATCGTGGCGTCGGGTGCGCTCGGATCCCACAGCGCCCGCAACACCGCGTCGGGAGGAATGGAGACAGATCCCAGCGCGATCCCGGCGATTCCCGAGACAGCCACCATCACGCCGAGGCCCGGCCACAGGCGCTTCATCGCTGGCTCTCCGGCAGCAGGGCCCGGAGCTCCCTGAGGACCTCGGGCGCGCGCGGGCTGGGCCGGCCAAAGGCGGAATTCCTGAGGTAGAGGAACCGCCCTTCACGCACCGCGCGGACCGCGTGCCACTCGGGCCGCCGCGCGAATGCCGGCGGCACGCTGTCGTTGATCAGGAAGTAGTCCGGGTCACGGGAGGCGATGGCCTCGATGCTCACCGTCCCGGATGGGACCGGCAGATCGGCGAAGATGTTGCGGAAGCCGGCCCGGACGATCAACTCGCTCTGGAAGCTCCCCGCCCCGATCACCATGGGTGGCTGATCCCAGGGCAGCAACACCAGGCTGGGACGGGCCGCGGAGATGGTATCGCTGGCGGTGGCGTCGGACAGTTCCCGATCGAACGCCGTTGCGAGCGACTCCGCCACTACCGTCCGATCGATCAGCGGACCGAGGAGCCGGGCCAGTCGAGGGACATCAGCGAGACGATTGTCGGCGAGCTGCAGGGTGGGAATGCCCGCTTCGCGGAAGCGCGCCAGCGCGGCAAGATTCTGCGGGGACTGGTACAGCAGGACAAGGTCGGGCCGCCGGGCGAGCACCGCCTCAACGTTGGGCGGAAAGGCATCGCCCACACTGGGAATCTGCTGGGCGGCCTTGGGATAGTCGCACCACCGGGTGCGTCCGGCGAGCCGGTCGCCCGCGCCGAGCGCGAAGACCAGCTCGGTGGTCGCCGGACTCAGCGAGACGACGCGCTCTGCCGTCCGGGCCAGCCGGACGGTGTCACCCGCATCATCGATGACACGGAGCCCGCCCGTGGTCTGGGCCGCGGGTGTGCATGCCGCCAGCGCCGTCCCGAGGAGGAGCGCCTGAAGCGCGAAGGGTCGCGTCAACAGAACCGCCCATCCCCAGGGATCCGGAGATGGGCGGACAGAAGCCTGATATGACCGGCTGGTGTCGCCACCTATCCCTCCCCCGAGGGTACTGGTGGTGGCACGAGACGAGAGGTCTCCTGACTTCGGGCATCCGCTCGCCTTCCCGGTTTCCCAGTGGCTTTGTGAGCGGAGAAAAACTGCCCGTTACAGTGGCGGGGCCGCGCCGGTCTTGCACCGGCTTCCGAGCATCCCGACTCGTGTGTGGATTGTGCGAACGCGAGAACTTACGACAGATCCTTCCGCATGGCAAGCTCTCCGGCCAGAATCGCCTTGAGCCGCTCACGCTCAGCGAGGTACCGCCGCCACTCCTCGGGCGCGAGTTCCGCTTCACGGCCGGCGAACCGGTCATCCAGCTGGGCGAGCGCCATGCTCCGGCTCTTCGTCCCACGGGACCTCTTCGACGAGGATCAGGCGCAGGCGATGCTCCAGGGGCCACACTCGGGGTTTCATGTCCACCACGCCGTCTGGGTGCCGGAGGGCGACCGCTCCTTCGCGCTTCGGCTCGCCCGGTATTGCGCCCGGAATCCCGTGGCACTCGGGCGCCTGACCTACGACGCCGCCGACCGGGTGACCTATGGCTCGGACAAGGTGGATGGCCCGACGGCCGGGCGCGAGACCGTGGATCCGGGTTGAACCTACGCGCTGTCCTGGGCATTGGCGTTGAGGTTGAGGGGCCCTCCCGGGCCCCTTGTTGCGAGAAACTCACAACACAACTCACAACGGACGAATGCGGTCTC
>CAZASU010000085.1:5821-8579 GCA_964487785.1 uncultured Gemmatimonadaceae bacterium | reverse complement strand
TGGTAGACACCGGCAGCAAGATGGATCAGGTGATTTTCGAGGAGTTCAAAGGAACGGGAAACAGCGAGCTAGTGCTGAGCCGGGAGCTGGCAGAACGGCGGATCTATCCCGCGATCGATCTCATAGCCAGTGCCACCCGGCGGGAGGAGCTGCTGCTCTCGGATGAGGCACTCATCGCATCCAGGGCTCTCCGTCAGCGAATTGCGGGAATGACCCCGATCAACGCGATGAGCGACCTGCTCACCGACCTGAAGCGCCACCCCACCAACGATGCGCTGATCAGGGCAATCAACGCCGGCTGATCAGTTTACTCAGCTGCTCGTGGCCGCTGCGCGATTGGCTCGCTCGAACTCCTTCATGAACGCCACCAGCGCCTCCACTGCCGCCGGGGGGCACGCGTTGTAGATGCTGGCCCGCATTCCCCCGGCCGAGCGGTGGCCCTTGAGCCCGTCGAGGCCGCGCTTGGCGGCTTCCTTCACGAACTTCTCCTCCAGCTCCTCGGTAGGTGCCCGGAAGCAGACGTTCATCCGGGACCGGCTGCCAGGCTGGGCAGTGGCGCGAAAGAAATCGCTGGCATCAAGGTAGTCGTAGAGAGTGCGCGCCTTGGCCTCATTATGCTCGGCCATGGCCGCAAGCCCGCCCTGGGCCTGAATCCACTTGAAGACCTCGCCCATCACGTAGATCCCGAACGTCGGCGCCGTGTTGTAGAGTGACTTCTCCGCGGCATGGGTTCGGTATTGCAGCATCGTGGGCAGGGTCTTGGGGCCTCGCTCGATGAGGTCGTCACGCATTATGACCAGTACGACTCCAGACGGCCCCAGGTTTTTCTGGGCCCCCGCGTAGATCATCCCGTACTTCCGAACGTCGATCGGACGGCTGTACATGTCGCTGGACGTATCCGCTATCAGAGGAGCGCCCGGCGGCACCGCGGGCTCGCTGGTCCATTGGGTGCCGTAAATCGTGTTGTTGGTGGTGAGATGGACGTACACCGGGTCGGCCGAGTAGCGGATCTCGTCCGGCTTGGGGATCCGGTCGAAGTGGGTGGCCTCGCTGGTGGCCGCGATGTGGACCTTGCCTAGCTGTTTGGCCTCCTTGACCGCCTTCTGCGACCAGACCCCCGTCACCAGATAGTCGGCGGTGCGGTCGGCGGGCAACAGATTCATCGGGATCATCGAGAACTGCAGCGAGGCGCCGCCCTGGAGGAACAGCACCCGGTAGTTGTCGGGAATCCCGGCCAGATCACGGCAGGCCTGCTCGGCCTCGTTGATGATCCGGTCGAACACCTTGCCGCGGTGGCTGTGCTCAATGATCCCGATACCACTGCCGGCCACGTTCCAGATGGCTTCCTGCGCCTTCCGGAGGACGGGCTCGGGGAGAACTGCGGGGCCGGCGCTGAAGTTGTGAATGCGGTCGGGCATAGGAGTCAGGAGTCGGGAGCCAGAGTCAGGAGTCAGGAGTCAGGAGTCAGGACCCCAAGTTATCGAGTCAAAGATACCTTGGGATGCCGGCTGTCGAGAGCCCGACTCCCGACTCCTGACTCCCGACTATTTGCGGGGCTCGCGGCCATCAATCGCGCTGAGCTCGGCGCTGATAATGTCCGAGTTGCCGCCGCGAATCCGGTCCAGCGCGGCAGGCTCGGGCTGGCCGTCGAGGTGGATCCGGGCCAGCGTGGCCTGCGCCCCGTGATAGATGATGTTCTCCACCTCTTCCACGTTGATCGAGGCACCAGCCAGAACGCCGAAGACGTGGGCGAGCACACCGGGGCGGTTCCGGTGCCGGATGGTGAGCACGTGGGTCGCCGAGCTCTTGGCCAGGCGGTTGACGACATTGGGGACCTCGCCGGTGGCCTGAAACGACTGCACGATGCGGAGCACCTCGTGCGCAATGGCCACCTGGGCCTGCTCGGTCGAGGCGCCGACGTGGTGGGTCCCGTACACCCCGGGGCTCTGGACCACCGGGTTGGAGAACTCCCCTGTCCCGCCCGCCGGTTCATACTGGAAGACGTCGAGCCCGGCGCGGATTCCTCGGTCTCGGACGGCCTGCTGGAGCGCCGCTTCGTCCACCACCGACCCGCGCGACGTGTTCAGCAGGTAGGCTCCCGGCTTCATCAGCGACAGAAACTCCGCGTTCACCAGGTTCCTGGTCTCGGCATTGGCGGCCACGTTGATGGTAACCGCGTCGGCGTCCCGGGCCACATCGAGCGGCGTCTGGGCATAGGCGATCCCCAGACGGTCCGCCTCTTCGTGCGTCAGACTCCGCGACCAGGCCACCACCCGCATGCCGAAGGCCTGGGCGCGCACCGCCACCTCCCGGCCGATCTGACCCAGCCCCACGATTCCAAGCGTTCGGCCATAGAGGCCACGAGCCTTGGAGTAGGAAGCCTTGTTCCATTTTCCCTGGCGTAGCTCCGCCACCTGGTCGGGAATGCGCCGGTCGCACGCGAGCAGCAGCCCCATCACCAGCTCGGCCACGGCGATCGAGTTCTTGCCCGGGCAGTTGGAGACGAAGACGCCGAGCTCTGATGCCGCCGCGACATCGATGGTGTCGATCCCGGCGCCGGCGCGGATGACCAGGGTCAGCGCGGTGCCGGCCCGAAGCGTGTCCGCGTTCACCTTCTTGCTGCGGACGATCAGAATATGCGGGTCGATCTGCCGAATCAGCGCCGGAAGCGCCTCAGCCTTCACGTCGGCCTCGGAGAAAACGGTGCAACCGAGATCCTTGAGCCCGTCGATCCCGACCTTTTCGAATTTGTCTGCGA
>CAZASU010000085.1:1534-5721 GCA_964487785.1 uncultured Gemmatimonadaceae bacterium | reverse complement strand
AACGTATGCACAAACAGCCCACTCCGCAGCTTGGGCTCGAACCACGTGCTCTTGGGAGGCATGATGACGCCGGCGTCCGAGACAGCCATCAGCTGATCAACGGTGGTCGGATACAATGAAAACGCGATGGCCATCTCACCCGAATTCACCCGGCGCTCGAGCTCAGCCGTGCCCCGGATGCCGCCCACGAAATCGAGCCGCTTATCGGTGCGGGGGTCGCCCACCCCAAGAATGGGGCCCAGCACCTGATCCTGTAGCAACGACACGTCCAATGACCCAATTGGATTCCGGCGGTCGATCCGCTCCTCATCGAGCTCGACCCGATACCAGGCATCGGCCAGATACACACAGAAGGTCCCGGGCCGAGGTGGGCGAGGATGGTCTGCAGGCGACACCCGGCCCACCAACCGGAGAGCCTGGAGCACCTCTGCCGGGGACTTACCACCCAGATCCCGGACTACCCGATTGTAGGGCATGATGGTGAGCTGGTCGGCGGGAAACAGCACCGCGAGAAACCAGTTGTACTCCTCGTCACCCCGATGCCCCGGGTTGGCGGCGCGCCTCTCCTTCCCCGCCCGCCAGGCACTCGCCGAGCGGTGATGACCATCGGCCACGTACGCATGCGGCACGTCTCGGAAGGCCTCCACCCATGACGACGGATCGGGGATCCGCCAGACAATGTGCCGAACCCCGTCTGGAGCCGTGAAGTCATGCATCGGGTCCGTCGCCACCGCCGCCTCGGAGAGTACGTCGATCCGGGGAAGGCCGCGGTAGGTGAGGAACACGGGCTCGGCATGGGCTTCGAGCGTGAGCACGTGCCTGGTCCGGTCGTCCTCCTTGTCCTGCCGGGTCTTCTCGTGCTTCCGGATAACATCCTGCTCGTAGTCGTCGATGTGCACGCAGCCGACCACGCCGGTCTGGACCCGGCCGCCCATGATCTGGCGGTAGAGGTACAGCGCCGGAGCGCCTTCGCGTACCAGCACGCCCTGAGCGACGAAGCGGTCGAGTGCCTCCCGCGCCGTGCGATAGATCCGGGGATCGTGTGGATCGACGTCTGGTGGGAGATCGATGTCCGCCCGCCCGACGTGGAGGAAGCTGTAGGGATTCCCCAACGCCAGCTCACAGGCCTCGTCCCGGTTCACCACGTCGTAGGGGACCGCGGCCACCTGGGGGGCCAGGGCGGGCTTCGGACACACAGCGTCAAAGGGATGGAGTCGCACCGGGTCACCCAACCTGAGTGAATGAGGACACTATCGGCCTGGCGTCACAATGCGCTCAGAGGCACCGAGTACGGCATCCACCAGCAACGCCAGCAGGGCGGCGGGCAGGGCGCCTGACAGGATCATCCGCGTGTCCGACAGCGCCAGACCCGCGGCAATGGGATCCCCAAGGCCGCCCGCTCCAATGAAGGCGGCGAGAGTCGCGGTGCCGACGTTGATCACGGCCGCGGTACGGATCCCCGCCATGATGACCGGAGCCGCGAGCGGCAGCCGAACGTAACGCAGGACCTGCCCCGGTGTCATGCCCAGCGCCCATGCCGCGCCAACCGCCTCCGGGGCTGCGTCTCTCACACCGGTGTAGGTGTTGCGCAGGATCGGGTAGAGAGAATACAGGAAGAGCGCGACCAATGCGGGAATCACGCCGATGCCAAGGAGCGGAATCATGAACGCCAGCAGGGCGATGCTGGGAAGGGTTTGCAGCAGTCCTACGCCCCGGATCACGGATTCCGCCGCGCGACGGCTTCGCTCCAGTGCAAGCCCCAGTGGCAGCGCTACCGCAATGGCGCCGGCCAGGGAGACACCGACCAGAAGAAGATGCCGAAGGGTCAGGCTCAGGATTGTGCTGCGCTGACTCCAGAGGTAGGGAAAGACTCCGCTTCCCGCAACTTCCGTTGCCGGTCTGGACCCGGAGGGACCCGCTCGAGTCAGGCCGAGATTCAGCAGCGCCGCCGCGGCCACCCGGGGAACGGGAACTCCATCCACTTCGATCCGCCGGTTGAGCCGCCGCATGTCCGTCTCGGTGAGCAGTCCGCTCAGCTCGGTCAGCGCGGCCGCCGCGGCCGGTGAGTCCCGCTGCAATGCCGGGCTGACCAGTGCGGCGGCCTCGTACGGCGGGAAGAAGCGCCGATCGTCCTCCAGCACCACGAGATCGTAGCGAGCGATGAATCCATCGGTGGAGTACCCATCGATGACATCCACCTCCCCAGCGGCAAGCGCTTGATATTTCACCGCCGCCAGGAGCGCGCGCACCGAGCCGAAACGAAGGCCGTAGGTTTTCTCCAGGCCCGGCATGCCGTCGGCTCGCCCGATGAAGTCGGGCGTGAGTCCTGCTCGCAGGGTTTGTGATACCCGGGCCAGATCGCTGAGTGTGGCAAGGCTCAGTCTCCGGGCCGTCTCCCGCCGCACGGCTACGGCATAGGTGTTTTGAAAGCCCAGCGGCGGGAGCCATCGCACCCCGTAGCGCTCGCGGAACTCGCGGGCCACCTGGCGAAAGACCTGGCTGGCGTCTGGGCTGGGACGCTCGCCCAGTATCGCCAGCAATCCCGTGCCGGTGTATTCCGGGTAAACATCGATGGCGTTGGTGCGAAGGGCCTGGAATGCAATCTCGGTGGCACCGAGGCCGAGCCGCCGGTCTACCGTGAAGTGCCTGGCCTCCAGCAGCTGCGCGAACATCTCCGCCAGAAGGAACGACTCTCCAAACGGCTTCGAGGCAACGACGATCGGTCGCTCGGGAGGGTCCTGGGCCACCGCCAGGGGAGCGGCCCCCACGAGCAAGACCAGCCCTCCGCGTAATCCGGCCAGCCGGCTCACGCGGCCAACACTCGCGCCCGCAGCAACAGCTGGCGCACGTACTCCGTAGCAGGAGCGTCACGAAGCTGGGTGGGACTGGCCTCCTGTTCTACCCGTCCCTGGCGCAGCACCACGATGCGGTCGGCCAGCAGAAAGGCCTCGTTCAGGTCGTGCGTCACCAGCAGGGCGGAGATTCTCAGCTCCCGCCGAATTCCGTCGAACGCAACCTGAAGATCCGCGCGGGTAATGGCGTCCAGGGCCCCGAATGGCTCATCGAGCAGAATGACGTCCGGCCTGGCCGCAAGCGCGCGTGCCACCGCGACGCGCTGGCGCTGCCCGCCCGAGAGCTCTCGAGGCCAGCGATCGGCAAAGACCGCCGGCTCGAGCCCAACCAGGGTGAGGGCGCGCTCGGCCAGCTCATTGCGGTTCTGCATCCGGCGCAGCCAGGGAACCAGCTCGACGTTACGGCGGACTCGCCAGTGGGGCAGAAGCCCGCCATCCTGGGGTACGTAACCGATCCGCCGGCGGAGCGCGATCGGATCGAGCTCAGCCGCCTCGACTCCGTCGATCAGGACCCGGCCGTGGTCCGGATCGACCAGTCGATTGAAGCAGCGAAGGAGCGTGGTTTTCCCCGAGCCGCTTTCTCCTATCAGCGCCACGCACTCGGCTCGACCCACGCCGATCGACACCGCATCGAGCGCCAAAAGGGGCCCGTAACGCTTGGATACGCGCTCCGCGCGGAGCACGACACCCGAGTCGGGCTCCTGCACACCAGGTTCCGGTCTCGTTCCGGGCAGCTTTCCTCGCAATCTACCAGAGCTCGAAAAGTGTCAGATCGCCCTCTAAGAATTCAGCCGCTCTGCCGTCCAGGCAAGCTGCAGAAAGGAGCACTCCACCGAAGGCCGGGCGACCATCGCAAGTGTCTGTTCGGGAGAGCATTTGAGCGCGGCGTTTGCGCACTGGTTCACCCCCTCACAAGCTTTGCAGCGATCACGGGCTGTCACGCCGACATGAACAAAAGTGCATCGCCCCCGAGCACGAAAATCGCATACGTGATGCATCCTCAGCACCTCTGGTGAACCTCAGCGCAGGTTGAGGTGTGCATGTATCGAATCGAGCTCTCCCCCGGTGAAGAGACCGCATTCCGGTCCATCGAAGAGTTGGCGGTGGCGATCCGGCGCAACGTCGTGACCTCCCGCGCCCGCATCTATCACAACGCCACCAACAAGTGGCTGCCGATTCAATTTCATCCCCATTACAAGATTGCCGTGTCGATGCCGCTCACCCAGGCCGACCTGGTGGCAGGGCCGCCGGTGACGCCGCTTTCGGCGCTGAACCTCGGCGAAACCCAGGCGTCTTCCCCGGCGCCGGTATCGTCATCGCGAGAAGCCGCCACTC
>CAZASU010000085.1:0-1434 GCA_964487785.1 uncultured Gemmatimonadaceae bacterium | reverse complement strand
GTCTCGCCACCCGCGCCCAGGGAGTCTGTCTCTTCGCAGCCTCCAATCACGCTCGGAACCCCGGCTCCTCAGCCCCGACGCGCTCCTGAGCCGCGACGCGTAGTTCAGCCGGCCCGCATGCCGGAGCCACCTCGGGCGGAGCCGACACGAGTCGTCGAGCCTGCCCGACCGGCTCGCACAAAGGGCTCGCGCAAACCGCGGAAATCCGGACGCTCGCTGCATCTCGCGCTGGGGGGAGCGGTGCTCGCGGCCTGCGCTCAGCTGATGATATCGGCCGCCTCCAGTCCGGGTTCCGAGCTTGCGGAGCGGATTCGCACCCCGAGACGGTTCATCGAAGCTCCGATCGAGGCCATGAAGGAAGACAGCCCCCGCACCGTAGCCGGCGTCCTGCCGGCGCTCCAGACTATTCCGCTTCCGCGTAAGGCGGCCTCATCCGGCAAGCGAGCTCCAAAGCCGGCACCGACACGGAAGCCCGCGGCAATTACGCCTCTGCCGGTATCAGATACCCTCGAGGCCCGGTCAGATATCCTGGGGGCAACCGTCGATTCTGCGTCGACGCCCGAGATCCAACCCCCGCCGTCCGGGGGTGACCTGTCGGGCGCTATTCCCGTGTCCCCGGTGCCCGCGACACCCAAGATGGTCGACTCCACCGGCAAGAAGGCCCTGAACCGGATCCTTCGCACCATCGGCGGCACTCCAGCGCCACAGAGCAAGACGACGAAGCCCTAGAGTAGCCACCTCGCAGACCGCCCGGACCCCTTCAATTTCCCACATCGGTCCGTGGTCGACCCCTTGGGGGGCAACTGCGCATCACCCTACATCACAACGACTTAGCGTCCGGACTCCGGCTGCCCCGCTTGGCATAGGCTCCGCATAATCATTGTCAGCACCCTACCGCCGCCATTTCCGTCTGAAGGAGGTCAAGTGCGCGCTCACCAACTGCTCTGGTCGGGGCTCACCATCGCCGCTGTGCTCGGCCTGGCCGCTGCACCGGCACACGCCCAGGGCAAAGAGAAGCACAAGGACAAGCACCATTACGTCGTCTCCAGTGACCGCGCGGTCAGCGTGACACGCACCGTACTGATCGGCCGGGGATATGAAGTCATCCGGGTCGAGCAGGTCGGGCCCACCCGCGTCGTGTACTACCGCCTGGGAAAAAAGTGGCGCGGGCGAGGCAGGCGGCCGGTTCACCGAATGGTGATCCGTACCGTTGATCGGCGCGTCGTCTTCGAAGAGGCGGAGCCGTCAGTTCTGGTCGATATCGATGTCAAGCTGAAGCTCTAGGATCACACCCTTTCCTCTTCATCCCAACCGGAGGCACAATGCGTAGCATCGCGTGGGTAGCTCGCATCTCGCTGTTGAGTGGCGTTCTCATGGCAGGAGCAAATCCGCTGGCCGCCCAACGCATCAGCTTCGCTCCCAACATCGGCGTCT
>CAZASU010000084.1:0-8619 GCA_964487785.1 uncultured Gemmatimonadaceae bacterium | reverse complement strand
GGCATCCGCCGCGCCCTCGAGGATCAGATCAGGACGCGGCGGCTCCGGACTCGGGAGGGGCGGGGCCGGGGCTCGGCCCTGAGGGGGCGATCCCCAGGTGGGTGAGGATCTTCCTGATAACCGCGGGATCATGCAGGCTGGCGATCCGGCGCAGCCGGCCCCCACAATGCGGACACGCCAGGACGTCAATCGCGAACGCCCGGTGCATCAGGGCCGCCCAGGTCCAGGTGCGCGGGGTGGCGGGCTTCACTCCGGTGCCGTCCGGACCTGCGGCCAGCGGCGCCGTCGAGGCCGTGGGCTCGGGCGCCATCCGTACGTACGCGACCACTCGCTCGCGCCACCGGGCGCGCGGAGCCAACACGCCATGGCAGATGAGCCGGTTGGTTTCGGGCCGCGGCGTCATCGCCGCCAAACGCTCCAGAAACTCCAGCGGCTCGAACACCAGCTCCCGCGTACCGTCGTGCCAGGCCGTCTTCAGCTCGAGCGCGACGCGGCCGTCACTCCGCAGCCGCAGGCGCTCTTGCGCGAAGGGCGGGCGCAATACATAGCGGCACAGACGCTCCAGCCCCGCCCGATCGTTCGCCGACACCCCAGACGCCCGCCCCTGCCTGCTCGTCGTGGGCCCAGTCGTCGTCGAGAACGTGCCCCGCATCCGGGACGTGACCGCCCTGCTGGAAGGGCTTGGGCAGATCCGCCTCTTCTTCGTGGACAGCCTCATCGCGATGGGCGCGCGGATCGTGCTGTGCGATCCTCACCGGGCGGTGGTGGTCGGCCCCACCGAGCTGCGGGGCGCCCCGATGGTGTCCCCCGACATCCGCGCCGGGATGGCCCTCATCGGCGCGGCGCTGTGCGCCCGCGGGACGTCGACGATCATGAACGCGCACCAGGTGGACCGCGGCTACGAGCGGATCGACGAGCGCCTGCGCTCGCTCGGCGCGCGCATCACCCGCGAGCCGGGCGCCTGACGAGGGCCGATCACCCCGGCACCACGCGATCCTACAACCCGCGGACCCACGCGGTCCGGCGGCGGTAGTCCTCGAGAAAATCCTTCCGCGAGGGGTACTCGAGAGGATAGGCAACCTGAACGCCCTCCGGCAGCGGCCGCCCTGGCTTGGGTCCCGTCCCCGCGACAGAACCTGCCAGACTCGGACGCTGGCCGCCCCAGGAGCCGATGCCACAGCCAGCCGGTGCGCGTGGAGTGGACGCCCACGGACGGCGGCCCGCCGGTCCCCATGTTCACGCCGAGCTGAACCACCGCCGCGGCCATGAGACGTCGTGAGTTCATCGCGGTTCTCGGGGGCGCGGCGATGGCGTGGCCATTCGCCCCTCGCGCGGCGGGAGGTCCTGCTCGCATTGCCCTCCTGGGCAGCGGGGCGGCGGAAACCAGTGCGGCTTTCGTCGATGCGCTCAAAGAGGGCCTGCGCGGCAACGGCTTGATCGAGAGCCGCGACTATGTGCTCGACGTGCGCTGGGCGGAGGGTGCCTACGGGCGCTTCCCCGCTCTCGCGCGGGACGTGGTGCAGCGAGGCCCACGAGTCATCCTGGTCACGACCATCGCCGCGGTACGCGCCGCGCAGCGCGCGACCACGACCATATCAATCGTCATGACGACGATCAACAATCCGGTCGGCGCCGGCCTCATTGCGAGTCTCGCCCGACCAGGCGGGAACACGACGGGCATCGCCAATCTCACCGAGGACGTAACGCCAAAAGTCCTCGATATCCTGCGCGCGGTCATCCCGAAGGCATCGCTCATCGCGATCCTGTTCAATCCGGCAAATCCGTCGAATCGGGTCATGATCGAGAAGATCGGGAAAGGCTCCGGCGCGGGGGCGACGATCCGGTCCTTCGAGTTCAAACCCGGCGCGCCCGACGGCACGTTCGACCAGATCGCGCGACAACGGCCCGACGCGTTGCTGGTCATCAACGATGCCGCGATCATCGATGAGCGCGCCCAGATTGCGAGCCTCGCTCTTCACCATCGCATTCCGGCGTTCTCCTCCATTCCCGAGCTGACCGACGCCGGCGGTCTCGCGGGCTACGGGCCCCCCCGGCTGGAGCTCTATCGACGCTCGGCCAACTACGTGAAGAAGATCCTGGACGGGGCGAAGCCGGCTGATCTGCCCGTCGAGCAACCGACCCGGGTCGAGCTGTCCGTCAACCTGAAGACGGCGAAGAGGCTAGGCATTTCGATACCGGACACTATCCTCGGGCAGGCCGACCAGACGAGCGAATGAGCGGCCCGCCTCAGATGCGGATGAAGATGCGGCGGCGGTAGAGCAGGCTGAGGAACCCCAACCAGAGCAGCACGTAGGTGACCGCGTAGGCGAGGGAGGCGTTCTCCGGGGCGAGCCAGGGGACGTAGAGAATCTCGTAGAGGTACGTCTTGAGAATCAGCGACTCGCCGTCCGCCGGGCTCGTGATCACCACCCAGTCGAAGACGATGGCGACGAGACTCGACAACCACTAGCCCGGATCATTCACGAACGGGCGCCCCACCCTCACCCCGACCCTCTCCCTCCCAGGAGGGAGAGGGAGCCGGTTGGTGATCCCTCTCCCCCGCGAGGGGGAGAGGGTGAGGGGGCGGCCTCCCTGCCGACCGGGGCTTCGTGAATAGTCCGGGCCAGGCGGTGATCGCGTTCGTGCCGAAGACGAGGAACGGCCGCGCCCACGCGCGGCAGCCCTTCACATGGACCAGCCAGCAGGTCGAGGCCAGGACCGCGCAGGCGATCCCCGCGGTGAGGAGCACGGAGGAGCCGGTCCACAGATTCTTGTTGATCGGAAAGGCCCGCCCCCAGACCGACCCGAGCCCGACCTCCGCTCCGCCCGCGGCCAGCAGACCCATCACCTTGGCGCGGGCGCCGCGCGTCGAGCGGATCCAGTGACCGGCCAGCACGCCGGACAGCACGGTGGCGATGCCCCGAGCGTGCTCAGGATGCCTTCGGGATCCCACGTCATGGTCTCGTGCAGGAGGTGATTCCGACCGATCAATCGGAGATCGAGCCAGTTCGACAGGTTCAGGTCCGGCTCGAGCACCGCGCGACCGACTCCGGGCACCGGCACCAGCGTCATCAGGGCCCAGTAGCCGAGGAGCAGCGCGATCAACGCCCCGACCTGCCCCGCACGCCGGTCGACAGGACGATGGTGGCCGCGACCAGGTACGACAGCGCGATGCGCTGGAGCACGCCGAGCACGCGGATGGTGCCCAGCTCGTAGGCGGGGAATCCCTGCAGCAGCAGGCCCAGCGCGAAGATGAGGACGGCCCGGATCAGGACCTTTCGGAAGAGTAGCCGAGGCCGGATCCCTCCATCGAGCAATCCGCCCAGCGAGAGCGTGGTGGTGATCCCGACGATGAAGAGGAGAAGGGGAACACCAGATCCGCCGGCGTCCAGCCGTTCCCCGCGGCGTGCTCGAGCGGCGGGTAGACGTGACTCCAGCTGCCCGGATTGTTGACCAGGAGCATCCCCGCCTCGCGGCGCTGCGCAGCGACAACGGCGGCCACCGCGCCCCCGAACCGACCCGGGTCATTCAGGTGGTCTTTGGCTTCGGCGCTGCGCTCGGACTCAGGCAGCATGACGGGAGCGATTCATCGGTTCCTGGGTAAGCGAACGGCTTCGTGGCCCTTATGATTTTTCATCACTGGGCGTGGAACAAGCGTCATCTGAACTCCTGCGGCGGCCGGCGGGCGAGTCTGATACGCTTTGTCACGTTGACAGGGCCCCGGGGACGGGGCGACGGCCTCCGGAGGTTCGAACGCGATGTTTATTTTGCAGCTTGGTGGCTGGTTCATCTTCTCGTGCATCCTGATGTCCTTCATCGAGCATCAGGTTCACAGGAAGCTGATGCACAGAAAGAACTTCCTCAGTGCGCATACTGCCTCCTTCAAACGCGTATTTGAGGCTCACGCTCTTGTGCACCACAAGCACTACGCCGAGATATTCAGCGATGAACCTGTCGCTCGTGGTGAAGACAAGGAGATACGGCTGACTGTACGCAAGGCGCCGATCAAGGCTATTCCATTTGCGGCGCTTATCGCATTGGTATCCTGGCAGGGGGCCGCTGTCTTCGTGGCCGTTATGATTTTTCATCACTGGGCGTGGAACAAAATTCATCTGGAGATGCACAAGCCGGAGCAGAGGGTCTTCAGCACCTGGCCGGTCTATAAGTTTCTGGCACGACATCACTGCCTGCATCACAGACACCTGGACAGAAACTTCAATGTGGTGTTCCCTCTGGCTGACTATGTTCTTGGAACTAGCGTTCGGGCCAACGAAGGCGATCTAAAATACATGGAGCAATGGGGATTATGAATCGAACCAGACGGAACTGATTCACTGGTCCCGATGGGGGCGTTGCGGGGGCTAACATCCCATCGCCTGGGCGCGGGGCCAGGCGCTCCCGCCGGAGGAGGCGATCGCCGGGAGGATAGGCAACATGAACGCCCTCCGGCAGCGGCCGCCCTGGCTTGGGTCCCGTCACCGCGACATAACCTGCCAGACTCGCACGCTGGCCGCCCCAGGAGCCGATGCCACAGCGTGGACCTGAACAATGCCGGGCACGTTGCGGGTAACAGCGGCGGAAGGGCGTTCCTGTGGACGCCGCAACGGGGCATGCGTGCCCTGGCAGGGCGGAGCATACCGATGACGGCTGTGGCGATGAACGGGCGGGACCAGATCGTCGGCTGGACCGGTGCCCCCAACAACTGGCAGCCTGTCCGGACGCGCTCTTCGACCCGGACGCGACGTGCTCCCTGGCAGTGGCAGGTGTGGACAACGAGGGCAGGTTGGGGGGCACGGTCTACAAGAACGTGGGCGATCACCGCGAGGCGGCGTTCGTCCTGACGAAAGAGGGGCAGTTCGAGGCATTCCACGGCGTGGGGCTGACGACGCTGGCGTCGGCCTACACCGACAGCGGCATCATGCCGATGCTGAGCTTCACGAGCACCGTCGCGTCGGTGCGGCTTCCGGACGGGCGGACGCTCCCGCTGTTCAACGAGCTGGGTGGATTCTCGCATGCGCGGGCGGCGAGCCGCGACGGGCACCTGCTGGGCGGGGGTGGGGGTAGCCCGTTCCCGACTGAGAACTATCGTCACGCGATCCCATCCCGGAGACGGTCGCGCACTCCGTGGAGCACCCGGGCCAGACCCGCGCACCCCAGGGCCCCGCCATGGTGCATGATTCCTGGTCTCGTCGGAGGGGAAGCGTGGATCGGCGGCCGAGGGTGAGGTCGCTGGACTCGCAGGGTCTGGACAGCAGCACCTTTGAGCGGCATGCTAGGGGATCCCTCCACATCTGCTGCCGCTCGAGGAATAGGAATAGGCATGGAGATACGGAACGGTTCGGTGTTCTTCCCTGCCTCCAGGGGCCACGGCCCGCAGGAGCGTGTTGCGGCGCCGATCGTGTTTCCGCGCGAGGTGCGGCAGGCCGTCGTCGGCGTCACGGGATACTCGGCGGGGTTCTCGGGCAAGGATCATGAGTTCGGTCGGCTGATCGTCCAGGTACAGCACCAGGTGACGTTCAACACCGTGTCGGTGACGGTGACATTCGGACTGCGGGACTGGTCCCACGAATGGGACGATTCGTACACCGGACTGGTCAACTTCGCGGTGCTGGCGGACCTGGCGACCGCCGGCGACGCGGGCACGCGGCCGGACCTGACCATTACCGACGCAGAGACCACGCAGGTTACCCAGCACTTCCGAAGCAGCACGTTCCTCGATCCGCTGAACGTGCGCCCCGACAACTCAATTCCGCTCATTGCGGGCAAGGCCACCGCGGTGAGGCTCTGGGTGGATCACACGCCCGACCCCGCCCTGCCGCCCCTCAGTTTCATCGGTGGCCAACTCGAGGTGGTGTCGGGCACGGGGACCATCGTGGTGCCACAGATGGAGTTCATCCAGCCGCGGCGCGAATCGCTGATCCTGCGATCGGAGCGGACGCACACGCTCAACTTCGTCATCCCCGAGACCGCGTGCACGGGCGTTGTGACCCTTCGGGCTCGCGCCAACAGCTCGGCGGACCCGACGCAGCGGTCCGCCGTGTTCGAGCGCACGATCCGCTTCGTCGACGTAGCTCCGCTGCGACTGCACCTGGTCGGGGTGGAGGACGCATCGGTCGACCCACCGCGCACCGCGCCGAGCTACATGGACATGCGGACGCTGCTGGCAAGAGCGGAGCAGTGGTATCCCTATGGGGAAATCGCCGACACCGGGTACGAGGTGCTCCGGACCACGTACAACTACGAGGGCAATGTGGCGCAGGAGGAGCCGGCCGGCTGGGACGACCTCCTGGACGACCTGAGCGACCTGCGGGGCGACTCGCCGGAGATCTACGTGGCGCAGCTGCCGAACGGCACGCCGACCGGCGACGTGGGCGGTCTCAGCAACTTCTCGGACGCCGGCGCATTCGCATTCGGCAATGCATCGGGCGCCGCGCACGAGATCGGCCATTGCCTGGGCCGGGAGCATCCGCCCTGCCCCACCTGCTCCCCACCTCCGGCCGATCCCGATTGGGACTTCCCGCAGTACGGGCCATTCGGCCGGGACAGCATCGGGGAGTTCGGATTCGACATCGTGGGCAACCGGGTGCTTCATCCGGCCAACACGTTCGACTTCATGGGCTACAGCAACCCGGAATGGATCAGCCCGCATACCTACAAGGGACTTTCCGGCAACCAGGACCTGTTTGCGCTGGCAGCCGCCGCTGCCCGGGGGCGGCAGCCGCCGGGACCGCGGGGGAACTGGCAGCCGGCGGCGATGGAAGCGCTTTACCTGCAGCTCAGCATCGCACGCGACCGCACGGTGTCACGGCGCCACTCGTTCCACTATCCGGTGGTGGTGCGCTCGGGCGGGCGGCAGGCCACGCCGTTCTCGGTGGAGCTGCATGACGACAAGGGACGCGTGCTAGTGTGCACGCCGCTGTTCCAGTCGGGGGCCAGCACCGTCGGGGGTTGCGGGGACCGATGCGGGTATGCGTCGTGCTGGCCGGTCCGGGTGCGGGACATGATCCCCTACCCACCTGGGGCACGGCGACTGGTGGTGTACGAGGATCGTACGGCGATTCATGAGGAAGTGATCCCGGCGCCTCCGGTGGTGCACATCACCGACACGACGGAGAGCGCGGATGGGATCATGCTTACGTGGACGGCGAGCGCCGCCGGATCCAGGGGTGACCTCTGGTATCTGCTGCAGTACGAGGATGAGCACGGGTTGTGGCGTGGCGTGGCTCGGAGAACCAGCGAGACGCAGATGCTGTTGCCCACGCGGCGGTTCCCGGGGCGGGCGCTGAAGGTGCGCGTGCTGGCCTCGTCGGGGATCGCGACGGGCAGGGCCACGGCCCCGGTGACGATGCCGAGCCTGGCGACACCACCGAGTGCGGGGATCGTGGCGGTGGGACTCGAGCGAGGAGCGTTGCCGCGGTTCCTCATCGCCAAGGTGGAGCGGGAGGGCATGCTCTCGTGGTTCGACGAGCAGGGGGCGGCGCTGAGCCAGGGGGCGATGCTGGACCTTGGATCGCTGCCCCAGGGGGAGAGCCTGCTGCGCGTGGTCTGGCGGGGGAAAGGGATGCTGGAAGAGCGTGTGTGGATCGTGACCCGGAAGGGTGATGAGGTCGTGGCCATTCAGGAACTTGAGGGGAGCCGCCATGCAGATCGTCCATGACCAGGCCGTGTTCCCGAGCATCAAGGATGCGGCGCAGGTGCCGATCGAGATCACGGTGAACTTTCCCGTAGCGGTGACGCAGGCGGCAGCGATCCTGACGGGGTTCAATGCGCAGTACACCCGTTCCGACGGAGACCATCACCTGGGGCAACTGGATGTACGGCTGACGACGTCGCCGCCGCAGGGAACGAGTGTGCTGGTGACGGTGACGTTCGACCTGAGGGACTGGTCGAACAACCGGGATGACCAGTACGAGGGGACGATCTGGTTTGCGGTGGTGGCGGAGTAGACGCGTCCTGATCGCCGATGCGAAGCAACCACGACGGCGTTTCCAAGCCGGTCAGTGCGCGTAGGGATACTGGGCCGCTACCAGCCGCTCGAGGCTCCGGTCATGCCGGTAGATGTCGTCATAGAAGAGCAACGCGCCGTTTTCCGTGGCCATCGTCGTGGCATACATGATGAGCACCAGCACCGGCCGCGCGAGGCGGACCGTCGTCGGGGTGTTCCGCTGCATTGCCTGCTCGATGCGTTCGGGTGTCCAAGTGGAATCGGCGGCCAGCAGCAGCTGGGCCAGGGCCACGGGATCGGCCACGCGGATGCAGCCATGGGAGAAGTCCCAGCGCTGCTTGGCGAAAAGTCCGCGGCTGGGCGTGTCGTGCAGATACACGGCGTCATCGCCGCCAAACGCTCCAAAAACTCCAGCGGCTCGAACACCAGCTCCCGCGTACCGTCGTGCCAGGCCGTCTTCAGCTCGAGCGCGACGCGGCCGTCACTCCGCAGCCGCAGGCGCTCTTGCGCGAAGGGCGGGCGCAATACATAGCGGCACAGACGCTCCAGCCCGCCCGATCGTTCGCCGACACCCACACGTTGGCGTGCAGATCGAAGCCGTCGAGGTGCGCCTGCCGCGCCCCGCGCGACGTCACGGCCGCCGTGTCGCGCTCGTCGCCGAGCCGCCGCACCCG
>CAZASU010000083.1:0-8696 GCA_964487785.1 uncultured Gemmatimonadaceae bacterium | reverse complement strand
CATGACGGTCTCCCGAATCGTATAGTCCACCCCCAGCCTGACGTCCCAGCTCAGCACTCCGAGCCATGCCTGGAGGCCGGCCCGGGCCAGCTCCAGAACGACAAGGCCGGACATGATCATCCCCAGGCGTGCCATCCCGGTCCCATGCTCCAGCGCATCGAAGAGGTATTTCATCAACAGCGGGTCGATCGCGCTCAACGCCGCGAGCAGCAAGGCGAGCGAGGTCACCCCGGTCAGAGTACGACGGTAGGGACGAACGAACTGGAGGGAGCGCTTGGCTAATTCAAACCCGGTACTTTGCATTTCAATCTTCGAATGGGGATAGCAGGCGAGCGCGTGCTACCGGATGAGCAAGTTCGATGCCCTTGGACGGCCGGCGTTCGAACGTGAAAGAGTCAGGCGGGGATCAGCTAAATACAACGCCCTGAATGGGTTGCTCCATAACCATTTAGCTGTCATCTACCGCCGAGGTGAGCGCCGCCGGGCTCACTTCACACTGCCGACGAACCTTGATGAACCTATCTGTAGCAGGCCAGAGTGACCCGCGTCCTGCATGAGCGTCTCTGAATCGCCTCTCGGGGGATAAGCCATGAATCTCGACTCCATTCGCCGGGCGGTCCGGGCAAGGGGCCTCACGCCTGCCACTCTGGTGCCCGAGGCCAGTGGAGGCCGCATCGAGGAGGCCTGCATCAGGCCGGCGCGCGTGATCGAAGGCGACTCCTTGCGCATGATCTCGATCGGCGTGGGCGAAGCGTGGCCCGGGTCGCTCGCCTATCTCGATGGCATCCAGCGATCGGAGATCATCGCCTATGATGGCAGTGCACCCATCGTAGTGGCGGAAATCGCGGCGGCTGTGCGCGTGCGGCAGGATCGCCGGCTGCGAACATCAGTGGAAGCACGGCGGATGGTAGTCCTGGGCCGGCCGTCGGCGTTGGCGGCCGCCGGCGATGCCCTGGGTGAGCTGCAGGCCATTCCACTTCCGGACGATGAGCCGCCGCACCCGCTGCGTGACCTGGTCAACGCCGGCCATGCGGTGGATCAGGCGCGGGGCGCGCTCGAGGTCGTCGTCGGTGACCGCTACCGGGCCGCCTCCGATGACTGGCTGGTGCTGGACGGCTCGCTGGCGGTGAGTCCCCGATGGGCCGGGGACCCTCGAATGGTGGCCATCTCGAAGAGTCACTCGATCCTGCCGTTCGACGGCGTCGACCTCGAGCAATACCTGCGGTTGCCCTGCGCTCATCGCTCCTCGGTCTACGCACCGGCCACCCGGAGCCTCGCCCCGGTACGGGCATGGGGTCTCCGGCTGTGGCCTTGGGAAGGGAAGGACCTACTGCACGGCCTGGTCCGGGTGGAGGTGGCTCCCGCCAACGAGTCAACCGAACGGGCCAACGAGATTTCGCGCTGGATCCTGGCGGAGCGGGCGCCGGTCAGCGCCCCGGACCGGCGCTGGGACCGGCTGCTCTACGGGATCCACAGTGTGGAGCAGTACTTGAAGGCGGGCAGGTCGAGTAGGTAGTGAACGGAACCATGACTCCTCATCCTGAGCGCAGCGAAGGACCTCCTCAAAAAGCTATATTTCCCCAATGACTGACTCCCCGCCCCTCGGCCGCGTCGTGGCCACCGAGCTCAAGCCCTCGACTCCTCATCAGTTCCATTTCTGGACCGCCCGCGAGTCGCCCATTGGCATCGGTGCCATCGTGCGGGTCGAGGAGAACGGCCGTGTGGTGTTTGGTGTGGTTACCGATGCCTTTGCCTATTCCGACCTGATGACGCCGATGCACGCCGTCATCGGCGCGGACGGTGACCCGGTGGCCGCCGGCGCCGAGCCGACTGCTCGGGCAGAGATCCGGCTCTTCACCGGCGCGGTGCTCCGGCAGATCCCCGAGGAGCCGCTCCAGCCAGTGCCCCTGGGGCCGGTCTGGCTCGCCTCCGATGCGGACGTGGTCCTGGCGCTCCGGATGGACGGGTACACCGGTGGCGAGCGGGCCACCGGCATTCCGGTGGGGCTCTACGCCGCCGGAGGACTGGAGGCCCCGGTATACCTCGACTGTGATTTCCTCCTCGGTCCGGAAGCCGCGCACCTCAACATCACCGGCGTGTCCGGTCTCGCCACCAAGACCAGCGCCGTCGAGTTCATGCTCGGCAGCATCTTCCAGACCTTCCCCGCTCACAAGGGCACGGTCGGGGCGGTCTGCTTCAACGTGAAAGGGCCCGACCTCTGCTTCCTGGACCAGCCCGCCGCGCTGGGCGAAGAGGATACCCGCCAATACGCGCGTCTCGGCCTCAAACCCGAGCCGTTCGAGAACGTGCGATACTATGCGCCGCTCAAGCCGGACGGAGTGAACCTGAACAGCCTCCGGACCAACGAGGCGCTGGCCGGCAACACCGAGCCGCTGGTCTGGGGCCTGCGGGAGGTGCTGGACTACGCCGAGGTCGTCCTCAACCGCGACGACATCGACGCCAAGGCCGACGCCTTCATCGATTTTCTGTCCGAGCGGGTGGTGGGACGGGAGTATCGCGACGAAGGGCTGCGAGGAAAGCCCTTCCTGGTGCAGAGCTTCGCGGACCTGGACGAGTTCTTCCGCTCCATCTTCGATTTCATGGAAGCACTGGGCAGAGGCTCCGAGGTCTGGAAGACCCATCACCTCGCCACCATCCGCAAGGTGCGGAATCGTCTGAGCAACATCAGTACCCGGTCGAAGGGTCTGGTCACCGACGATGGGGTGGCCAACGATCTACCCTGGGGGCACTTCGAAGACCGCAGCATGCACGTCATCGATGTCGCCGGGCTCGACCCGCTGGCGCAGGACCTCGTTTTCGCCCGGGTCGTATCGAAGCTGCGGGAGCATCTCGAGCGGCGCGATCTGGGTGTGGACCACGTCGTGGTCTTCGTGGACGAGCTCAACAAGTATGCGCCCGCCGATGGGCCGGACACCTACGTCAGAAAGATGCTGCTCGACCTGTCGGAGCGCGGCCGCTATCTGGGCCTGGTGCTGTTCTCGGCCCAGCAGTTCCGCTCCCAGGTCCAGCGGCGGGTGGTCGGCAATGCCGGCACCGGGATCTACGGGCGCATGGACATGGATGAGCTCGCCATGCCCGCGTACGGCACGATCTCACCGGCCACCAAGATCAAGCTGGCGACCCTCCCCAAGGGCGAGCTGATGCTTCGCCACCCCCATTTTACCCAGCCGATCTTCGTGAAGTTCCCCCGGCCCGCTGTCCTGAATGGCCGGGAAGGGATCGAGCGGTACCCCCCTGCCGCGGAGCTTCCCTTCGCCGACGCGGTGGCGCGCCAGATGCGCCGCCTGGATCGCCGGGTCTCCGCCGACGCCGTCCGCGCCCTGATCGAGGGCCGCCGCGAGGCCGACGTCCGTCGCGCACTCTCCGCCACCCGCCGCGAGCGCCCCGACGATGCGTACGCGTTCTTCACCGCCTGCCTCGGCCGGCGGGTGAACGGCGAAGTAGCGATCCCCCGCCGCGGGATCCCGGCCCTCAAGCGCGCTGACGATTCGTACGGCGCCTAGCCAGTCTCCTGCCACTCCAGTTACCCGGTTCAGTTACCCGCCGCGACCGCTGTTTCGCAGGTCTCGATAAGTTCTTGCTCTTTACCGCATTTAGGTCCATTCTCCACCCGTGAAACTGGCCCACATTGCAGACCCCCACCTCGGCATCCGGCAGTACCACCGGCAGACCTCGACCGGCATCAACCAGCGGGAAGCCGATGTCGCCGGCGCCTTCCGCGCCGCCATTGATGGCGTCCTTGCCGCCAGGCCGGACGCGGTAGTTGTCGCTGGAGATCTCTTTCACTCCGTTCGGCCCACCAACTACGCCATCGTATTCGCGTTCCGGCAGTTCCAGCGGCTCCGCGAGGCTCTCCCCAACGCACCGATCGTGCTCATCGCAGGAAACCATGACACGCCGCGCTCGGTGGAGACCGGATCGATCCTGCGGCTCTTTGAGGAGTTGGGCGTTGATGTGGCGAGCGACGCACCGCGGCGCCTCGTGTACCCGGGGCTCGATCTCAGCATCTTTGCCGTGCCGCACGGGAGTGTCCTGGCGGACGAGAGACCAGCGCTCGAACCCGAGGGAACCCAGAAACACCAGGTGCTCGTGGCTCACTTCGAAGTCGAAGGCGAATATCCGACCGGCCATGTCGCCGCCGAGTACGGTGGAGCTGTGGTCAATCGTGGAGCGCTGCATCTGGAGGATTGGACCTACGTAGCCCTCGGCCATTACCACACCCAGCACCAGGTTGCGAGGAATGCCTGGTATGCCGGGGCCTTGGACTACATCGGACCAAACATCTGGGGCGAGGCCAGGGACGAGGTCGATCACGGCTCCCACGGAAAAGGGTGGCTACTCGCCGATCTCACGACCGGCCGGGTGGAGCGTCATGTGGTTCCGCTGGCCAGCCAGGTCTTGGACTTGGAGCCGGTGAAGGCGGAGGGGATGTCGGCCGCGGCCATAGATGAGCTCATCTCCATTCGGCTCGCCGCTATTTCGGGAGGACTGTCGAACAAGATCATACGCCTCCGCGTCTTCGATATAGCGCGGCACGTAGCACGCGAGCTGAGCCATACCGCGATCCGCAGCTTCAAGACGGAGGCACTCCATTTCCACCTCGATCTGCGCCGGCCGGAGATGCGTCAGAGGGCCGGCATAGGGGCGCCGGGTCGTCGGCATACTCTCCCGGAGCTAGTGGTTTCCTATCTGGAAAATCGGCCCTTGCCCGCTGAGCTCGACCGCGAGGCTTTCGTACGCTTAGGCCGAGAGCTCATGGACAGCGTCGAGCGCGATCTGGTGGGGGCCTGATGCGGATCAACCGGCTCCGCCTCGCGAATTTCCGCCAACACGAGAACACCGAGATTGAGTTTGGCCCCGGGTTAACCGGAATCATCGGGCCTAATGGCTCCGGAAAAACGACCCTGCTCGAGGCGATAGCGTGGGCGATGTACGGGATGCCGGCGGCTCGGGGGAGCCGGGAGACGCTTCGTCGCCGAGGCGCGCTACCCAAAGCGAGAGTCGAGGTGGAAGTCGACTTTACGCTCGGACCGCACGAGTATCGAATCGTGCGTTCGCTCAACAGCGCGGCGCTTTATAAAGACAATGATCCGGCCCCGGTCGCCAACAGCATCGGCGCGGTGACCGAGCGCATCACCCGAATTCTGGGAATGTCCCGCGACGAGTTCTTCAACACCTACTTCACCGGTCAGAAGGAGCTCGCGGTCATGGCCGCCATGAGCGCACCCGAGCGCGCTCAGTTTCTCTCCAGAGTGCTGGGGTACGAACGGCTCAGAACTGCCCAGGATCGGCTCAAGGAAAAGCGCTCGGCGCTCCGGGCCCGTCTCGAGGGCCTCCGGGCAGGCCTGCCGGATAGCGGCGAGCTGGATGCCGCCAAGAAGGCGGCTGACGACCGGATGGCTGCTGCCCGCGCCGCCGAAACCGCAGCTGCGGGCGCGAACGAAGCCGCAGAGCAGCGATTAACCACGATCCGTCCTCAGTGGGAGCGGCTCCAACAGCTCCGGGAGGCGGCCATGGGCCTCGAAGCTGAGCTCAAACTGGCAGACCAGAAAGCAGCCTCCGCCACCGCGCACGGCAAGCGCTTGGAGCAGGAGGCTGCCGAAGCCGAGTCGGCGAGACAGCGGTTGGAAGAGGTTCGCCGGCGCCTCGTCCCGCTCCCTGCGCTGCGCGAGGAGGCGCAGGTGCTGGAGCGTCAGGCTGAAGCGTTTGGGGCCCGCAAGAGCTACCAGGCCCAGCTGAACGAGGTGCGGGCGCATCTCGCCTCTATCCAGGAACGGCTCTCGAGGGTGCCCTCGCAAGAGCTCCTCGACGGAGCCCTGGAGCGGGTCACCGCCGCCCGCGCGTCCCTTACGGCCGCCACCCTCGAGTCCGAAGAGCAGCGAACTGTGTGGGTTCGGGATGCTCAGGATGCCAAGACCAAGCGACAAGGGCTCCTCGATCAGTACCAGGAGCTGAAAGACCAGCGGCAGCGGATCGTAAAGGCGGGTGTCGAGGGTGTCTGCCCCACCTGTGCCCGCCCTCTCGGCGAGGAGTACGCCAAAGTACTCGAGCTGCTCGATCGTCAGATCGAGGAAGTTCGGTCCAATGGCAACTACTACAAGCAGCGCATCGACCAGCTGCAGCAGGAGCCCGCCCTGCTCACCGAGAACGATCAGCGGAGGATTGCACTTGAGAGTGAGCTCTCCCTGGCCACCGCCCAGCAGGGTCGTCTCCAGGCCCAGGGCCACGAGGCTGGTCCCCTGCGGGAGGAACAGAAGCGTCTGTTGCTCCGCGTAGTGGAGCTTGAGGGAGCGCTTACGGGGTTGGTCGAGTCCTACGACCAGGCGCGGCATGAGGCTGTGGTCCGTGAGGCGCGGGCCCTGGAGCCCTTGGCGCTCCAGGCGGAGCGGTTCCGGGTGGTCGCGGAAAGGAGCGAGGCCATCTCCGCCGAGCTTCAGACTGCGCGGGCCGCAGCGGTCGAGGTAACCCGGGGCATCGCTGATTTTAAGGCACGCCTCACCGGCCTGGGATACAGCGAGACGGCCTTCAAGAACCTTCGCGACACCGAGCAGGCTGCCGAGCGGGCGCGCCGCGACGCTGAGCTGGCCTGGGTCCGAGGGCGCGCGGAGAGCAGGGCTGCAGTCGAAGCCGTGGAGGCGGTTGCGCGGCGGCAGGAGGAGCGCAATCAACGCGAACGGGCCGCCGCCGAAACCGCCACGGAGCTGGCATTTCATCAGGAGCTCGACCGAGCGCTGACCGACCTGCGCGAAGACCTGAACTCGACTCTGCGGCCGACCCTCTCCGACCTCGCCTCCGGTTTTCTGCGGGAGCTGACCAACGGGCGCTACACCGATCTGGATCTCGACGAGGACTACTCCGCCACGCTCTTGGACGACGGGGATCCTAAGGCGGTTATCTCCGGCGGCGAGGAGGACGTGTCCAATCTCGCGCTGCGGCTCGCGATCAGTCAGATGATCGCCGAGCGGGCCGGACAGCCCCTCTCGCTCTTGATCTTCGATGAGATCTTCGGCTCTCTGGATGAAGACCGGCGCGGGGCTGTCATAGAACTACTCCGAAGCCTGGCCGATCGCTTCCCTCAGGTCATCCTCATCACCCACATAGACTCTCTTAGTGAGGGCTTCGATCGCGTGGTGCGGGTGGGCTTCGATCTCGCGAGCGGGGTGGCCACGGTGCGCGACGAGCCTCTGGGAGACAGGGATGTGGCGGCCTGACCGGAGTTTGCTGGGCCCGGAGCGGGCCACCGTCCGGGATATCGAGTCCCTCAACCGGGTCTTCGCGGAGTCGTTTACCGACCGCTACAGCCGCGATGGGCTAGTGGGGGTCCGAGTCCCCCAGCTGAACAACCTCGTTTGGCGCTATGCCCTGGAGGATGCGGGGGATGGATCCATGGTCTGGCGCGATGCCGAGGGTAAGATGGTGGCATTCAATATGGTTCACCGGTCCGGGACCGAGGGGTGGATGGGTCCCCTCGCGGTACGCCCCGATCGGCAAGGCGAAGGCCTCGGATCCACCATGGTGCGAACCGGGATCGATTGGCTACGGACCCAGGGCGCCACCACGATCGGGCTTGAAACCATGCCCCGGACCGTGGATAACATCGGGTTCTACAGCAGGATAGGCCTCGTGCCCGGCCGCTTGACGGTAACGCTGGTCAAAGACCTGGCGCGTCGCTCGGTCGGCTCTCCCGAGCTCCTTTCCGGGGCCGGACCGGCCTGGATCGACCGATTGGAGGAGTGCCGTCGGCTGGCAGACCGTTTGATCCCGGGGGTGGACTTTACCCGCGAGCTGGCCCTCACCCGCGACCTCGGCATAGGCGACACAACCCTGACGCGCGAAGGGCCTACCCTGACTGGGTTTGCGCTGTGGCACTCCACCCCCCTGGCGGCCGGCCGCCCCAAGGACGAGATCCGAGTCCTAAAGCTCGTCACCGCAACCCCCGATACTTTCGAGCGTCTGATCCAGTCTGTGCAGTACTCCGCGACGTCCGAACGAGTCAGTCGAGTGGCAATCCGCTGCCAGACGGAATTCAGCACCGCGTACCTGAAGCTCATTGAGCTAGGGTACCGGGTTCATTGGACGGACTTGCGGATGCTGCTCCAGGGCTTTCCGCAGCGATCCCCGGAATCGGGGATTGTGATGTCGAATTGGGAGATATGAGGTCGGAAGGGGTAGCCGGAGCGGTCCCGGGCTTGACTTTTGTGACGTGCGTCACGATAATGGGGCCCGCGAGGCTTTACCGACAACGAGATGGCGCTAGCCGGCGACCATTCCTCGCTCTGCTTCAACTCTCAGTTCGTTCAGCGAACCACACCCGTTCATACTAGGGGTTAACCCCGCCCACCCGCTTCTCGCGGTTTGGCGCCATAACCCCACCTGCGCGTCAGGATTACTGACGATGAGCCACCGTGGCGGCCGTGCCGCGCGCTGGCCCATCGACAACGCAGGCACCGTCAACTAAGTGCTCAAGGGGACCACCAGAATGAACCGCACGCTAACCCACGCCGGTCGATGGGCCCAACTGCGAGCTCCGCTGCTCGCTCTCGCTGTTCTCGCCAGTGCATGTGACAGTGCCGACAACCTCACCAACAACGATCCTACCGTCCTGATGGATGGGGCCGCCGCAGACTCGGTCGCCTCGGCTGATTCGCTGGCCACGAGCGATTCGCTCGCGCTCA
>CAZASU010000082.1:0-8847 GCA_964487785.1 uncultured Gemmatimonadaceae bacterium | reverse complement strand
GAGGATTTGACAGGCGTTGGCCACGCCGCTGACGGCCTGAAATGCAGTGGGCATTACTCTCCAGAGAGTTTCTGTGTGACGCACTATTTGGTGGGCTGGTCCGGCCGATACATGATCACTCGGGCACGTTCCAGAGTGATCAGTCCCCCGCCGATCATCTCATCCAGGTCCGGCAGAATAGCCTGGATCTTCTCTTCCGTGTCGACGCACTCTATCACCAGCGGCAGGTCAAGCGACAGGCGGAGCACCTTCTCGGTGTGGATCCCGGCGCTGGCCCCGAATCCCATGATGCCTCGGAACACGGTGGCACCGGCGAAGTGACGTTCGCGCAGGAGGTGTACGATCGCTTCGTAGAGCGGTTTTCCATGGTGCTTGTCGCGTTCCCCGATATGGATCCTCATCAGGACCCGTTCGCCGGTCAGTCCATGCATTCGAGGCCTCCCTCTAGATCCGTCCCCGCAGGGCGATTACTTCCCGTGCGAGCCCAAACCCCAAGAACGTCCCTGTGATTGACAGCAGCACGCTGGCCGCGACGTAGAAGCCGGCGCGAGTCCACTCGCCGCCCTTCAGCAATGCAACCGTCTCGTAGCTGAAGGTGGAGAAGGTGGTATAGCCGCCGCAAAAGCCGATGGTCAGGAGAGCGCGTACCTCGGGGCTGATTGAGGGGGTCTCAACCGCGTAGCGGAGGATGGCCCCCAGCAGAAATGAGCCGGAGATGTTGACGAACAAGGTCCCGGCCGGGAATGTGGTATCGAGCAACCGCTGGACCAGCCCACCGAGCAGGTATCGGCTGACCCCGCCAAGTGCGCTGCCGATGGCGACGTAGAAGAGCATGCCGGTAAAGTAAGAGGTGAGCGGTAAGAAGTGAGAGGGCGCTTCTCCTGGGGACCTCCTTCTTACTTCTCACTTCTAACCTCTTACTTGTTTCACCCCTCTCACTTCTTACCTCTCACCTCTTACTTTTCAGACGTGCTCCGCCTCGCCCTCACCCAGATACGGCCCCAGAAGGGGGCATACCAGGAGAATCTCTGCCGCTTTGGCGCCCTCTTTCGGGAGGTCGGGAGTTGGCCGGAACCGCCTGAGCTGGTGGTCGCGCCTGAGACCGCCCTGACCGGTTATTTCCTGGAGGGTGGGGTACGGGACCTCGCCATCACCGGCGACCAGCTTTTCGCCGATCTCAGCCGGCAGCACCAGGAAGCCGGCACCCCACCGCTCGACGTTGCGCTGGGCTTCTATGAGGTTCACGGAAATCGGCTCTACAACTCAGGATTGTACGCCACACTCGGTGGGCCGGAGGCCGGGGTCCGCCACATCCATCGGAAGATCTTCCTCCCGACCTACGGCGTCTTCGATGAGGAGCGCTTCGTCGAGGCCGGACGGAGCGTTCAGGCCTTCGATACCCAATGGGGCCGGGCGGCGATCCTCATCTGCGAAGATGCCTGGCACTCATTCACTCCGATGCTGGCGGCACTCGACGGCGCCCAGCTGATCATCATTCCCAGCGCCAGCCCAGCCCGTGGCGTGGTCGCTACCGACGACACGGCGGGACGTCCGCTGAGTCTCGCCCGCTGGAGCAGGCTGGCCCAGGACATCGCCGGCGAGCACGGAGTCTACGTGGCCCTGTCGCAGCTGGTCGGATTCGAAGGTGGCAAGGCGTTTCCCGGTGGGTCGATTCTGGCGGGGCCACGGGGAGATCTGCTGGTGCAGGGGCCTGTGTTCCAGGAAGCGATCATCCCCGCCGTGCTGGACTTCGAGGAGATCACTCGGGCACGCGCCGATCTCCCGTTGCTGGCCGATCTCGAAATGCGGCTGCCGCATCTGCTGGGCTCGCTGCCAGCGGCGAGGCGGGAGAAGCGGGGCAGCGGGGCAGCGGGGCAGACAGGCAGCAAGGAGGATGGCGGGTCAGCGGGTCAGCGGGTCAGCACAGGCACAGCAGCGCCCGCCGAGTCCAAGCAGGGGCCTGCCGCGCGGTCCCGCCGCCCCGCCGCCCCGCTTCCTCCGCTGGCACCCACTCCCGCTCGCTTCAATCCCCAACAGGATCCGCTCGCGATCGACGCCGAGCTCACCCAGCACTGGCTACGCGAGTTCATTCGCGACGAGGTTCAGCGCCGGCGAAAGTTCGACAAGGTGGTGATCGGACTTTCCGGCGGGGTGGACAGCTCGCTGGTGGCCTACCTCGCGGTCGAGGCACTCGGAGCGGCCAACGTGCTCGGGGTTCGGATGCCGTACCGCTCGTCCAGTCCGGAGAGCCTCGCCCACGCCCAGCTGGTGATCGATGCCCTCGGTATCCCCACCACCACGGTGGATATCAGCCCCGCGGTGGACGCGCTCGCCGGTGCGATCGGAGAGGCCCGTCCTGAGCGAAGCGAACGGATGGAGCCGGCGCGCCTGGGCAACATCATGGCTCGGACCCGGATGATCACCCTGTTCGATCTCTCCGCCGCGCATCGGGCCCTGCCGCTGGGCACCGGCAACAAGACGGAGCGCCTGCTGGGATACTTCACCTGGCACGCCGACGACTCGCCGCCGGTCAATCCCATCGGCGACCTCTTCAAGACCCAGGTCTGGGCCCTTGCCCGGCACCTCGGCGTTCCCGAGGTCATCGTCTCGAAGCCGGCCACCGCCGACTTGATCAAGGGCCAGACAGACGAAGGCGACTTCGGCATCTCCTACCCCCGCGCCGATGCCATCCTCCACTGGATCCTGCTCGGCTACCGCGCCCCGGAGATCTCGGCCCTGGGCTTCGATGAAGCCGAGATCGCCCTGGTACGTCAGCGGCTCGACAGCACCCATTGGAAGCGCCGGCTCCCGACGGTAGCGATGCTGAGTGGCACGGCGATAGGGGAGTACTATTTAAGACCAGTGGACTATTGACGGCGTAAACGTTTTTTCTTGGAGCACCATGGTCCCCGACTCCCGTCCCATGTCCTACTCCGTCGGTCAGATCACGACCTTCGTGATGCCCCACATGCAGAACGTGCGGGGCGACCTGTTCGGAGGCGAGCTGATGGCGCTGGTGGACCAGGCGGCGGCGGTTGCCGCAATCCGCCACGCGGGCGGCCCGGCCGTTACGGCAAGCATCGAGCGGGTCGACTTCCGCGAGCGTATTCCGGTGGGCGCCCTGGTCACCTGCGCCGCAACCGTGGATTTTGTCGGTAACTCCTCGATGTACATTTCGGTGGAGGTCTATTCCGAGTGGGTGAGCACCGGTGAGAGGCGGCATACCCACACCGCCCACGTGGTTTTCGTGGCCGTGGACGAGCAGGGGAAGCCGAAGCGGGTGCCCCGTCTGGTCCCGGAGACCGACGAGGAGCGCGAGCGCTCCGCCAGGGCCGAGGCTCACCGTAAGCAGAAGCGAAGTCCGTGACGGCTCGCCCCATCGCGGTGGTGTTGAGTGGCGGCGGTGCCAAGACTGCGGCGCATCTCGGCGCCTGTCGCGCGGTGAAGGAGGCTGGGTTCGAGCCGGCGTGGTATGTCGCGACCTCCATGGGGGCGGTAATCGCGGCGGGGCTCGCCAGCGGCGTGGGAAACGACGAAATGCTGGAGCGGGTCAGCCAGCTGGGTGCCCGCAGCATCGTGCGGGAGCCGCTGGCGCCTGTGGCCGGACTCTTCCTCCGATCGCTGCTGAAGCCGGCTCCCCTGCGCCGGGCTATCGAGGCGTTGGTGCCGGCGCGGCGTTTCTCCGATCTGGCTGTGCCGCTCACGGTGACGGCCGTGGATCTGGATACCGGTGAGCTGGTGCTCTTTGGGGCGGGAGCTCAGGTGGCGCCGCTGGTGGACGTGCTCTGCGCCAGCTGCGCGCTGCCGGTGTATTACCCGCCGGTCGTGCTGGGCGGACGCCGCTATGGCGACGGCGGGCTCCGCGGCGTGCTGCCGCTGGAGCCCGCGGCGGAGCTCGACGTGGAGCTGGTGCTGGCGGTCGACGTGGGTCCCGGCTTCGACATGCCTCCGCCGGCGGAGTCGGCCAGAGTTCCCTCGATGGTTCGGGCCCACGATGACGCGGTCGGGATCCTCATGGCCGCCAGTTCCGAGAGCCAGCTCGCCGTCTGGCGGGCGGACCCGAGCCGTCCTCCGCTGGTTTACGTGCGCCCCCGGATCGAGCGCCACGCCACGTTCAGGGTGGACCGGGTGCGCGAGTATGCCGGCGAAGGACGTCGTGCCACCCGCGAGGCCCTGGATCACTGGGGCCGGGACTCTTGACCCCTTCTCCATTCGGGGCAAATTGAGCCAATGAAAGCCTCCGAAGTGATGGTGCCCGACCCGCACGTTGCCGTGGCCGGGGCGATGGCCAGCGAGGTCGCGATCATGTTGAAGACCCGCAACATCTCAGTCGTGCCGGTGGTGGACGATCACCGTACCCGCCGCTTCCTCGGCACCCTGAGCGACCGCGACCTGGTGACCCGCTGCCTGGCCGAGGGTAAGCACCCGTGGCACACGCGAGTCGATTCGCTGATGCGTCCCAACTCGCCGGTGATACGACCGGACGTGGAGCTGAATGGCTTCCAGGTCCTGATGGATAATGATCCCAACGAATCACACCTCCGACCGACCATCACCGTGGTCGATGAGCAAGGTCGGGTGGTGGGATTCATCAGTCATCCGGAGGAGATTCCGGACGTGAAGATCGTGTGGGGATAAAGATGTAGGCCCGCACGGCCGTGCGGGCCCACCGGAACCAAGGCAGAAACAATGCACGATTTCAAACTGTTCACCCTCGAGGAGGCCGAGCGCACCCTGCCGCTGGTCCGACGGGTCGCGGCTGATCTCACCGTGGAGTATCCGGCGTGGCGGGCCGCGGTCGCCCGGTTCGAGCTGCTCACCGGCGGGGCCCGGGCCGACTGGGGCGAGACCCAGGAGCTGGTCGCCTCGCGCGAGGAAGTCACCCGTCACGCCGATCGCATCAACCAGTATCTCCAGGAGCTGGAGGCGATCGGCTGCGTCTTCAAGGGGTTCGAGGCCGGCCTGGTGGATTTCTACTCGCTGCGGGAAGACCGCCCCATCTTCCTCTGCTGGCGGCTGGGCGAGGAGCGGATCGAGCACTGGCACGAGATCGACACCGGCTTCTCCGCCCGGCAGCCGATCGACGGATCGATCCTGTCGGCCATCTCCTCGTGACCCGCGCCTGGCTGTTCCTGCACCTGCTGGGCTTCACCCTGTGGCTCGGTGGGGCCATCGCGGCGATGATCATCGGGATCGCGGCCAAGCGGGAGGATCGGCACGGGCTGGGCGCGGTAGTGCGGGCCCAGGCCACGCTGATGAGGGTGGCGATCGCCCCCGGCTCGCTGCTGGCGGTGCTATCGGGCGTCATCCTCACCTTCCAGATAACCGGCGAGGATCTGCCCGGCTTCAGCATCTGGTTGATGCTGATGCAGGGTGCCGGACTCGTGGCCGCGCTGCTGACACTGCTCATCGCGCTTCCTACCGCGGCCAAGCTCAGCCGGCTCGAGCCCACGGGCGAGACGGGCCGCTACTTCGACGAGCTGCGGCAGCGGCAGCGGATCGTGGGCTCGATTTCGGGGACGCTGGGGCTGCTGGCCCTGTTTGCCGGGGCGATGCTGGGGTGAAAATGCGGTGAGCGGGAATGTTGTCACCCTAAGGACTCGCGTAGCGAGGACGAGGGGGCCGAAGCTTCTCTCAAAAGACAATAGTCGCTAAGTCTCGAAGTACACCAACTGACTGGTGCCGTGGCGATGGGAGTAGCCGTGAGGATCCTGGCCATTGCGGTGTTCCCACAAACGCCGCACCAGGTCATTCGTAATACTATATAGAGCTCGTGTGTGTCACTTGCTAGTATGTATACGCAGTAGGGCCTATGCATCCCGAAAAGTTCTGACTTCAGCTACAACCTTGGTTCAACTGAGGAACTTTGGCCCCCGACGCCTCCCCCTCGCTTCGCTCCGGGTGGGCGTCAGGGTGACAGCCGTTTTCCTCCCCGTCGCGCATGCCGGCCGAACCGGACAGGCCCCGCACCTCGCCACGCGGGCCGTGCAGATCAGTGCGCCGAGCTCCATGATGCCCTGATTGAATGCCCAGGCACTGGTGCCCCGGCGGGGAATGATCTGTTCTGCCGTAGCCCATAGCCGATTGACGAGCGCCTTCGCCGGAGCTCTGGGGTGGAACGCTCTGCGAATCACCCGCGCGACGTTGGTGTCCACCGCGGGCGCCGAGCGCTCGAACGCAAAGCTGGCCACCGCGCCGGCGGTGTAGCGGCCGACGCCGGGCAGCCTCCGGAGCTCGGCCGGGTCGGAGGGGATGACCCCGGCGTGGTCTCGCACCACCTCCTGGGCCAGCCGGTGCAGATTGGTCGCCCGCCGGTAATACCCCAGTCCATCCCAGCTCTCCCGCACCATCCCGGTCGGCGCCGCCGCCAACGATTCGATCGAGGGATAGCGTTCGAGAAACCGATGGTAGTATGCCTCGACCCGCGACACCTGGGTCTGCTGGAGCATGAACTCGGACACCATCACGTGATACGGATCCCGGGTGCGCCGCCAGGGCAGATCGCGGCCATGCCGCCGGAACCACCGGAGCAGGCGGCGGCGGAACTCGGGTGCGTGGTGGAGCGGCAGGGAGCGTGGCATAGTTGAAAGTAGTCGGGAGTCAGGAGTCGGGAGCTTGGAGCGCAGGCTTCAACGGCCATCGGCTAACGGGAAGTGCTGTACTTGGTTACCTTTTTCTCCAGACTCCAGACTCCCGACTCCTGACTCGCATCCGGGCTCCTGACTCCTGACTCCTGACTTCCGACTCCCGACTCCCGACTCCCGGCCATGAGTGTGCTGGCCGCGCTGGGCCGCTGGGTGCTCGACGGCCTGTCGCACGTGGGTCGCCTCAGCTATTTCATGGTGGATGCCGCTCGCGGCCTTTCCGAGTTCCGCATCTGGTGGCCCCGGATGATGATCGAGGCCTGGAACATCGGGGTCGGCAGTCTCTTCATTGTCATGCTGATCTCGGCGTTTGCCGGGGCGGTGACCGCGCTTCAGACCGGCTATCAGTTCACCGGCGCCATCCCATACTACGTCGTCGGCACCCTGGTTGTCTCCTCCATCATCCTGGAGCTGGGCCCGGTGCTGACCGCGCTCATCCTGGCCGGCCGCATCGGCGCGCGCTATGCCGCGGAGCTCGGCACGATGCGGGTGACCGAGCAGATCGACGCCCTGGAGAGTCTGGGACGCTCGCCGGCCTCTCACCTGGTCATCCCCCGGGTGCTGGCCGGACTCATCATGATCCCCGCCCTCACCGTGCTGGCTAACCTGTCCGGGGTGCTGTCGGGGTGGATCTCGGTGAAGGCGGTGCTGCCGGTGACGGACGCCGACTTCATCTACGGGGCACAGTACTACTGGCGGCCCTGGGACGCCTATTACTCAGTCATCAAGGCGTTCTTCTTCGCCGGCTCCATTACGATCATCGCCTGCTACATGGGGTTCAATACCCAGCAGGGCGCCGAAGGGGTGGGCAGGTCCACCACCACGGCGGTGGTCACCAGCTCGGTCCTCATCCTCGTGCTCGACACCGTTCTCACTCGGCTGCTGCTCAACCAATGATCGAGCTCCACGGCCTGCACAAGGCGTTCGGGAAACAGGTGGTGCTGGACCGGGTCGACTTCGAGGTGCGCGAAGGTGAGACCGTCGCGTTGCTGGGTCCCTCAGGCACCGGCAAGAGCGTCCTGCTCAAGCATATCATCGGCTTGATCAAGCCGGATCGTGGCACCGTGATCGTGGATGGCAAGGACGTGACCACGCTCAAGCGGAAGGAGCTGTCGGAGTTCCGCTCCCACATCGGCTACGTCTTCCAGAACGGGGCACTGTTCGACTCCATGAACGTGTTCGAGAACGTTCGCCTGGGCATCACCGACGAGGCCAAGTACTCCGATCAGGAGTACTGCCGGCAGCGCATTACCGAGTGCATCCGGCTGGTCAACCTGCCGCCGGAGACGGTCGAGAAGTACCCGGCGCAGCTCTCGGGTGGAATGCGGAAACGGGTGGGCATCGCGCGCGCCATTGCGGGGGCGCCGAAGTACCTGCTGTACGACGAGCCCACTTCGGGCCTCGACCCGGTCAACGCGGACATCATCGATAGCCTGGTGCAACGCCTCGATGACGAGCTGGGCGTCACCAGCGTCATGGTGACCCATGATGTGCGTGGTGCGTTCCGGGTCGCCGACCGGCTGGCCCTGCTGAGCGACGGCATGATCGTGATGCAGGGCACTCCGAAGGAGTTCCTCGCCTCGACGCACCCGAAGGTCCGGGAGTTCCTCGAGCGCGACTTCGACAATCCTACTCTGGCGGCCTGAGCCAATCATGGATCTGCGCTACTCGCGGGAAGCGACGGTGGGCGCCATCGTCCTCGTCGCCATCGTGGTGTTTGTGTTCGGCACCATGTGGCTGAGCGGCCGGTCGGGCGGCTCGGACAATGTCGTGCGGATCCAGTTCGACAACGTGAGCGGGCTCAAGCGGGCGTCACCGGTGAGAGTCTCCGGGTACAACGTCGGCAAGGTAGAGAAGATCGAGTTCGTGGACGTAGGCAAGGTGTTGGTGCTCGCGAGCCTGCCGCCCAAGATCCGGGCCCGGGTGGATGCCAGCGCCAAGATCGTCTCGATTACCCTGGTCGGCGACTACGTAGTGGACTTCGATCCCGGCCGTGCCAGCGAGCTCCTGCCTCCGGGAAGGGTCATGCTGGGCAGCCAGGATCTCGGCCTCACCGGCAAAGCGACGCTGCTCGCGGAGCGGGCCGACAGCATCCTCCTCGGCGCCCAGTCCTTCGTGAACGAGCGTACCGCCGACCAGCTGCGCTCGACCCTGACCGCCCTCGAGGGCACCCTCAAGGCGGCACAGCGCACCATGCAGATCT
>CAZASU010000081.1:6570-8862 GCA_964487785.1 uncultured Gemmatimonadaceae bacterium | reverse complement strand
CCGATCGACCAGCTGCAGGGCACCATTCAGAACGACATCCTGAAAGAGTACATGGCGCAGCACGCCTGGATCTTCCCGGCGGAGCCCGCGCTCAAGATTATCGTCGATCTGTTCGAGTGGGCCGCGGAGCACACCCCCAACTGGAATACCATCTCTGTTTCGGGGTACCATATCCGCGAGGCGGGAGCCACGGCGGCACAGGAGCTGGCGTTCACCCTTGCAAACGGGTTCTGCTACGTGGAGCACGGCGTGGCCCGCGGGCTGGACATGGACAGCTTCGGACCACGGCTCTCGTTCTTCTGGGATATCCACAACGACTTCTTCGAGGAGATCGCCAAGCTGCGCGCGGCCCGCCGTATCTGGGCCCGGCACCTGCGCGACCGCTATGGGGCCAAGGATCCGCGCAGCTGGAAGATGCGGTTTCACTCCCAGACGGCCGGCGTCACCCTCACCGCGCAGCAGCCGCACAACAACGTGGTCCGGGTGGCCTACCAGGCGCTGGCCGCGGTGCTGGGCGGTACCCAGTCGCTGCACACCAACGCCCTGGACGAGACTCTGGCGCTGCCCACCGAGGAAACGGTCCGCATCGCGCTGCGTACCCAGCAGATTCTGGCCTACGAGACCGGGATCCCCAATGTGGCCGACCCGCTGGGCGGGTCGTACTACCTGGAGGCGCTGACCGATGGGCTGGAGCGCGAGGCCGAAGGACTGTTCGCCGAGATCGACGCCCAGGGCGGCGTGGTGAGCGCCATCGAGTCGGGCTGGTTTCAGCGCCAGATTGCCCACTCGTCGATGCGGTTCCAGGCGGAGCTGGAGCAGGGGCGGCGAACGATCGTGGGGGTGAACGACTTCGTCGAGGATGGCGAGGCCCCGGTCGAGATCCTCCGGGTCGGCGGCGCCGCCGAGGTGACCCAGCGCGAGCGCATCGCCCGGCTCCGGGCCCAGCGAAACCCTGAATTGGTAGCCGGGCGGCTCGAGGCTCTTGGCCGGGCCGCCGTAAACGACGAGAACATCATACCAGCCATGCTGGATTGCGCGCGGGCCTACTGCACGCTCTACGAGATCCGGCATGTGCTCGAGGAAATTTATGGGAGCTACCGCGAGCCGATCTTCTTCTAACGGCGCCACTGGTGCCGCGATCAAAAAACCCACCGCGCGGAAGCTTTCTGCCGTGCTGGAACGGCTGACCGGGATCCAGCCCGGCGATCATCGGGTAGTCACCTGCTATCTGAAGCTCGAGCCTCGCGACCGCTCGCGCGGCAAGTATCTGATCAAGGTCAAAAACCGGGTGAAATCGGCGGTCCAGGCCCTGCCGCGGCTCGGGCTCGACCGCCGTATCGCCGATGAAGTGGGCCGAGACCTGGACCGGGTGCAGCAGTTCCTCCGGAATCCGGGGAATCTGCCGCACACGCAGGGCCTGGCCATATTTGCCTGCGAGGGAATCGACCTGTTCGAGACCGTGGCCCTTCCGGTGGTCCATCGCTCCCGCCTCTCGGTGGATGCCTGCCCGCTGGTACGCGAGCTCGCGTCGGTGGAAGACGAGTTTGGCCGGCTGCTCACCGTGGTGCTCGATCGGAGCAAGGCCCGGTTCTTCGAGGTGACCGCCCACGAATCGCGCGAGGTGTCCGGGATCCGCGCCGACAGCACTCGCGGTAAACGCTTCCACCGCGACCAGGACGGGACCAGCGGCTGGGGTGAGTACACCTACAACAACCGGATCCGGGAGGAGAAGCAGCGCCACTACGAGGCGATCGCCCGGGAGCTGTTCGCCATGGACCGGCGGCACCCAGCCCACGGCATCGTGCTCGCGGGTACCGGCGCGGACGCCGGGGCAGTGGAGCCGTTCCTCCACTCCTACCTCGCCGAGCGAGTGATCGGCACCGTGCGGCTCAATCCAAAGGATGCCACCCTGGCGTCGGTTCACTCGGCCACGCTGGCGGTACGGGAAGGGCATGAGCGCGCCTCGGAGCGGACCTTGGTGCACGAGATGCTCGAGGGAGTCGGTACCGGGTGGGGAGTCAACGGGCTGGGTCCGACGCTGCGGGCCTTGTCCCGGGGCCAGGTGCGCTCGTTGCTGGTGAACTCCGACTCCAGCGAGGCCGGATTTCGCTGCGGCGACTCCGGCCGCCTGGCGCTCACGGAACGGGAATGCCGCGGTGAGGGGAACCCCATGCCGGTATTGGACATCGTGGACGACGCCATCGAGGAAGCGCTGCGGCAGGGAGTGGACGTCAACGTGGTCTACGAGCCCGAAGCCCGGGATGGGATCGAGAGTCTGGGCGCGCTGCTCCG
>CAZASU010000081.1:0-6470 GCA_964487785.1 uncultured Gemmatimonadaceae bacterium | reverse complement strand
CTTCGCGCGGTTCTATTCGACGCAGGGAATACCCTGCTATTCCTGGACTACGCCAGGATGGCCCAGGCGGTGGGGGCGGCGCTCGAGCTGCCGCTGAGCGGCGAGGGCCTGGCCGCCCACGCAGGCGAGGCGGCTCAGGCGATGGAACGGGCGGCGGGCAACGACGGGGAGCGCGCCGCCGCATACCTGGAGGCGCTCTTTCGGTCCAGTGGCGTGCCGGCGGGCCGAATGGCGGAGGTGCGCGACTGTCTCCGGCGGTTGCATCAGGAGCGGCATCTCTGGTGCTCGGTCCACGAGCGCACCCACGAGTCGCTCAGCCGGCTGCGGGCGGCCGGGCTCCGGCTCGGCGTCGTGTCGAACAGCGACGGGCGGGTCGAGGAGGCACTCGCGGCCGCCGGCCTGCGCGACTATTTCGAGGTGGTCATCGATTCCGGCCTCGTCGGGGTCGAGAAACCCGACCCGGCGATTTTCCGGGCGGCGCTCGACGCGCTGGGCATCGGCGCCGGGGAGGCGTTGTACGTCGGCGACCTCTATGAGGTGGATGTGGTGGGAGCCCGGGCGGCTGGAATCGAGGTGGTGCTTCTGGCTCCCTCCAGCCCAGGACCTGGGCGGCCGTGTCGCACCGCCGCATCGATCGACGAGCTGGTGGACGCCCTCTTGCCCGGAGAGATCCAGATGACACGCACATCCACTTCGCCGGGGAATCGCTGAGGTGGTGCGCCCCATTCGGGTGCTGGTGGCCAAGCCTGGCCTCGATGGCCACGACCGCGGGGCCAAGGTGGTGGCCGCCGCTCTGCGCGATGCCGGCATGGAAGTGGTGTACACCGGCCTGCACCAGACTCCGGAGATGATCGCAACCGCCGCGGTGCAGGAGGATGTGGACGTCGTGGGCCTTTCGATTCTCTCCGGCGCCCACATGACCCTGTTTCCCCGGGTGCGGCAACTGCTGAAAGACATGGGCCGGCCCGACACCCTCGTCACCGGCGGCGGGATCATCCCGCCGGAAGACATGGCGGCCCTCCAGCAACAGGGCATCGGAAAGCTGTTTGGTCCCGGCACGCCCACCACCGATCTCATCGAATACATCAAGTCGTGGGCCGCCTCTCACCTCGAGTCATGAGCCCAGCCGGTAGCCGCCTCCGGGCGCTGACCGAGGAATACCAGCAGCTCGCCGCCAAACTGCAGCAAGGCGGCGGGCCCGCGCGTATTGCCCGGATGCACGAGCAGGGGAAGCTGTCACCCCGCGAACGGGTGCAGCAGCTGCTCGACCCTGATACGCCCTGGCTCGAGCTCGGCCTGCTGGTGGCCTACGACCAGTACGACGGTCAGGCTCCCGGTGCCGGGGTCATCACCGGCGTGGGTGTGGTCGAGGGCCGCGAGGTCGTCGTGGTCGCCAACGACGCCACGGTGAAAGCCGGCTCCTGGTGGCCGGAGACGATTCGAAAGATCCTCCGCGCCCAGGAAGTGGCCATGCGGCAGAGGATCCCGATTGTGTACCTGGTGGACAGCGCCGGGGTGAATCTTCCGTATCAGGGCGGGGTGTTCCCCGGGCAGTACGGCGCGGCCCGGATCTTCTATTACAACTCGATCATGCGGCGGTACCTGCACGTGCCGCAGATCAGCGCGGTGATGGGGAGCTGCATTGCGGGTGGCGCATACCTGCCGGCTCTCTCCGACGTGATCTTCATGGTCGAGGGCACCAGCTTCATGGGGCTGGGCGGACCCAACCTGGTGAAAGGCGCCACCGGTCAGACCATCGATGCGGAGACGTTGGGCGGAGCCAGGACCCATACCGAGCTGAGCGCCGTGGCCCACTACCGGGCCGCCAACGATGCCGAGTGCCTCGTCCGGATCCGGGAATACATCGGACGCCTTCCCCGTACGCCCGGTCTCAGCCACAGCATTCAGACCGCCCGTCCGCCTATCCGCCCGTCCTCCGATCTCTATAACATCCTTCCCGCGGATCACCGGCTCTCCTATGACATGCGGCAGGTGCTCGCCTGCATCCTGGATGGCGGTGCACTCGACGAATTCCAGCCCGACGTCGCTCGCGAGATGTTGTGTGGGCACGCCCATATCGAGGGCCGGCCCGTCGCCCTGATTGCCAACCAGCGGGGCGTGATCAAGGGACAGCCGGGGGAGCGGGCACGATTCGGCGGCATCGTCTACACCGGCAGCGCCGAGAAGGTGGCTTACTTCATCGAAACCGCCAGCCGCGAGCGGCTTCCCATTCTCTTCATTCAGGATGTGAGCGGGTTCATGGTTGGCCCTGAGGCGGAGCAGTCGGGCATCATCCGCGCCGGAGCCCGTTTCGTCGAGGCGATGGCTACCGCCGTCGTGCCCAAGATCGTCCTCACCCTGAATCACGCCTCCGGCGCGGGCTACTACGCCATGGCGGGCCAGGGCTTCGATCCCGATTTCATTCTCTCCTGGCCTACGGGGCGCATGGGCGTGATGGAAGGCGAATCGGCGGTGATGGCGGTGCACGGGGCCGAGATCGAGAAGGCACGCCGCGAGGGACGCGAGCCATCGGACGAAGCCAAGGCGTCGATGAGCTCGATGCGCGCGGATTACGAGCAGCAGCTCGATGCCAGGTTCGCCGGGGCGCGCGGCTTCGTGGACGCCATCGTCACCCCCGAGGAGACCAGGGATCAGCTCGCCTTCACCCTGAGGATCGCCGCCAACTACGCCGGCCCGCACCTCGGTCCGTTCGTGCTCCCGCCGCTCGACGCGGCCATCACTCGCTAGGAGTCGTATGCCTTCGCCGCGTCTGACCCTCGCTGCGCTGGCGTTCGCGCTCGCGTGTGCACCCCAGCAGCCGGAGCCGAAACAGCCGGCCCCCGAGCTGCCCTTGCCCAAACCGAACATCGATCCCGGCCGGCTGCCCCCCAGTGAGGGGCGGGTGCCCCCATCGGCGGTGATGCCGGAGCCGGACCCATACGACAGCCTTCAGCCGGTGGTCCCGCCGGATGCAGCCTACGCTCATGGCTGGATGCCGCTGGCCAGCACCGGGGTCAATGACTTTCTCCGGACCCATCCGACGTTCGACGGCCGGGGTGTGGTCATCGCCATCCTCGATACCGGCATCGATGCGGGCATCCCCGGCCTGAGCCGCACCTCGACCGACACCCCGAAGCTGCTCGACCTGCGGGATTTCTCGGATGAAGGCGCGGTGCCCCTCGCGCGCATCACGCCAGCCGGTGATTCGGTGGACATTGCCGGACGGAGGCTCGGCGGCTTCGGCCGGGTGGCCGCCCTCAACGCCCAAGGCCCGTACTACGCCGGCGTGATCAGCGAGCTCCCGCTCGGCCCCCCGCCGGCGTCCGATCTGAACGGCAACGGCACGGTCGGGGACAGCCTGGTCCTGGTGGTCACCCGCGCCAGCGACGGGTGGGTCGCCTTTGCCGATACCGACGGCGATCGATCCTTCGCGGGCGAGCGGCCGGTCCACGATTATCTGCTGGCCCGCGAGACCTTCGGCTGGGCTCCCCGGGGCCGTCCTCCCCGGGTCACGGTGGCCGCTAATTTCTCCGGCGGAGCGGGAGAGCCTCGGCTCGACCTCGTCTTCGACATCACCGGTCATGGCTCGCATGTCGCCGGAATCGCCGCGGGGAACGATCTCTACGGTGTCGCCGGATTCGACGGGGTGGCGCCGGGCGCACAGCTGCTCGGTCTCAAGATCGCCAACGGCGCTCAAGGCGGGATCACCACAACCGGGAGCATGATGCGCGCGGTGGACTACGCCATCCGATTTGCCGGGGCGCGCCGGCTTCCGCTGATCCTGAACATGAGCTTTGGTGTCGGCAATGAGATTGAGGGGCAGGCCCGCATCGACGTGCTGATCGACTCCGTGCTCGCGGCGCATCCCAGCCTGGTGTTCACCATCAGCGTCGGTAACGACGGGCCGGGTCTCTCGACGATCGGATTTCCCGGCTCGGTGCGACGGGCCATAGGCGTCGGCGCCACGGTGCCGGGCACCTTCCAGGCGCCGGATCGCAGCGGTGCCAGGCGCGAAGACCAGCTCGCCTACTTCAGCTCCAGAGGGGCCGAGCTCGCCAAGCCGGAGATCGTCACTCCCGGAGTCGCCTATTCCGCGGTGCCCCGGTGGAACACGGGACAGGAGATTGTGCAGGGCACCAGCATGGCCTCGCCCCACGCCGCCGGGCTTGGCGCGCTGCTGGTCTCGGCGTCGGTACAGGAGAAGCGTCCCATCGATGCCAGGGCGATCAAGCAGGCACTGATGGTGACCGCCCGGCCGCTGGTGGGGGCGACGTTCGTCGATGAGGGCACCGGGTTGCCCGACATCGAGGCGGCCTATCGCTGGCTGCAAGGCGGCCGGCTGATCCCTGACATCATGGTGCGCGCGGTTGGAAGCGAGGGTGTCACTGCGGCCTACCTGGAGAGTGGTTCAGGAGCTCGGGCTCAGACGGTGCAGCAGTTCGAGCTGCTGCGTCCCGCGTCGGCTCCTTCGGCGGTCTACACCCTGCGCAGCGATGCGCCGTGGCTGACGACGGCGGCCAGGGTGACCCTCACCGCTGCCAGGAGCGTGGTGCCGGTCCGATACGATTTGACAGCGCTCAGGCCGCCCGGCGCCTACGTCGGCACGGTGACAGGATGGGGAGCGGACTCTCTCGCGGGTCCCGCCTTCCGGCTGGTCAGCACGATCGTCGTGCCGGCTGAAGTCACCGCCGGCGCCAGTGATCTCCGGTCCGCTGTGCCGGTGGAGTCCGGTGCCGCAATTCGAACCTTTTTCCGCGCCGACAGCGCCCGGCCATTTCAGGTACGTGTCTCCAGCAGGGGCCCGGCGGAGAAGGGGCTGGCCTTCCTGCATGAGCCCGCCGGTATGCCCTACCGGGACCAAAGCGCGCGCCCCATGGGAGGCAGTGACGGAGCAGCCGTGTATCAGGTTGACGGGCGCGACGTCGTCACCGGCACCTACGAGGCCGTGGCGGTGGCACCGACGCCTCGGGCGATCGACGTCAGCGTACAGGTGACCCAGTCTCCGCTCCGTTTGCAGCTGGACCGCAACGCAAACGAGGTGGTGGGGACGCTGTCCAATGTCACCACCAAGCCGGTGCGGGCGGAGGTGGCGATGCTGCTCGGTGGCGGCGAGCGGGTGGAGGCGGTAATGGCTCGCGGCTCGGCGGTGCGGCGGATCCCCTTCGTCGCTCCCGCGTGGGCCAAGACCGTGGTCGTCGACATCACCATGGACCGGGCACAGTGGGGCAGGTTCACCGACTTCGGCGTCACCCTGTTCGATTCGGCGGGCCGACAGATCGGGAAGCAACCGTTGAACTACGCATTTGGGCGGCTCCAGGCGGCACTTCCCGAGGGTCACGGAGACATGCCGATGGAGCTCGGGCTCTTTCCCGGCTTCGCCGACCCGCTGAGCACCGAGCCATGGGCGCTTCGAGCCGCAATCCGCCTCTATGCGGACTCCGCCGTCACTCTCCACCCCCGGCAGGTCCAGGAGGCCACTGTGACCATTGCACCTGCCAGGAACGCCTCCGTGGTTTTTCCGCTGCCCCAGAGTCCATGGCCGCTGGGAGACGGATTCTTTCCGCTTGGGATCCTCGTGGCCCGGGCCGCGGAGCACACCTGGACTCGGGAAGGTGGTCTTTCGCTTCCAGAGCCGGAGCCCGGGCGATGACCCAACGCGTAGTCCGCGTCGCCGCGGGGCAGGGGTTCTGGGGCGACTGGCTCGAAGCGCCCGTCCGCCAGGTTCGGGGCGGGCCGGTGGACTATCTGATGATGGACTATTTGGCCGAGGTGACCATGTCCATCATGCAGAAGCAGAAATCGCGGGATCCGAAGGCCGGGTACGCCCGTGATTTCGTTCCGCTGATGGAGCGCATCCTTCCGGACATCGTCGAGAAGGGGATCAAGGTTACGTCGAACGCCGGTGGCGTGAACCCGCGAGGTTGCGCGGAGGCGGTGCTCGATGTGGCTCGGCGGCTGGGATTATCCGGTAAGCTCAAGGTGGGCCTGGTAACCGGCGACGATCTGCTTGACCGCCTGGACCAGCTGATCCGGGCGGGCCATCCGCTCAGCAATATGGAGACCGGGCGGCCGCTGGCCGACATCCGGGACAGCGTACTCTCCGCCAACGCGTATCTGGGGATGGGCCCGATCGTGGAGGCGCTCGGGGGTGGTGCCGACGTGGTGATCACCGGACGGGTGACCGACACGGGGCTCACGCTCGGTCCGATCTTCCACGAGTTCGGCTGGCCTACCGAGGACTGGGACAAGGTGGCCGCCGGCACCGTAGCCGGACACATCATCGAATGCGGAGCGCAATGCTCTGGCGGCAACCTCATGAAGGACTGGCGGTCAGTGAAGGGGTTGGGTAACCCGGGGTTCCCCATCGTCGAAGCGTCTCCGGACGGCAGCTTCGTGGTGACGAAGCACCCCGGAACCGGGGGCGTGGTCTCGGTCGCGTCGGTCAGCGAGCAGCTGGTCTACGAGATGGG
>CAZASU010000080.1:0-8891 GCA_964487785.1 uncultured Gemmatimonadaceae bacterium | reverse complement strand
GCCGGCCACGGGCGTTCACCTCGATGTAGCGCACCCCTTCGTTTCCCCGGAGGGTGTCGTCATACTCCCGCTCCAGCCCCGCTTTCCCCACGATGGAGCCGAGCACGGCCCCCGGATACCGGTCGGCGCTCAGATCAGCCTCGGTGACCTCGGAGACGTAGCCGGCCAGGTGCCCGACCGACTTTCCCGCGGGGTAGGTCCGCTTGGGCTCCGCCTGAATCACCAGGCCCGGCAGGACCGATCGGTGTTCCTCGAGCTTGGCGATAACTTCGAACGTAGCGTCGCCGAAGATGAGCGCGGGCTGATAACGGGCCCGCAGATAGCGTTCGACGATGTCGGTCACCTGGGCGCTGTCGACCGGCACGAATCGACGCACCCGGCCGATCACCGCGCGGAGCGAGTCGGCCGACGGAGCCAGGAGCTTGACCGAGTAGCCAGGCACGTTCTCGGCGATGATGCGGCCATGCCGGTCGAGGATCGATCCCCGGGGCGGAGTCAGCGGAATCGGCCGCAGTCGGTTGGTTTCCGCCTTGAGCTGAAACTTGTTGTGCTGGATCACCTGGGTCCGGAAGAAGGCGCCGCAGAGCACCACAAACGCGACGATCAGGATCAGCCGGGCGATATCGGCCCGCTGCCGAAGCCGGTACGAATCGAAGCCGTTCATGCGTCGAGGCGGACGGAAAACATGCTGCGGAAGGTGATCAGCACGATGAGAGCAAAGCCGGCGGTCGTCAGGGCCTGCAAGGGGCTGTACCAGGTCAGCTCGGTAAGCATCTGGCGGTGGTCGGTTCCGCTCGCCATCAGCACGAGGAAGTCACGCAGCCACAACCCGGCAGCCACAAAGCCCGCGTTAACCAGCATGTTGTCGGCAAAGAACACGGCGCGGCCCCACGATGCCAGATAGCCGACGAGGGTGTGGGCCAGGGCCCCGGCGCCGAACCGGGCGGGGGTGAGTGTGTCTGCAATGAGCCCGACGGCAAAACCGGCCACGGCCGCCAGACCGGGGCTGCTTCGCATGGCAAAGAGCATCAGGGCGATCAGCAGGAAGTCGGGACTGATCCGCGCGTCCCAAAGGCGGGGGCGGAGGTAAAACTGAAGCACCACGAGCAGCAGCATTACCAGCAGCACTTGAACCCGACTTACGCGGTTGGAGCTCATGGGATTGAGTCCTTTGGCGCAGGTGCTGAACCGCTCGGGGTGCCCCCCTGCATCGGGGAAGCCGGAGCGCCGCCCTGGATTGGAGCGCTCCGCATCAGCAACGAATCTCGCCGGACAGCCCGGGCGGCCCGGGCGGCCCGGGCGGCCCGGGCGGCCTGAACCACCGAGTCCGCGCGGCGCAAGCGCGCGATCGAATCCGTCCGCATCGCTTCCCGCAGTGAGTCGCTGGGGAACGCGCCGGCAAGATCGCGCACCTGGGGCGTGCCCACCAGCACGAGGACGTGACTCGCGGATCCCGGGTTGGCAGCGGGACGCAGCCGGTACACTCGCTCCCAGCCCGCCTCTTCCCGCACGGTCCCGATTACCGTGCCCACCGGAATTCCCTTGGGAAACACTCCGCCCAGGCCGGAGGAGAGGACCAGGGTTCCGAGCGGCACGGAGTCCCGGTAAGGCACGCCGCGGAACTCGAGCGCCCCTTCCCCGTTGCGGCCCTCATTGGAGGGGGCCACAACCCCGAACGCGTTGCCGCTCACGGTAAAGGCGCTGACGCGAAACTCGGGGTGCGCCCAGGACATGGCCACGCTGCTCTTTCCCGAGACGCTGGAAACCATGCCGATCAGTCCCTCGGGCGCAACCACCGGGTTAAACAGCCCCACACCCTGCCCCGACCCTGCGCTCAGGAGCAGCGTCCGTCCGTCCATGGCCTGGGGCTGGTGCAGCACCTCGGCCGAGACGTAGCCGATATTGAGCCTGCGGCTCAGCCGCAGCAGCTGGCGCAAGCGTTCGTTCTCGGCCCGGAGCGAAGGGAGGAATTGTGAGAGGTAGGCGGTTGAATCGCGCTCGAAGGTGACCTGGCGGAAACGAACCCGGCTGGTCCGTCCCTCTTCCGCCCGGGTCTGGAGCCAGACCAGGGGGACCAGCACCGTCTCCCGCAGCGTGTCGGCCACCCCGCGCCCCCAGGTGGCGGGCGAGAACAGCCCAAACAGCGAGAGGCCGAGACAGAGGAGAAAAAGCACTGTGTCCCGGCGCGTGTAATGGCGATCTGACATGCTGATCATGCTCAGGAGGACAGAACGCTGCGGTATTTCTCGAAGTCGTCCAGAATCCGGCCAGTCCCGCGGACGACGCAGGTCAGCGGATCCTCGTCAACGTGGATGGGAAGGCCGGTCTCCTGGGCGAGGAGCAGGTCCAGTCCTCGAATCAACGCACCGCCGCCGGTCATGACGATTCCGCGATCGACGATATCACTGGCAAGCTCCGGCGGCGTGATTTCGAGCGCACGCCGCACCGCATCGACGATCTGCTGGATGGGCTCCTGGACTGCTTCCCGGATCTCGGTCGAGTGCACCCGCACGGTTTTCGGGATTCCGGACACGAGGTCCCGGCCTTTCACTTCCATCTCCCGCTCGTCACCGGTCGGAGCGGCGGAGCCGATTTTGATCTTGATCATCTCGGCGGTGGGCTCTCCGACGAGGAGGTTGTAGTTCTTGCGCATGAACTGGACAATAGCCTGGTCGAGCTCATCGCCCCCGGTACGGATCGAGGTGTCGGAGACGATGCCGGACAGGGCGATGACCGCAATCTCTGTGGTGCCTCCACCGATATCGATGACCATGTTCCCGGTGGGCGTCTCCACCGGCAGGCCCACGCCGATAGCGGCGGCCATCGGCTCGGCCACCATGAGCACCTGCTTTGCCCCGGCGGTCTCCGCCGAGTCCCGCACCGCGCGGCGCTCGACTTCGGTGATCCCGGAGGGCACGCAGATGATCACCTTCGGCTTCACCCGGAACACGTGCTTGTCGATGATCGTCTTGAGGAAGTAGCGGAGCATCTTCTCGGTGACGTCGAAGTCGGCGATGACCCCGTCCTTCAACGGCCGCACCGCCAGGATCCCGTCCGGCGTCCGGCCCAGCATCCGCTTGGCCTCGAGTCCGATGCCCTTGATCTTGCCCGTGGCCTTCTCGATCGCCACCACCGAGGGCTCGTTGAGCACGATCCCCTCGCCCTTCACGTAGATGAGGGTGTTGCACGTACCGAGATCCACCGCAATCTCATTGGCGGGCAGCCAGGACATCAGATTCCAACCGGGAAATTTCATCGAGGAGCCGCTAGGCACATGGGTTGAGAAGGTACTCGGACGCTTTACCGACCGGTAGCAGGTCTTGTCCCCATTACGTGCCGCTGCTTCCGAATCCACCTGTGCCTCGTGAGGTAGGGGGCAACTCTTCGACCGGGTGGAACGCCACTCGCTCCACTCGTGCGACGATCATCTGGGCGATGCGCATGCCCCTGGTCACCTGAAACGCTTCGGAACCAAGATTCACCAGTGCGACCATCAGCTCGCCCCGGTAGTCGCTGTCGATGGTGGCCGGGGTGTTCGGCAGCGTGATACCGTGCCGGAGCGCCAGGCCTGACCGGGGTCGCAACTGGCACTCGTACCCGACAGGAACCGCGATGCTGAAGCCGGTCCGAAAGAGCCTTCGCTCGAAGGGGGCCAGCTCACCCTCTTCGGCGCTGGCCAGATCGTAGCCGGCGGAACCCGGTGTGGCAGCGCTAGGCAGCGGGAGCCCCTCAGCAAGAGGAAGGCGCGCGATCAAGACCTCTACCGCGGCCTCGGACCGGGCCCGCTCAGACAACGCTGTTGACGTCGGTCAGGGGGAAACGGAAGGCTTCGGCTACTCCCGGGTACACCACCTTACCCTCGACGACGTTCAGGCCGAGCCGTAACGCAGGATCCGACTTGCACGCCGCACGCCACCCGTGCTTGGCGAGCTTAAGTCCGTATGGCAGCGTAGCATTGGTGAGGGCGAGGGTGGAGGTCCGGGGGACGCCGCCCGGCATATTTGCGACGGCGTAGTGCAGAATGCCGTCTACGAAGTACGTGGGGTTCTCGTGGGTGGTGGGCTTGATGGTCTCGACGCACCCGCCCTGGTCGACCGCCACGTCCACAATGACAGACCCCGGCTTCATCAGCTTGAGGTCGGCCCGCTTGACCAAATGGGGGGCTTTGGCGCCCGGCAGGAGCACGGCCCCGACCACCAGATCCGCCCGGCGGATCGCGTCCAAGATGTTGTGGCGGTTGGAGTAGACGGTATCGACGTTGGCCGGAAGCACGTCGTTGAGGTAACGCAGCCGGTCCAGCGAAATGTCCAGGATCGTCACGTGGGCTCCGAGACCGGCGGCCATCTTGGCGGCATTGATCCCGACTACGCCGCCTCCGATGATGGCGACCTCCCCCGGGGCAACGCCAGGTACCCCACCCAACAGAATACCGCTGCCCCCGAACACCTTTTCGAGATACTTGGCGCCTTCCTGCACCGCCATCCGGCCGGCCACCTCAGACATCGGGGTGAGCAGCGGTAGCTCGCCGCTATCGAGCTGCACGGTCTCGTAGGCGACTGCCACGGCGCCCGAGTCGATCACGGCACGGGTGAGGTCCTCAGCCGCGGCGAAGTGGAAGTAGGTGTAGATCACCTGCCCCCGCCGCATCCGGGGCCACTCCACGGCGATCGGCTCCTTGACCTTCATGATCATCTCGGCCTGCTGCCACACCTCATCGGCGGTCGGCAGGATGGTGGCCCCAACGCTCCGATAGGCGTCGTCCGAAAATCCGCTTCCTGCCCCGGCCCCCTGCTCCACGAACACGGAGTGTCCCGCCGCGAGCAGAGCCTCGGCTCCAGCCGGCACCAGCGCGATACGATTCTCGTTGGTCTTGATCTCCTTCGGGACGCCGATCTTCATCAATGAGTCCTAGGTGGGGGTGCAAGAGCGTAAACAGTTCACCGTTCACCGTTCACGCTCTTCGGGTCCTAACCGTACCACTGTCTGCCGCTCGGGCGCGAAGAACTCGCCGGCCACGGCGGCGATCTCCTCGGAAGTGACGCCGTCGATCTCGCGCAGCATCTCATCCAGAGGCCGGTAGCGGTCATCGTGCAGGATGAAGCCCGCCAGCCGTCCCATACGAGCGGCCGGACTTTCCAGCGAGAGCAGTACCTGGCCCTTGAGCTGCTGTTTCCCGTTGGCCAGCTCGGTCATCGGGAGGCCTTCCCGGGCAAGGCGGGCATACTCCGCCTGGATCGCGTCGACCGCACGGTCGGCTGTGGCCGGCTGGGTGCCCACGTAGACGCCCAGCTGACCCGAGCCTTGATAGAAGTGCTTGTAGGCGAAGATCGCGTAGGCCAGCCCCAGCTCTTCACGCACCCGCTGGAAGAGCCGGCTGGACATGCCGCCGCCGAAGACATTGGTCAGGATGGCGAGGGGAAAGCGCCGGGGATCGCGCAGCGGGAAGGTGTCGGTGCCGAAGACGATGTGGGTCTGCGCGGTGTCACGCTCCTCGGCGCGGCTGGCACCCCGAACGGCAGGAGCCGGGGTAACCGCCTCCCGGGGCGGCTCGCGAGTGCCGCCCTCGAACCAGCCTTCCCGCTCCAGGACGCTGAGCAGCTGATCGTGATTCACGTGTCCTGCCGCGGCAATCACGCAGTTCCCCCGGTAGTAGCCGCGTCGGTGCAGGACCTTGAGGTCCTCCGCCGAAAGCGCCGCCAGCGATTCCGGGGTGCCGAGGATGGAGTATCCGTACGGGTGCTCGGGCCAGAGCGTCTCGGCATGGAGCTCGAAGACGAGGTCGTCCGGCGTGTCGGCGACCCCGCTGATCTCCTCCAGGATCACATTGCGCTCGGGCTCCAGGTCGGTCTCGCGAAGGAGCGGATGCCGCACCAGATCGGTGAGGATCTCGACCGAAAGTGGCAGGTCGGCGTCGAGCACGTGAGCTTGATAGCTGGTGTAGTCGCGGCCGGTGAAGGCATCCAGTCCCCCGCCCCGGATCTCCAGCCCAAGAGCGAGCTCCTGGGCCGTCCGGCGCTCGGTGCCCTTGAAGACCATGTGCTCGAGCAGATGGGAGATCCCCAGCTGGCTGCGAGGCTCATGGGCGCTGGCGGTGCGGACGTAAATACCCACCGCCACCGAACGGACCCCTGGTAACGTCTCGGTGAGAACGACCAGTCCGTTCGGCGCAGTGGTCCGGCGCAACCCTACGTCGAGTTCAACCGTTTCCACGAAGGGCTAGTCCCGGGGCAGGAGCGCCTTTCGGGAAAGCTTCATGCGGCCGCGGTCGTCCACCTCGAGCAATTTGACCTGGACGATGTCACCCTTCTTGACCACGTCCTCGGTCTTCTCGGTGCGGCCGTGCTGCAGTTCGCTGATGTGGAGCAGCCCTTCGACTCCAGGCATGATCTCCACGAAGGCGCCGAAGGCGGTCGTGCTCTTGACCGGCCCTTCGTAGGTCCGGCCCACCTCGGGCTCCGTGGTGATAGCCGCTACCATGGCCCGCGCCTTCTCGCCGGCTTCGCCGCCGACGGCCGAGATGGTGACGACGCCGGTATCCTCGATGCTGATCTTGGCGCCGGTGGCATCCTGGATGCCGCGGATCGTCTTGCCCTTCGGCCCGATGACATCGCCGATCTTGTCCGGCTTGATCTGCATCGTGAAAATGCGGGGCGCGTACTTCGACAGCTCGCTTCGTGCCGCCGGCAACGCCTTGGCCATCTCCTTGAGGATGTGCAGCCGGCCCTTCCGGGCCCGCTCCAGCGCCTGCTCCATGATCTTGAGCTCGAGGCCCATGATCTTGATGTCCATCTGGATCGAGGTGATCCCCTTCTCGGTGCCGGCCACCTTGAAGTCCATGTCGCCGAGGTGGTCCTCAGAGCCGAGAATGTCGGTCAGGATCGCGACCTTGTCGCCTTCCTTGATCAAACCCATGGCGACACCGGCGCAGGGGGCCTTCATCGGCACGCCCGCATCCATCAGCGCCAGCGAGCCGCCGCAGACGGTGGCCATCGACGACGAGCCGTTCGACTCCAGGATCTCGGAGACGATTCGCAGGGTATAGGGGAACTCCTCATAGTGCGGCAGCAGCGGCTGCAAGGCCCGCTCGGCCAGGGCACCGTGGCCGATCTCTCGGCGGCTGGTGCCGCGCATCATCTTTACCTCGCCGGTGGCATACGGCGGGAAGTTGTAGTGCAGCATGAACGACTTGGTCGTCTCTCCGGCCACGTCGATGCTATCGATCCGCTGCTCATCATCCGCGGTACCGAGTGTGGCGGAGACCAGCGCCTGAGTCTGCCCCCGGGTGAACACCGCCGACCCATGGGTGCGGGGCAGCACGCCGGTCTCGATCGAGATCGGCCGGATGGTGTCGAGGTCCCGGCCATCGACCCGCTCGGAGCGCTCCAGCACCTGCTTCCGCATGATACGGTACTCGATCTCTTCCAACTCTTCGTTGATATCGCGTCCCCGCTCCGCGTGCTCCAGGAGCAAGGTCTGAAGAATCTGCTCCTTGAGCGCCTTCACGCTGGAGGAGCGACTCGACTTGTCCTTGGCGTTGATCGCCTGAGCCATGGCCTCTTCGGCCAGCTGACGCACCTTGGCGAGCAGCACCGCATCAGGCACTGCCTTGGTCCACTTGATCTTCCGAACCGGTCCGGCCTTGTCGATCAGCTGCTTCTGGAGGCCGAGAAGCTCGCGAATTCCCCTTTGGGCCACCTTCAGCGCCTCGATGATCTCGGCTTCGGAGATCTCGAGCGAGCCGCCTTCGACCATCACGATCGAGTCTGCTGATCCGCTCACCACCAGATCGACACTGGAGAACTCGAGTTGCTGAAACGTCGGGTTCAGAATCCAGTTCCCTTCCATCCGGCCGACCCGCACCGCCGCAAGCGGGCCATTCCACGGCACTGTCGACAGGCCGAGCGCGCTGGCAGCCGCAACCACGCCCAGCACGTCGGCGTCGTTCTCCTGGTCCGCCGACAGCACGGTGACGAATACCTGCACCTCGTTCTTGAACCCCTCCGGAAAGAGCGGCCGGATCGAGCGGTCGATCAGCCGGCTGGCCAGGATCTCCTTGTCCGACGGGCGACCCTCGCGCTTCAGAAATCCCCCGGGAATCTTCCCGGCGGCGTAGGTCTTCTCGCGATATTCGACGGTCAGGGGGAAGAACGGCAGGGTGGAAACATTCTGGGAGACGGTTACTGCGGCGAGTACTACGGTGTCGCCGAAGCGAAGAACGACGGAGCCGGCGGCTTGCCTCGCCATGCGGCCGGTCTCGAGGACCAGCGGACGTCCGGCAAACTCGGTTTCAATCCTCTGTGCGGTCACTGCTTGCTCTCTCTCTGTGGGTGATGGCGTCTTTGGTGCAAGCCTAGGGTCCAGAGTCGAGGGTCAAGGTCTCGTGAGTGGTCCCCGTCAGTGGTAGACCCTCGACCCTAGACCCTCCAATACAGAAGGGGCGTCCCGATAGTGGATCAGGACGCCCCCTGTCGCGCGCGGTGGCTAGTGCCGGAGTCCGAGCTGCTCGATGAGCGCCCGGTAGGTCGGCAGATCGCTTCGCTTGAGGTACGTCAAAAGCCGGCGGCGGGTCCCGACCATCTTCAGCAGCCCGCGGCGGCTGTGATGGTCCTTGGAGTGGGTGCGGAAATGGTCGGTCAGGGAATTGATCCGCTCGGTGAGCAGCGCCACCTGTAGCTTGGTGGATCCGGTGTCGGTTTCGTGGGCCTGGTGCTTGGCCACCACCGCCTGCTTGTCGAAGCTCATGCCGCCTGGTGTCCTCTGTTGAACGAAGTGCGCGTCGTAATCCGTTGTAGCACGGAAGTATAAGGGGGTACCGGAGGGTCGGGCAAGGGTAGCAGGAATCCCTCGCTACGCTCGGGATGAGGAGCTATTACCGCTATCGACCTTCCCAC
>CAZASU010000079.1:0-8967 GCA_964487785.1 uncultured Gemmatimonadaceae bacterium | reverse complement strand
GCTCAGGGTGACAACTATTTCTCTCTCCTCACCAGAACCGAACGGGCGAGAGTCCCTAACGTGCAGTAGTTGCCCGGACTTGGCTAGGGTACCCACGGCTGGCGCAGCGGCCTATCCCGCAGCAGTATACAAGCGGTGCCCGGCGCCTTCCCGCAGCATGAATTTTCGTCGAGGAGTTCCCTGATTGCCTAGCCGGCGGGTGACCTGCATTCTCACCGCGGTCCTGCTGGCTTCCGCCTGCGGGGGTGGGACCTCGCTCAAGGGACCCGCGGTGGTCACCTTTCCCATCAGCGCGCTGGGTGCAGAGGGTCAGGTACTGGTTCGGCAGCTGTCGCGGTTCATGAAAGAGCACCCTGGCATCAAGGTCGTCCAGCAAGTGACGCCCGATGCGGCCGACCAGAAGCACCAGCTCTACGTGCAATGGCTCAATGCGGGTGCAAGCGATCCAGACATTCTCCAGCTGGATGTGATCTGGACTCCCGAGTTTGCAGCCGCCGGATGGATCCTCCCATTAGATCGATTTCTCCCCGACACCGCGGCCTTCTTTCCCTCGACCATTGCGGCCAATCGCTGGCAGGACAGCCTGTATGCGCTGCCCTGGTTCGCGGACGTGGGGATGCTGTACTGGCGCACCGACCTGATGAACGAGCCACCCGCCACCTTCGACGATCTGGTTCGCCAAGCTCAGCGGGCCCGGCAAAAGGGCGGCCCCCGCTACGGCTTTGTCTGGCAGGGTGCGCGATACGAAGGATTGATCACCACGTTTCTCGAGTACCTCGGCGCCTACGGCGGCCGCATTCTCGAGGGTGGCCGGGTGGTGGTCAACTCGGAGGCCGGGCTCCGGGCCTTGACTGAAATGCGGAACGAGATCTATCGGGATGGGGTGATACCCACGATCGTGCTCACCTGGCACGAGGAGGAGACCCGGTTCGCATTTCAGAATGGCGAGGCAGCCTTCATGCGGAACTGGCCTTACGCGTATCCGCTGATGCAGGACAACTCCGAGTCCCGGGTGGCAGGAAAGTTCGCCGTGGCGCCGATGCCGGCCGGCCCGGGCGGCTCACATACGGCGGCAATAGGCGGAGCGCAGCTGGCGATCAACCGGCGCACCGAGCACCCCGAAGCCGCTTGGACGTTGATCAACTATCTCACCCAGCCGGAGCAGATGCGGGAGCGCGCGGAGGTGGTAGGACAGTTTCCCACCCGTACCGCCCTTTACGAGGATCCCACTCTCGCGTCCGGACTTGCCATTCCACCGGCGATGGTCCGCCGAATTATCGAGTATGCCGTGCCTCGGCCGGTCACGCCCATCTATACCCAGCTCTCGGAGATCCTGCAGATTCATCTCCACCGCGCGCTCACCCGGCAGGCCGAGCCGGTTGCGGCGCTGGCCCGCGCCCAGGCCGAGATGCAGCGTCTGTTGAACCGGGTCGGGTTGGGTACGGGAGAGCCGGTTGCCCGGCGCTAGTCCGCGGTCCGGAATAGAGCGCCAGGAGGCTCGCGTGGCCTGGGCGCTGGTTCTCCCCGCAGTGCTGACCATCCTGCTCGTTGCGCTGTTTCCGCTGGCCTGGACGGTGTGGGAATCGCTCCATCTGCATGACCTCCGGATGCCGTGGCTGGGAAAACCGTTCGTGGGGATCGACAACTATGTCGAGGCGTTCGGCGATCCCCGGTTCTGGGCCGCGCTCGGGCATACGGCGTTCTTCGCGGTAACCAGCGTGGGCCTCGAGCTGATCATCGGGCTGTGGCTGGCGCTGGCCTTGAACCGCGCCTTCCGCGGCCGGGGCCTGGTACGGGCCGCGGTGCTGGTCCCCTGGGCCATTCCGACCGTGGTGTCGGCCCTGCTCTGGCGCTTCATGTTCGAGGGCCAGACCGGGATCGTGAACAGCCTGCTGGTCGGCATCGGGGTGCTGAAGGAGCCGGTGGTGTGGTTCATCCATCCGGCGGCGGCCTGGGTGCCGGTCATCCTGGCCGACGTCTGGAAGACCACGCCGTTTGTGGCCCTGCTGCTCCTGGCCGGCCTGCAGAACATCGATGCTTCGCTGTATGAGGCCGCGCGCATCGACGGCGCCACGGCCTGGCGCCAGTTCCGCCACGTGACGTTGCCGCTGCTCAAGCCCGCCATCCTCGTGGCGCTCATCTTCCGCACGCTGGATGCGTTCCGGGTGTTCGACCTGATCTATGCCCTTACCGGCGGAGGTCCCGGCACCTCCACCGAGCCGATCGCCCTGTACACCTTCAACGCGCTGCTGCAGAATCTGCAGTTCGGCTACGGGTCGGCGCTGTCGGTCATCGTGTTCCTGATCACCTTCACCCTGGCGATGGTCTATATCAAGCTGCTGGGTGCGGAGCTGACCGGAGCCCGGCGTTGAGGGCACGGGGCTGGTGGCCGGCCGTTGTGCTTGCCCTGCTGGTGGGGGCAAGCGCCTTCCCCTTCTACTGGGCCATTCTCTCCTCATTCACACCCGAGTCCCGGCTGTTCCAGGAGCCATCGCTGCTGCCGAGCCGGCTGGTACTGGACCACTATCGGGCCCTGTTCACCGAGCGAAACTTCTGGCTTCCCATTCGGAATTCGCTCATCGTCGCGGGTGCCACGACGATTTTCTGCGTGTCGCTTGGGGCCCTCTGCGCCTACGCGCTCGCGCGGCTCGAGTTCAGGGGCAAGGTCCTCCTTCTCGGGTTCATTCTGGCAGTCGGCATGTTTCCCCAGATCTCGGTGGTCTCACCGCTGTATCTGCTGCTGCGGGAGCTCCATCTCATCAACACCTATCCCGGGCTGGTGCTGCCGTATCTGACCTTCGCCATGCCGCTTACCGTGTGGCTTCTGGTGGGATTCTTTCGCCAGCTTCCGGGAGAGCTGGAGGAAGCGGCCATGGTGGACGGTGCTGGCCGGCTGCGCGCGTTCTGGGAGGTGATCGTGCCCCTGGCAGTGCCCGGCATCGCCACCACCGCGATCCTTACCTTCGTGTACAGCTGGAATGAGTTCCTCTTCGCGCTCTCGTTCACGCTGGGACCGGAGCGACAAACCGTTCCGGTCGCCATCGCGCTCTTTCGGGGACAGTATCAGGTCCCCTGGGGCCAGATTCTCGCTGCCGCGGTCATCGCCACGTTGCCGGTGACTCTGCTGGTGCTCGCCTTCCAGCGCCGGATAGTGCAGGGGCTCACCGCCGGCGCGGTGAAAGGGTAACCATGGCAATGGTTCGTCTGGAGGGCGTCGGCAAGACCTACCCCAACGGCCACGTCGCCGCCAAAGGGCTCGACCTCGAGATCCGCGACGGCGAGTTCATGGTCTTGGTGGGACCATCCGGGTGCGGCAAGAGCACCGCCTTACGGATGATCGCCGGGCTGGAGACACCTACGTCGGGACGGATCCTGATCGGAGATCGCGACGTGACGGCGCTGCCGCCCCAGGATCGCGACATCGCGATGGTCTTCCAGACTTATGCGCTCTACCCCCATATGACCGTGCGGGAAAATCTCGCGTTCGGCCTCCGCATGCGGGGCACCGCGAGCGAGGTCATCGCGCAGCGAGTAGGGGAAGCGTCTCGGGCGCTCGGCCTGGAGCCGGTGCTGGGCCGCCGGCCGGCGCAGCTCTCCGGTGGGCAGCGGCAGCGGGTAGCGCTGGGCCGGGCGATCGTTCGGGAGCCCAAGGTGTTCCTGTTCGACGAGCCGCTCTCCAACCTCGACGCGAAACTGCGAGTGGAGACCCGGGCCGAGCTGGCGCGATTGCACCGCCGGCTCGGGGCCACCGTCGTCTATGTCACCCACGACCAGGAGGAGGCCATGACCCTGGGATGGCGCGTGGCGGTCATGCGGGACGGGTTCCTCCAGCAGGTGGCGCCTCCGATGGAGCTGTATCGCCGTCCGGCCAACCGTTTCGTGGCGGAGTTCGTGGGATCGCCGGGGATGAACTTCCTGCCGGGCGACACCGTGCCCGGGATGGATCAGGCACCGGCGGCGGCGACACTCGGCGTTCGGCCGCACGACCTGGCGATCGTGGCGGAGGGGGCGGGGGACGCGGATGCCTGGGTGGACGTGGTCGAGCCGAGAGGCAGCGAGCTGCTGGTCTACCTGCGAATGGGCGCGAAGGGCGATGGCGCCGAGCTACGGGTGGTGGCGCCGCCCGAGCCTGCGATCGAGGAGGAGCAGGTGGTAGGAGTGAGGTTCGACCGGGCTCGGCTGCACTGGTTCGAGATGGAATCGGGACGAAGGGTGGGGTGACATCATGGTAGCTGCGAGAGCACGAACTCCACCGCCAAATCCGTCGTATTCCACAGCTGCACATCCGAACTGGTGCCATACCTGATCGGCCGCAGACGGCCTCCATCGATGCGATAACTCCACAGCTCGTTGTGCCCCAGTCCGGACGCCTCGACCGCCGCGGTGGTGCCCTGGAGCACGTCCTGGAGGGTGCCGACGTATGTATCGACCACTGGGCCGCGGGGTCGTTCGGCGCCATCGAGTGCTGCTTTGATTCGGTTGGCGAGTCCCAGAAACAGGAGATTCACCTCACGTCCCCAGACCACCCTGGGCGAGTGGTAGGTGTCGGCCCGGAAGCGGTCCCATACCTGACGGGAGGCATAGGCGTCGTTGGCCACCAGCGGACCAAGGCTATCCACCAGGAGACCTACCGGATACCGCAGTGCAAAGGGGGCAACGTCTCGAAGCACGGTCTCCGGCTCTGCCGTGCTGCCCAGGAAGAGGCCCGTTGCCGGATCGGTGCTGACTACCGGGATCGCCTTCCCGCCGGCATCGAGTGAGAGAGCGAGAAAGGAGAGCGAGTCTCCCCAACCACGCTCGGCCCTGATCTTCTGCCAGTAGCGTCTCTCCGCTGGGGGAAGCCAGGCCAGCCTGGCACGAACGCGCTTTTGCACCTCAGCCCGGCTCAGTGTCACCTCGAAGTGCCGTCGCGCTCCTTTCCAGGCCTCGATGGCTCGGTCCAGAGCTGCAGGATCGGCCAGATATTGCGAGAGCGGGGTGCTGCCGTTTTCGCGAGCAATGGCGTCGAGGTCCCCTTTGCGGATCCCAATCCTGGGCAGGGCCGCCAGAATCAGCCCGATCGATTCCAGCGCTTGAGGAGCCCAGATGGCGTTGACGTCCATGGCGAAGCGGCCACCGGCGTATCCGGCATCGCTGTCGCGCCAGCTGGCGGAGCGCCACTGAGTGGCGTCGCGCTGGGGAAAGCTGACCAGGTTCGCCGGTCTCGGGTCCTGGGCGTAGGGAGCTGTCCATGTCGCTACCAGCGCCATCTCGCGCAGCATCAGCGCCAACCGGGGCTCCCGGGTCTCCGAGCTGTCGAGCAGGAACGCGCGCTTGCGCTCGGGAGGGACCGCGGTATCGGCGAGGTACCGTGCCGTGAGCACGGGGAGCTGAAACTCGTCGTCGATCATGTGGTAGTTCTCGCGGGTCTTCTGCAACTCGCCGAGAACGGCGCGGGCCTGCTTCAACAGGCTATCGGCCTGCCGCCGCCGCCCGGCCCGCTCGGCGCGGAAGTACCCGCCGATGAGCGAGTCATAGACCACCGCGTTCTCCCGGATCGCCTGGCCGCCCAACGCCTCCTCGTGGCTCACGTCCCCCCTCGGACCCAGCTTCCGCAGTACGCTCGCGATGACGTGCTCCGACATCCCCGCCGTCCAGATGGGCCGCATCATCAGGGCGGTCATCATCATGTCGCGACCGAAGTAGGTGGCGAAGTTCGGCAAGCCGGCCATGAGCTTTTCTTTCGAGCTCAGAAGCTCGACGCCGCGAGCCTGCCGCTCCAGGCGGCGGGCGCGCGCCATGCCGGCGCTGTCCTTGGCGGCACGGGCGGCGGCCAGAAAATCGAGGAAGTCGCGATTGAAGATCTCGTTCCTTGTAAGTGGGCTGAGCGGAGCGGCGTCGGTCGTGATGCGAATGGTCAAGTGCACTCGGGAGCTTACGCCAGGCCAGATCGAGAAGCTGCGGAGTGAGGCGCGGGCGGTTGACTCACGGGCATCGCCGCTCAGCTCGAGAACAAGACGGTTGCGTCCATCCAGGGAGGGGCGCTCGATTCGCACGACCCATAACGAATCCCTTCCGAACGAGACAAGCGGAGAATGGAGGCGTGAGCGGAGCTCAGGAAGGCTGGATGCCGCGAGCAGCGCGAGGTGACGGCGTTTCTCTTTTACTGGTAACCGCTGAACCTCGGCAACCAGTAACGATTCCTCCGCAACCAGGAACGGTGCTGCGGTGAACGGTCGGAGGTGCTGCTTCGCGTACTGGAAATCACGTTCGACCCGCATCGACCCGAGCAGGAACAATCCCACGCCAAGCCGGGGTGCGTCCGCAGTGAGCTTGTACTCGATCGTGCGGGTCGTCCCAGAGTCGGTGACCTCCGCCTCTGTGGCAGCCCAGTTCAGGCGGGCAGGCCGCCCCTCGGAGTTACGTACTGTGAACCCGACGCTCTCATTCCCCGCGTTGGCCAAGAGGGTTACGACCCTCCCACCGAGCGGCTCCAGGTAGATCTGAACCGTGTTGTGTTTGGAGTCGCGATAGAAGCGGGTCTTGTAGCCCTGGTAGGCAGCGGTGTCATCGAGACCCGGCTCGGGGAAGTCGAGGACGGGGAGTACTGGCCGTCCGGGCCGGGGAGCCTGCGCCACCAGATCACTGGGCGACCCGATCAGGAGCAAGCCCAGGCCCACGGCGCGGAAGATCATCGTTGGGCCGGTGACTGGCTCTGGACCATGCGCCGTCCCGATGCGTCCACGATGACATCATAGCGCTTGCCGCGCACCTGAATGTTTCGGAGGACGAGCCGCTTGACGCTCGACGGGAGGACCGGTGGAAAGGCCGGCTCCAGCCCACGCTCTCCCAGCCGGAGGCCGGTCCAGCCGTAGATCACCTGCTGCAGGAATCCACCCGCGCCGGTCACGAAGTTCACGGCGTCGTTGGTGGGTGTCTCCGAGAGCATCAGGAAGGGGCCCTTTAAATGGGTGCGATAGCTGAACGGCAGCAGTGAGTCCACCATCGCCCGGTCGTTGAGCTCCGCCGCGCCCACCGCGAGGATGGTGGAGCCCATCATGGCGCCCGGACCCTCCTTGAGCAGCTGGGCAAAGGCCTGCTCCAGCTGGGCCCGCTTGGCCCGCGGCGACATGGGCACCGCCAGGGGATAGCTCAGGAGCGGAGTGACCCACCCGAGGGTGGAGTCAGGGGCGCCCTCGTAGGTCCGGAAGAACTGGCTCACCGAGTCATAGGGCAGGTGCAGCCTGGAGGCGAGCAGGCTCCAGCGGGGGTCTGGCGCCTTGCCCAGGCGTTTACTCGCGGCGGCCGCGATCTCCAGATTCTTGCGGGCGACGGCATTGGTGTAGGCGTCGTCGGTCACGCCGATCAGTCCCTCGGCCACCGACACCACATTCTCGATGTGGCAGCGTTCGTCGGATCCACAGGTCGAACGGCTGACCCAGAAGTCGGCGGTTTCGCGGATGACGGGAAAGCCTTCCCCGGCCAGCCAGGTGGAGTCGCCCGTGGCGAGATAGTACTGCCATTGTGCCAGGGCGACGTCTCCGGTGACGTGAATCTCGGAGCGCGCATTCTGAATGGCGAACCGCGGGGTGGTTTCTCTGCCCCGCTCATCCGCCTCCCAGGGATACATGGCGCCGCGGAACCCGTTGGCTCGCGCGTTCTCACGGGCTGCGGGGAGGGTGCGCCCGCGGAAGGCCACCAGCGAGTGCGCAACGTCGGGGTGGGTCAGGAGCAGCGAGGGGAACATCCAGGTATCGGAGTCCCAGAAGGTGTGACCGTAGTACCCCCCGCTGGAGAGTCCCATCGGCGGAATGCCGAGCTTGGTGCCCGAGTCCGCGCTGCAAAGCAGGTAGAAGAGCATCGAGCGGACCACCCGCTGGAGCTCGGGACTTCCCTCCACTTCGATGTCGGTCTCCCAGCGGCGCAGCCAGGCGCGCGCGTTGTCCGTGGCCAGCCGCTCGAACCCGCGGGCTCGAGCCTCTGCGACGTCCCTGGTGGCGCGCTCCAGCGGACGCGGCGCCTCGTCCGAGGACACGGCGCTTCCGACCTGAGAGAAGGCATAAGTGCGGCCGGGTGACGCATCAAAGGCGATCTCCACCAGTGCCGTATCGCCGGAGGCGGTGGTGTTGGTGCTTGGTTCGGGAAGATCGAGGGCCCAGGTGACGGCCAGGGCTTGAGCCAGCTCAGTGGTGCGGCCGAGTGGGGTAGAGGTCATCGACACCAGGGCGCCACGGGGCCCGGGCTCCGCCCGCCGCGATTGTACCACCATGTGGCCGGGATACCAGACGTCGGCGGGCTTCCAGGCCGGGCTGGACCGCTCCAATTTGGCGAGAGCCAGGCGTCGGGGAGGCGGCCACCCGATCAGCGCGAACCGAACCCGCATCCGTCCAGCGTGCTGCGGAGTCAGCTCCAGCCGCATCGCCGTCAGACTGGGGTTGGCCCGGGAGACGAAGGTTTCGACCCGGACCGAGGTGCTTCGACTTCCGTTGAGCCAGACATAACTGGTACGCGCGATCCCGGTCCGCATGTCGACCATCTGCCGGTAGGAGCGCACCGCACTGTCCGGTGCGGATTTCATCTCGATCCAGCGATTGCCGTCGAAGACACCGATGGCATTCCAGGCTGGGATCACCACGATGCGTGGCACGTCGCCCGGGGCGTGCTCGAAGAGTCCCGCCCGGTAGGAAGCAGAGGCGCCGATTCCCAACGGGGGGATAACGACGCCGAGGCGGCCGTTGCCAACAAATGGCGAGGGTGAGCGGTGGGGATTCCCGGTGGTGAGGAGGAAGGTAGAGTCCCCCGTGGTGCTGGCCGGCTGCTGCGCTCCGAGAGGTGCGCGGGGCACCGCGTGCGTCCAGCACAGCGCCGCCAGCAGTGTCGTGGCTACTCTCATCTATGCTCCTCTAGCAGACCGGCGGCGGCCACAGTGGCCCGCCGCCGGCGCTGCGATTCTTCGTTACCGTTACGCGACTACCTGCCGCCTCCGAA
>CAZASU010000078.1:0-9212 GCA_964487785.1 uncultured Gemmatimonadaceae bacterium | reverse complement strand
CGGGCCTTCCAAGACGGAAGGCCCGCTTTCTTATGCTCTCCTCTCCTCTCCTCTCCTCTCCTGTCCACCTCGGGCGCCACCTTGGACGGAGTGGGGCTCGCTGGTACCTTGTCCGTCGAGCTACCGCGTCTTCTCCGATGCTCCCCCGCGTTTCTGCCGGGGCCGGCCACCGCGGAACTCGAAATGGCCTTCGTTGACCACGCTGGCCATGGAAGACGCTCGGCCGTCGCAGCTTGTGCGGGCATACTGGCGGGCGGAGAGCCAGGCGGCCTTGTACCAGACCCCTGGCTTGAGCCCGGGGTAGAGCGGGGCGAACTCCCGTCTGAGGCGAGCCTCTCGGTCGTTGGGCATGCTGGCTACGCTGATGGGGATACTATCAAGTTAGGGCTCGGCTCCGGGGGCACAACTCGACGGCAGTGCCATCTATTGCGTATACTTGGCGGGACGAAAACATGGACCCGATGGTACATAACGACTTATGGGCGAGCACCCCCTCACCTACACCTGAGGACGGAATGGCTACAAAACTCGACAAGACGATCAAGCGAGAGCTGGAGCTCGAGGGCAAGCTATACACCGTGGCCATCTCGCCCGAAGGGGTGAAGGTCACGCCCAAAGGTGCGCGGAAGGGCCATGAGGTCTCCTGGAGCACCCTCGTGGGTGGGGATGCCGAGCCGCGGCGCGACCTCAATACCTCGGGCGACGCCTATCGAGAGTAATACGGGGGAGGATCTATGGCGGAGCCGAGCTTTACCGAGCAGATGAGCACCCTGAACTCGACCCTCGGCGCCATCGAGGTGCGCCTGGCCCTCGGGCGGGCGCCGGTCGAGGGCCTGGAGGATTTCAAGAGTTCGCTGGACGACATGCGGCTCCGGCTCTGGGGGCTGCTGAGTGCGGCGGGTGGCGCCGACTCCAAGGGGTTCCAGGAGCAGTTCCGCATTCGCCGGGCGACGGAGATGTGCCGCCGGTTGGGTAACGAACTGCACTCAGGCTCCGTCAGCGGACGACATCGGGAGCTCGAGGGCTTGCTGCAGGCCACGACCGAGCTGGCGGAGAAAATCGAGCAGGCACGGCGGGACGCCTACTAGGGCCCGGTGAGCGCCACCCCCACCATACGCACAGCGCGCCTCGTCCTCGGCACCTTCGAGTCCGATGACGCCGCTGAGCTGCAACGCATGGCCGGTGCTCGCGAGATCGCGGATACCACGGTGTCTATTCCCCACCCCTACGCCCTGGACCACGCCATCGCCTGGATCGGCAACCAGCGCCGGGAGTCGGTGCGGGGGCGCGCTACCAACTTCGCCATCCGTCTGCTTCCCGGCTCTCCGCTGATCGGCTCTGCCAGCCTCCGGGACATCGACCACGAGCACCTTCAGGCCGAGCTGGGGTTTTGGATCGGGCGCGATTGGTGGGGCCAGGGATACGCGAGCGAGGCGGCCGCGGCGGTCATCCGTTTCGGCTTCGAGACCCTTGGGCTCAACCGCATCTGCGCCCATCACATGGCTCGCAACCCCGCGTCCGGGCAAGTACTGCTTCACGTCGGCATGCAGCGAGAAGGGCTTCTGCGTGAACGGGTGAAGAAATGGGGCGTGTACGAGGATGTGGTGCTCTACGCCATTCTCCGGGAAGACCGGAACTGAGCGGTGGCCAGCGGGAGGACAACGCCGATGGAGAAGCGGGTACAGTTTTCTGCGACCGAAGGGCACGCACCCGCAGTCGAGGCCGCCGCCGACCCTCTCCAGTCGGAGCGGCCGGGCCGGGTTCATTGGGTCGTCGTCGTCACCCGACCAGTCAAGCCGACCGACAAGGTACCGCCGGACAGCACCCTGGTCACGCGGTTCTGGCACCCGCGGGACCGAAAGTGGAACGAGAGTGGATTCGACTCGCTGGACCATGCGCTGCGGCTGTTCGTGGATGAGAGCGGATGGGTGCTTCGCCAGCAGCAGGTGCTCGATGCCCCCGAAGCTCACGAGCTGATCTTCGAGGCTCGACGGGAGGATTTCAGCCGGCCGAGCACCGAGGAGATGCTGCAGGAGGTCGGACTTTCCCCGGAAGAAGTGGCAACCCTCCTCGATCGAGTGGACCGGGAAGGGGAAGCGAAGCCAGGGTAACCTGGCAGGGCTCAGCGCCTGGGGCGCTTGAATACCGGGCGGGGCTCATCGTCATCCAGCTCGTCCGGTAATTCCGGCGCGTGCCGGGGCGCAACAGGGCGGCGCTCGGTGATCGTTGCCGCCGGGACCGGGGGCACCGATCGCTCCTCCTGGAGTGAGGTCAGCGCGGATTCCGCCGTGTCGCGAATGATCTCCAGCGAGACTCCGGGCCGCCGCCTCGGTGACCGGCAAGCCCATCCGCTGCAATCTCTCCCGGATCATCGCGATCCCCTGAGCGCTGGGGGCGAACCGTGGCCCCTGTTCCCATGGTGTCATGTCGTTGCCTCGCGTCTAAAGCTCCAGGGCGCGCCACAGATACCAGCTCGCCACGCTTCGGTAGGGTCGCCAGCGCTCGCCCCGGCGGCCCATCGCCGCGGGCTCAGGCAGTTTCCGCGTCCCGAACGTCAGGGCAAAGCCTTTTCGGACGCCGAGGTCGCCCAGCGGCAGTACGTCGGGGCGGCCCAGCTTGAAAATGAGCAACATCTCCACCGTCCACCGCCCAATCCCGCGCACCGCCGTCAGGCGGGCAACGATCTCCTCGTCCTCCATCCGCCGCACCCGCGACAGGGAAGGCACCGTGCCGTCCAGGGCTCGTGCGGACAGGTCCCGAAGTGCCGCGGTCTTGGCAGTCGAAAGGCCGGCAGCGCGAAGCCGCTCGGGTGAGATCTCGAGGAGGTCGCGTGGAGTGGGGAAGCGCTTCGGGGCGAAGAGGCGGGTCACCCGGCCCAGGATCGTGGCGGCGGCCCTGCCGGTGAGCTGCTGGTAGACGATCGACCGAACCAGCACCCGGAACAGGCTATGGCTGGGCTCTGGCCGCATGGTGAACTGCCCCACCCGTGCGATCAGCTCACCCATGGCTGGATCGGCCTCGGCCAGAAGCCGACATGCAACATCCGGGTCGAAGCCCAAGCCATCCGTGCGCGGTCCAACTGCCAGGAGATCGGGCGCGGCCATGACCGGAAAATACATCCGGTCACCCCGCCGCGCGGGCCCGGGAAGGGGCGTCCTCCTGGCCCATCGCGAGCAACAGGCTGGCCCCGATGACCAGCAGCGACCCCGCGATCTGCCACCGGGTCGGCCGGTCGCCCCGTACACGCTCCGTCGCCAGGCGCTCGGCTGGTCAGTGACGCGAATCGAGGTGCCCCGGTACCCCGCCAGCGCCAGCGCCATGAGCGCCCCGATGAGAAATCGGGCGGCACCGATCTCGGGCCAGGGAAGGTCGCGCGCACCATCCAACGAAGAGCGCTATCCGCCACGGTGTTCCTTCCGCCTCCTCACCTTCCGCCGCTTACCTCCCGTCCTTCCCGCCCTTCACATCCCCCTACATCTTCTCCGCATGAACCCCGACGACTTTCGGCGCCATGGCCACCAGCTCGTCGACTGGATGGCCGACTACATGCGGGATGTGGGTTCGCTTCCGGTGACACCGGCCGTTCGACCAGGTGACATTCTGCGGCAGCTGCCGTCTTCGCCACCGGAGAAGGGCGAGCCGTTCGACGCCCTGCTTCGGGACTTTACCCACATCATCGTTCCAGGCATGACTCACTGGAACCACCCAGGCTGGTTCGCCTACTTCCCGGCCAATAACAGTCCGCCGTCGGTCCTGGCGGAAATGCTCACCGCCACACTTGGCGCTCAGTGCATGTCGTGGGCGACCTCTCCCGCCGCCACCGAGCTGGAGCAGGTGACCATGGAGTGGCTCCGGCAGATGCTCGGGCTCCCGGAGGGATTCACCGGCGTCATCCAGGATACGGCATCCACGGCCACACTGGTGGCGCTCCTCTCCGCCCGGGAGCGGGCAACGAATCACGCAGCCGGCGTCACCGGTCTCGCCGGCACCGGCGCGCGTCTGACCGTCTACGCCTCCAGCGAAGCGCATTCGTCGATCGACAAGGGGGTCAAGCTCGCGGGGTACGGGCTGGAGCAGCTTCGCCGGGTGCCGGTCGATCAGACGTACGCCCTGATCCCGGATGCACTGGACCGGATGATCGCGGCCGACCGAAAAGCAGGATTCGTTCCGGCCTGCGTCGTGGCGACGGTGGGGACGACGTCATCCACCGCCATCGACCCCCTTGCTCGAATAGCCGAGGTCTGCCGGCGACATGCCGTCTGGCTCCACGTCGACGCGGCGTACGCGGGGGCGGCCGCGATCGTGCCGGAGCTGCGCTACCTCTTCGATGGCGTCGAGCAGGCCGACAGTTTCGTGTTCAATCCGCACAAGTGGATGCTGGTGAACTTCGACTGCAGCGCCTATTTCGTGCGTGACCGCGAGACGCTACTCCGCACCTTCCAGGTCACTCCCGAGTATCTGCGGACGGCCCAGGACGCCGAGGTCGTGAACTACCGGGATTGGGGGATCCAGCTGGGTCGCAGGTTCCGCGCACTCAAGCTCTGGTTCGTGATCCGGAGCTATGGGCTCGAGGGGCTCCGGGCATTGGTTCGAAAGCATGTGGGTTTGGCGCGTGGGCTGGCCAGATGGATAGAGGCGGCTCCGGGATTTGAGCTGATGGCGCCGATGCCCCTGGGGCTGGTCTGCTTTCGCTACCGCCCACCCGAGCTGGGCGTGGATGACCCGCGGCTCGATGACCTGAATGCCGCGCTGCTCGCCCGGGTAAACGCCACCCGCCGGGTACACCTGACCCACACCCGGCTGGGCGGGCGGTATGTGATTCGGGTGGCGATCGGACAGCGGCAGACCGAGCGCGTCCACGTGGAGGAGGTGTGGAGGCTGATTCAGGAGGCGGCAGAGACTTTGTCATCCTGAGCGAAGCGAAGGAGCCGAAGCTGAATTCCGGCTCCTTCGGTCGCTGCGCTCCCTCAGGATGACAGCCGCATTTCTCAGGACGACAGCGCTATCACAGCGCCCCGGACTCCCAGGGCCCCCAAATCGCGAATGTCATTCCCTCGGCACCGGTGGGAGACTGGATCGGCCTGGTGTTGCCTTGGATGTTGACGAAGAGGGTCCTGCCCTGGGGGCTGAAACACGCGCCGGCCCACTCGACCTCGTTGATGTTGTTCTTGACCAAGTCGAAGATGGCGCCGTCCCGGGTGAGACCTCGGACGTAGTTCGTGCCGGCTCCGTCCTCGCAGATCACGACCCCTCCCCGGGGACTCACACAGATATTGTCAGGACTGTTGAGGACGGCCGCCGCCGGCGACTCGAAGATGAGCCGCAGCTCGTCCCTTGCCGGGTGATACTGCCAGATCTGTCCCGCGCCGGCGTCGCCGCCGCTGGTCGCGTTGAAGTAGATGCTCTGGTCGCCGTACCAGCAGCCCTCCAGCCGGGCGAATTGTGCCGCCCCTTTGGCGAGGCCCTGGTTGAAGACGAAGCCGCTGTCGAGCGTGGGCGCGTCCGAATCGGGGTGGTCGATTCGTACCCACTTCACCTGCTGCGGGGTTAAGAGGGGCTGGTTGGTTCCGGTCTCGTACCCGTCCTGTCTCTCCAACGCCAGCGCCTCCAGGATGCCGCCTCGCGCAAGCCGGCCGGGTACCGTGGGCTTGAAGCGATAGAACCCCGCCGGCATTCGGTCCTCGGTCTGGTAGATCCAGCCGGTGGCGGGGTCGATGGCGACCGCCTCGTGCTGGAAGCGGCCCATCGCACCGAGCGTTACCGGATTGACGACGCTGTTGGCGGCCGCGGGGATCTCGAAGGTGTAGCCATGATTTCTGGTCCACCCGTCCCCGGTACCAGCCACAGTCTCTTCACAGGTGATCCAGCTGCCCCAGGGGGTGGGGCCGCCGGCGCAGTTGACGATGGTGCCGGTCAGGCTGGCGAACTGGCGCACCAGACTTGCCCGGCCGTCGCCGCCCAGCCGAACCTCCAGGGTGGTCGTTCCGCCGGGACCGATCCGATCGTATGACCTGCCGCCAAAGGGCCGGCTCACCTCTGCGGTATCGCGCAGCTCATGATTCCGGACCAGCCGCACCATGTTGCGGCCGGCCGAAAAGGCGGCCATTCCATCGAACGCGTTGGGGACAACGCCTCCCACCATTTCCTGGCCCGACGTGCTGAGAAGCGCCGCGTGGAACCCAACCGGTACCGAGATGATCTCTCCTACCTCTGCGCTGGGCAGCAGCGGCCCATACCCGCCCTCACCCATTTCCGCCCCCCGGAGTCGGGGATCGGGCCGCATCGATTGAGAGGTCGCGCACGAGATGAGCCCGGTGAGTGAGGGGGCGAGCAGTGCACCGCCGGCCAGGGCAGACGTGTGGAGGAATCGTCGGCGATCGAGGGCGCTCACGTGAGCTGGCGGCGAGTCATCCGGCGAGAACGGCCTGAGTCGGCGAGAGGAGCGGCTGCAGATAGCGGCCGGTGTGCGACTCCGGCACATCGGCGATGTCTTCCGGGGTTCCCTGAGCAACGACGCGGCCGCCGGCGTCTCCCGCATCGGGTCCCATATCGATGACCCAGTCGGCCCGCTTGATTACATCGAGGTGGTGCTCGATGACGACGACGGTGTGGCCGGCGTCGACCAGCCGGTCCAGCACGTGGAGGAGCACTCGCACATCGTCCAGGTGCAGTCCGGTGGTGGGCTCGTCGAGAATATAGAGCTTCCGGCCTTCACGTCTCCCCGCCTGAGTCAGCTCCCGCGCGATCTTGAGCCGCTGGGCCTCCCCGCCCGACAGGGTGGTGGCAGGCTGCCCCAGCCTGAGGTACCCCAATCCTACCTGTTGCAGCTGCCACAGCGCGGCGCCGAGCCTGGGCTGGTGGCGAAACCGGGATATGGCCTCATCGACAGTCCACTGAAGCACGTCGTGGATCGATTTGCCGGAAATTCTGACCTCGAGCACCTCGCGCCGATAGCGGGTGGCGCCACAGTCCTCGCAGGGCACGAATACGTCGGCTAGAAAAACCATCTGCACCTGGACGTGCCCCGCGCCTTCACACGTTTCGCAGCGACCTCCGGGCAGATTGAATGAGAAGGTTGCGGCAGTGTACTTGCGCTGCCGGGCCAGGGGCTGGCTGGCGAACAGCTCGCGGATCTCGTCGAACGCCTTGATGTAAGTCACCGGGTTCGAGCGAGGTGAGCGGCCGATGGGAGACTGGTCCACCAGCAGAACGTCCTTCAGGAGCTCCCATCCGGTGATCGAGGCGACCTGTCCGACCGGCTCGCCGAGGTGAGACTTGGCAGAGTGCTCCCCCCGGAGTTTCGCCTCGAGGTTACGATACACCACGTCGTGCAGCAGGGAGCTCTTCCCCGACCCGGACACACCCGTCACCGCGGTCAGGGTCCCCAGGGGGATGTCCACGTCGACGTTCTTGAGATTGTGCAGGTCTGCGCCCCGCACCCGCAGCCATTGCGGGCCCGCGGGACGGCGCACGCTTGGCACGGCGATGCGTTTCTTCCCGGTGAGGTACTGCCCGGTCAGCGATGCTCGCGCGTCGCCGACTGGCCCCGCGTGCACCACCCTCCCGCCGTGCTCCCCGGAGCCGGGGCCGAGCTCGAGCATGAAATCAGCCTGCTGGATGGCCGCCAGGTCGTGCTCGACGACCACGACCGTATTGCCAGCGTCGCGCAGCCGGTGCAGCAGGCCGAGCAGGCGATCGATGTCCCGGGCGTGCAAGCCCACCGACGGCTCATCCAGCACGTACAGGGTGTCCACCAGGCGTGAGCCGAGCGCGTTGGAGAGCGAGATCCGCTGGGCCTCGCCGCCGGACAGAGTGCGGGTCTGACGAGCGAGGGTCAAATAGCCCAGCCCGACGTCTCGAAGAAAGCTCAGCCTGGCGTCGAGCTGATCGATGATGAGCTGCGCCACCGAGCGTTCCCAGGGGGTAAGCGAGAGCTCCTGCAGCCAATGGTGCAAAGCGTCCACCGAGCGGCCCGCCACCGACCCGATAGTGTCGTTCCCGATGCGCACGGCCAGCGCGTCCGGGTTAAGGCGGCTGCCGCCACACTCGATACAGGTCTTGGCCAGCTGATACTGCCGCAGGAATACCCGGATGTACTGCTTGTAACGCTTCTCTTCCAGTCCCTTCAGGAAGGGATGGATGCCGAGAAAACGGCCCTTGCGTCCATAGAGCAGCTCCCGGCGTTGGGTTGCCTTCAGCTGGGACCAGGGCTTGTGAGGATCCGCGCCGATCGACTTGGCGAAATCGAGCAGAATCTTGCGGCGAGACTCGTAGCGCGGCTTGGTCCAGGGGTCAATTGCCCCCTCCGCCAGGCTCCTTCCCGGATCGCAGATGATCAGCGAGTCGTCGTACTCGAGGACGGCCCCGAACCCATTGCAGTTGGAGCATGCGCCCCGTGGGTTGTTGAATGAGAACAACCCCGGCGTGACGCTGGCGGCGGGCGTATCACAGCTGCTGCAGGCGGGGAATTCGGTGAACCGGCTCCGTCCGGCCGCCGGGTGCCCTCCGTGCAGGACAATGGCGACGCCCTCACCCTCCTGAAATGCGGTCGCGAGGGCCTCCGACAGCCGGGACGCCGACGCGGGCCCACCATCCAGGCGATCCACGGTCACCAGGAGCTCCTCGACGGTGGTGAGATCGAGCAGGGCGGGGAGCTCGTCGAGATGCACCGGCGTTCCGTCCGTCACCACCCGCACGAAGCCGAGCGCCCGGAGATTCTCGACCACGGTCACGTGGGTCAACCGGGCCAGCGGCGGGAGCGGAAAGCAGACCTGGAGCCGCCCGCCCCCCTGCGCCAGAACGGCGTCGGCGGCTGCCTGCGGCGTGTCGCGGCGCACCGGCCCGCCACACACCCGGCAATGACTCTTGCCGATGCGGGCCCAGAGCAGCCGCAGGTAGTCGTACACCTCGGTGGCGGTGCCGACGGTCGAGCGGCTGGACACGACCGGGTTTCGCTGCTCGATGGCGACGGCCGGTGCCAGACCCTCGAGCCGGTCCACCAACGGCTTGGGCATGCGATCGAGAAACTGCTTGGCGTAGGTAGACAGCGACTCGATGTAGCGGCGCTGGCCCTCCGCGTAGAGGGTATCGAAGGCCAGCGTGCTCTTGCCCGAGCCCGACGGCCCGGTGATCACGATGAGCGCGCGGTGCGGTAGATCGACGCTGATGCCCCGCAGATTGTTCTGCCGGGCGTTGACGATGCGGATGACGGA
>CAZASU010000077.1:0-9572 GCA_964487785.1 uncultured Gemmatimonadaceae bacterium | reverse complement strand
CCACGGCCGTAGAGCCGGGTTCCCTCGATGACCGGGTTGAATGGATCCCTGGTCCACCCGGCGCCAGGCGGCACCACATCCAGGTGGGAGGCAAGCGCCAATGTCGGCCCGGCTCCCCAGCCGCGCACCTCGATCTGCACCGCGTGGGCATCGCGGACCACGTCGAGTCCCCATCGTCGTGTGGTCTCTTCTATGAACACCGCGATGGCGGTCTCTTCACCGCTCACGGAGGGGATGGCGATCAGCTCGCGCAGGAAGTCGATCTCACCCGGCAAGATCCACCCCCAAATAGGTTGCCTTCTCCTTGCGGCCTACGATCATCGTACCGCACCCTGAACCGGTGAAGACCTCGAGCAGAAGCGCGTCGGAAGCTCGGCCGTCGATGATGTGAGTGCGCTCGACTCCACCGGTGGCCGCGCGAATACACGCTTCCACCTTGGGACGCATGCCGCCGGTGAGAACACCGTTGGCCATGAGGCCGGCCAGGTCATCGGGATCGGCGAAGGTCACCAGGGTGGAAGGGTCGTCGCGGTTCCTGAGCACACCCGGGGCTCCGGTCAGGAAGATCAACTTCTGGGCCCGGAGCGCCACCGCGAGCGCCTCGGCGACGGTATCGGCGTTGACGTTGTACACCTCGCCGTCCTCTCCGCCCGCGAGACTGGCCACCACCGGGACCATGCGTGCGTCCATCAGGGTCACGAGCACGCTGGGATCGACCCGATCGATGTCTCCCACGTGACCGTAATCCACTCGCACTGTGGCGCCCGAATCGTCCACCACAGACACCGGGGGCCTCCGATGGGCGGTGATCAGCTCGGCATCGACCCCGCTCAATCCAACGGCCTGCACCCGGTGAGCGCGCAGGGCGGCCAGGAGGTCGACGTTGATCTGCCCGGCGTACACCAGCTTGGCAACCTCGAGGGCCCCGTCGTCGGTGACCCGCCGTCCGGCCACCATGCGGGGCTCGAAGCCGAGCCGTCGGCTCAAGGCGGTGGCCTGGGGGCCGCCACCGTGGACCACCACGATCCGGATGCCGAGCGACGAAAGCAGGGCCAGCTGTCCCGTCACGCTGTCGAGGACCTCGGGCTGGGCCAGGACGTCTCCCCCAAGCTTTACCACGAAGACCTGATCCCGGTAAGCGCGCACGTAGCGGAGCGCGCCCTTGAGTCCGGCTATGCCCTTCGTTGTATCGATCGTCAATGTCGTCTCCCCAAAATGAGAGGTGCGAAGTAAGAAGGTTGTCAGAAAGACCTGGTCCGAGCACATGAGAAAATCTGAATGGTGATAGAGCTTCGGCCCCCTCGCTGCGCTCAGGGTGACAGCCTTTTCTGATTTCTTACCTCTTACTTCTTACCAATCAGTTCGAGAAGCAGCGCCCGCTGCGCGTGCAGCCGGTTCTCCGCCTGGTCCACCACCACCGAGTTGGGCCCGTCCAGCACCTTGTCGTCGATCTCGACGTTGCGCCGCACCGGCAGGCAGTGCATCACGATGCCCTTCCCGCCGCGGGTCGAGCGTAGCCGCGACGCGGTCAGCCGCCAGTCGCGCAGGGCGGCACGCTGCTCCGCCTCTTCCTCCGGCTGGCCGTAAAGCTTTACCGACCCCCAGGACTTCACGTAGACCGCATCGGCGCCGACGAGGGCCTCGTCCGGGTCGTTGATGATATGCACGAACTCACCGCCCGACTGCTGAGCCACCTTGCGAATGAGCGCGGTATCCTCCGGATCCAGCTCGTACCCCTCGGGCCGCGCGATCACGATCTCCATGCCGAGCCGGGCCGCGGCGAGTGCGGCACTGGCCGGCACCGCGGTGGGCAGCGCCTTGGGATGCCAGGCCCAGGTAAGCACGAACCGCTTGCCCTCAACCTGGCCCAGCTTCTCTCGCAGCGTCATGGCATCGGCCAGGGCCTGACAGGGGTGCCGGCGCGCCGATTCGAGATTGATCACCGGTTTCTCACAGTGCTCAGCGAAGCTCTTGATGATGGCGTCCTTCCGGGCGACCGCCCAATCGGTGCCCCGGGGGAAGGACCGGACGCCGAGGGCATCCGCGTAGCGTCCCAGCACCCGTGCGGCATCGATGATGTGCTCGACCGACTCCCCATCCATCACCGCGCCCGGCTCCGTCTCGAGCGTCCAGCTACCCTTCCCCGGCTCCAGCACGACCGCGTGCCCGCCGTGGAGGAACATGGCGGTCTCGAAGCTGGTGCGGGTCCGGAGACTGGGGTCCATGAACACCATCGCGAGGACCTTTTTCTCCAGCCCGCCGCTGATCTCGCCCCGCTTGATGCGGGCGGCCAGGTCCAGCAGCCCTTCGACGTCCGCAGGGCTCCAATCCTCCAGCGCGAGAAAGTCCCGTTTCACGAGAGTACGTCCCTCAGTCCGCGAAGCAGGATGTCGGCCTCGTCCCGCGAGAAGGAGAGCGGCGGCAGAAGCCGGAGCACCTCGGGATCGGTCGAGGTGCCGGTGAGGATACGATGCTCGAACAGCGCACGCTGCACCCCGGCGGCCGCACGGCCCAAGTGCAATCCCAGCAATAATCCACGGCCGCTCACCCGGGAGACGCCGATCTTCAAGGCGCCCTGGGTCAGGTAGTTGCCGACCTCCACCGCATTCTGGATGAGCCCCTCGCGTTCGATCACGGCGATGTTCGCCAGGGCCGCGGCACAGGGCACCGGTCCGCCCCCAAAGGTGCTGCCGAGGTCGCCCACAGTGATGGTTCCGGTGACCTCCGCGGTTGCGACCACCGCTCCGATCGGCAGCCCGGCTGCGAGGCCCTTGGCAAAGGTGAGCACATCCGGGGTCACCCCGAACGCCTCGGCGGCACTGAAGGCGCCGCAGCGTCCAACCCCACACTGGACCTCGTCGAAGATGAGCGCGGCACCGCGATCGGAGCAGACCTGGCGCGACGCCTGGAGAAACTCGGGCGTGCAATCGCGAGCCCCGGCGAAACCCTGCACCGGCTCCACGATCACGGCGGCCACGGTCTGATCCACCGCCGCCTCCAGCGCGGCGATATCGTCGAACGGCACCTTGCGCGACAGTGAAATCCCGCTGCGCCGCGCGGCCTCCTCGTACTTCGCCCCGTCGGTGCAGGCGAGAGTGGCCGCGGTGCGCCCGTGCCATCCTCCCCGCACCGACACGATCGTCTGCCGCCCGGTATGCCTGCGGGCGAGATGGAGCGCGTTCTCGTTGGCCTCGGCGCCCGAGTTACACAGAAACACCCGAGCCAGCGGACCGGGACAGAGCTGGGCCAACTTCTCGGCCAACGCTTCCCGCATCGGGTGCGGCACCGCGGTGGAATAGAAGAGGAGCTCGGTGGCCTGCTCGGTGATGGCCCGCACCACGTCGGGATGACTGTGACCGGTGGCAGCGACCGCGTGGCCACCATAGGCGTCCAGCCACTCGTCGCCGTTCTCGTCGATCAGCCAGGCGCCTCGTCCGCGAACCGGGCGGACGGGGAACTGGGCGTAGACGGGAAGGAGAGCTGATGGCTTCCGGTTGTCACCCTGAGGGAGCCCTTCGGCCGCGCTCAGGGCAGGCTCCGCGACCGAGGGGGCCAGAACGCTGACATCCTTGGGCCCCGTCAGCATGGAAATGCCGCCGCCGCGGTCAGCCCCGCGCACTCGTTGATTCCCAGCGCCAGGTTCATCGCCTGAATAGCCTGACCGCCGGCTCCCTTGATCAGGTTGTCGATCGCTACGCTCACCTGGACCTCACCTCCGTCGGCGCTTTCGGTGGCATGGATCAGCGCGTAGTTGGTCCCCACCGCATGGGTCAGCTCGGGAGGCGTGTCGAGCACCCGAACGAACGGCCGGCCGGCGTAGGCGTCGCGAAACCACTGCCCCGCGGTAAATCCCGGAACGCCCCCGGTGATGCGCAGATCCCGCGGCAGATAGGCGTGCAGCGTCAAGTAGATCCCGCGTACGAACGGTCCCGAATGGGTCATCAGCCGCGCCGCAGCGTCGGGACGGCCGACCCACTCCCGCCAGCCCTGCAGCACTTCCGCCTCGTGACGATGACCCAGCACCGAGTAGGCGAAGAGGTTGTGAGCCCGGGTCGGGTGGTGGGTGGTCTCCTTTGGCCGGCCGCCGGCACCGCTCGAGCCGGTTACAGCAAAAAGCGATGGGGTGATGTCGAGGCCAGCGCGAGCCAAGGGATAAAGCGCGAGCTGCGCCGCCGTGGCGAAGCAACCCGGTGCGGCGATGGCGGCCGCTCCGGCCAGCTTGGCGCCGGCGATGTCGGCGAGGCCGTAGCGGAAGCGGCCGACCAGCTCCGGCGCCGGGTGACTTCCGTAGTAGTGCTGGTACAGCCCGAGATCCTGGACCCGGAAGTCCGCGGCGAGGTCGACCACCAGGCCGGGCCCGGCAGCGAAGACCTCGCCGGCGATTCTGGACGACTCACCGTGCTCCAGGCTGAGGAAGACAACGTCCCGGCCACGCGCTGTCTCTCCTGCCGTGCCCCCGGCGAAACGGGCACCGGTGACCCCCGCAAGAGCCGGGTGCACTTCCCCGATGGGCCTTCCGGCCTGGCTCCGGCTGCTCGCCACGCATTCCGTTACCTCCGGATGCTGAAGCAGCAGACGCAGGAGCTCTCCGGCGACGTAGCCGGCGCCCCCTATTACCGCGACTTTCATTTGACGTCTAGGGTCAAGAGTCTAGGGTCGACGTCCTCCTCGACTCTAGACCCTAGACCCTCGACCCACCTATCAAGCGATTCCCGAACCACCTTCAATAATCCAGCCGCATCCCGCCGCGCGTTGTGCGCCGGCAGCCCCAGCCCGGTCTGGATATAAACCTGGCCCACCTCGTTGTCCGTAGCGGGGCCGGTCATGACGGTAATTGGCAGCCCGAACTGATTCCGCATCAGCTCGGTGGCACCCCAGCACGCCACCGGATCCGGCGCCGCCATCACGTATGCAGCACCGACCCGCATGAGCTCGGCATCCAGGAGGATGTCCTGCACCCCGTACTCGCCCAGGATACCGTCGCCCAGCTCAGCCACGATCACGTCGGGCTTGGCTCCCGCCAGACGGTTAAAGATTCCCTTGGCGGTGGTGACCGTCACCCCGGCGTGGGTGCTCGCGACGCCGACGTCGTTGAAGGTGAGCGCGGCAACCGCACCGGCATCGACCATGGAGAGCGCATCCCGCATCAGCGAGACGCCGGTCAGCTTGGCGGCGGCCACTCTGAGGCCTCCACGCGCCAGCCCGCGCACGAGCTCAGTGGCGGCGACCGTCTTGCCGGCGTTCATGCAGGTACCGGCCACGTAGATCACCGGCACGGTGCTCTCGAGCGTATCGGCCGGCGGCACCGCGTGATCCTTGATGTGGGCGGGACGGCCGATCCGGTCACCCAGGTCGGGAAAGGCGAGAATGGCGCCGAGCACTTCCGCCCGGAACGGCGGGCCGATGTCGGGGTTCATTGACGTGCACTGTCCCAGGATCCCGCCCAGGTTGAGGACTTCGATCGTGTCGCCCACGCCGATGTGACTGGGGACCACCCCGGCATAACCGCGGAGCGCGCGCCGGGTGCCGAGAGTTCCGGCGAGCACATCCCCCCCGCGCAGCTCGAGCATCCGCCCGGTGACATCCTCGACCGTGTTGTAGGTCGATTTGTCAGCCAGGATCCGAACGGCGAGCACGTAGCCTTCGCTAGCCAGGATCTCGTCACCCACGATGACCTCGGGCGAGAGCGCCGCATTCCGGGTGGATGAGGCAATACGATCCAGGCGGACGCGCGTGGTTACGACCATTTAACTCCTCCTCATGTTTTTTCTCTTGTTTTTCTTCGTGTCCTTCGTGCCTTCGTGGTGAAGCTGTTGCGGAGCCCCGCTCGCCGCTCTAGCCGCGAGCAGGGATGGGACTGCCGCGACGCGCGCGAAGGCGCGCGCCTCGTCCCCGGTCCAGAGCCGGTTCTCTTCACCATACGTGGCGACGGATCTGTCCATCATGGAGTACGGGCTTCGGGTTCCAACCACGTGAAAGCGACCCGGCGCCAGGCGCACCCGGGTCTCACCGGTGACCCGCGACTGCGAACTGGTGATCAGCGCCTCGATGTCCCGCAGCGACGGGTCGAAGTACTGGCCTTCGTGCAGCCGGTCGCCATAGAAGCGGGCCAGCTGGTCCTTCCAGAACGCCTGCCACTTGGTGAGCACCAGCTTCTCCAGCTCCCGGTGCGCGCCGATGAGCAGCAGGGCGGCCCCGGCCTCGAACCCGATCCGTCCCTTGATGCCGAGCGCGGTTTCGCCCACGTGAATGTTGCGGCCGAGGCCATAGGACCCGGCGAGGTCGCCCAGGCGTTGAATCAGGTCGGGACCGGCCAGCTTATCGCCGTCCAGCTCGACGGGGAGACCACGCTCCCAGCCCAGGACAATCTCGGTCGGCGCCGGTGCGCTGGAGGGAGGCTCGAGCAGCTCGTCCGGCGGTCCGGCCCAGGTGTCGTGGGTCCAGCCGCCGCCCCAGGTGGTGCCCCAGAGACCGCGATTGATCGAATAGGCTCCGGCCTTGGCCGGAACCGGCAGGCCGCGGGCTGTCAGGAACGCTATAGCCTGCTCCCGCTGGATCCCCTCATCCCGGATCGGCGTGACGATCTGGAGGTCGGGGGCCAGCACGCGGAGGGCGACATCGAAGCGGACCTGGTCGTTGCCGGCGCCGGTGGAGCCGTGGGCGACGGCGCGAGCGCCGATCCGCCGGGCGGCCTCCACCAGCGAGAGCGCCTGCTGGGTCCGCTCCGCCGCCACGCTCAGCGGATAGACCTCGCCGCGGAGGACGTTTCCCTGGATAAGGAAGCGGACGAAACGATCGTAGACCTCCTGCCGGGCGTCGATCTCATGGTGCTGGACGGCGCCCACCTTCTCCGCCTGCCGCCGGATCGCGTCCCGGTCGTCCCGCGACGCGCCGCCGGCGTTCACATAGACGGTATGGACCGACCACCCGGCCTCGGTTAGACGGGGGACGCAGTAAGAGGTGTCGAGCCCGCCGGAGAAGGCGAGGGCGAGGGGAGCATCCCGAGATTGCATATTGCATAAGTATGCATCTAGCGGCCGCGAGCACAAGACCCCGATGTCAGCCTTGTTGCCCTACCACCGTTCGGCCACCGCCTGAATCATCTCGGCGAGGCTCGCCACGTCCCGAAGGTCTATCGTCTCCGCCGGCGAGTGCGAGTAGCGCAGCGGCCAGCCGATCGGCACGTCGGGCACCCCGTAGGCGGCGAACACCGAGCCGTCGTTGCCGCCGTTGGTCGTCCCCACGTGCAAGGGGATGCGGCGGGCCCGCGCCAGAGCCACGAGTGAGTCCACCAGGGGCGCCGGGGTGACCGAGCTGTTGTCCAACGCCCGCGCCACCGCACCGCGCCCCAGCGGAGCCAGCCCGAAGTTGCGGAGCTCGAGCGGGGAGTCCGCCGATACGAAGGTATCGATGGCGTGCACCCGCACCGGCCGGAGCCCCAGCGCGTTGGCCGCGGCACGGGCGCCCTCCAGGCCGATTTCCTCCCGTGTGCTCCAGAGGAAGATCACCGTGTGCCGAAGACGCTCGGGTCGGAGCCGACGCACGGCAAGCACCTGCGCTGCCGATCCAACGCGGTCATCGAACGAGCGGGCGGTGGCCAGGGTGCCTCCCAGCCGGACGAACTGCTTGGGCATGGTCAGCGTGTGTCCAACGCTGATCCCCAGTGCCTCGGTTGCCCGGCGTGAACCCGTCCCGACATCTGCATGGAGGAACGGGGGCGTACGCTTCAACTCGGCGGCGGATCCGGAGTCGCGCGGCATGAACACCCCCGGCACCGGAACGCCGCCGGTGTGCACCAGTGCCGGCTTCGCTTCCCAGAGCGAGGGGAACAGCCCGCCGACCGGACTCAGATCCAGCGTCCCGTCGTCCCTGATGGCGGTAATTCGGAAGCCGATCTCGTCCAGGTGGGCCACAAAGACGACGGTCGGCTCTCCCTTGCCCAGAGTGAGCCAGAGATTGCCGGCGGTGTCGGTCTCGGTTCGTGCCCACCTCGGGAGCAGCTGCCCGACCACCGCTCGCACCGGCTCTTCCATGCCGGACACGCCGTAGCTCTCGACCAGGGGCGCGAGCACACTGGCGACCTCCTGCGTTGCCAGCCTCGGAGCGGTGGCCCCAGGCCGGCCTTGAGCCCACAGCTGTGCCGGGCACACCGCCACCGCAAGCACCAGCCAGGACCTCACGGGCCACCGCCAATCCACTTCACCAGTGCGCCCCGCAAAAACTCCGCATCTGCCAGCGAGACCGTCTCCACCGCGGTGCCGCCATAGCTGACCGGGACTGACCACCGGGTGACTCGACCCAGCGCCGGCCACCGGGCCGCGGTGTCTCCATCGGGCACCTGGAGGAGAGCACCACGAGTACCGGGCCGGCCATCCACAATCAGCGTCTCGTCGAAGGGTCCGGACGCGTTGGCCAGGGTGCCGAGACCGCGCTCGGACAGCTCCTGCTCGACGGCAAACGCCACCGTCACGGGAGCACTCGCCTTCGGCGGGACGATGGAGCGGCGCGCGGCCAGCACCAGGGCAGCGCAGGCGGCGCGACGTCCCGCGGCCGGAGCCGCAAGCAGCCCAGTACCGTAGCGGTGGGGACGCTTGGCCAGGGTGACGGGTGCCAGCACGGCAATACCCAGATCAGCCGCTTCCTGACGGGTGCCTACCCCAACGTCGACGTAGGCGTCATCCACCGTGAAGGGGTCATCGGCGATCTTGCGGCCGCGGGTCAGATGGATCGATCGAACGGCTACAACTCCCGGGATGGGGCCACGCCTCCCCTGGATCGTTATGCGATGACCCTCCAGCTGCTGATCGAAAAGGGGGGATACGCGACCGGGAACCCGGCGCAGGGTGAGATAGCCATCCTCACGGATGCTCCCCACCACATATCCAGGTTCATCCAAGGGGCAGACGACCAGCCTCCTGCCACTCCCTCCGCCAAGGGTCAAAGACGCGTTGCCGGCTCGGTCGCGGGTGGAGCCCGGCAGCAGCCGGAGCACGGTATCCACCAGTGCACGCTCGTAACCGGTGACAGCCGACATGGACGCCATGCGCGAGGCCAGCTCCGAGACCTGCACTTCCTCTCCTCCCTCTGACCCGGGCACGTTCTGCCCGGCCGCCGGAAATGCGCCCGGAAGGAGAAGTGCGGCGCCCAACGCGAAGGCATGGCGCGTGCTCAAGGTGACGTCGAGAGGTGGAGGTGATCCTACCTAATGTGCCTCGGTATCACCCTTAGATGCCGGTATCCAGGTCGTGTACGTACAGGGCGGCCCCGCACCCGCTCGGGGCTTCGCTCACTACCTCCCGCATGAGCTCCAGTGCCTCACTCAGGCTTCGGGAGAACGCGTACTCGAGTGCGAGTGGCGCGGGCTCCCCATCTCTGGTCTCTGGGAGATAGGCGGTAAGGAATCGGTCGACGATGACGGGGTGGATTTCTCGCTGTGCGGGACGGGGCAAGCCGTGGCGGCGTTCGATCTCGGAGAGGAGGCGCTCGGCCACGAAGAGGCGCTCCTGTTCAAGGGCGGCAGCAGGAAGCATCACATATATCCTCAACTCGCATCGCCGGTGCGTCTGGCGCAC
>CAZASU010000076.1:0-9649 GCA_964487785.1 uncultured Gemmatimonadaceae bacterium | reverse complement strand
CAGGAGAGCATCGCCCCGCCAGCGACGATTACCACCATACCGAGCGCGATGCGGAGCGGGACGTGCTCACGAAACATGGCCCATGCGATCAACGAGGTGAACACTCCCTCCAGGTTGAGCAGGAGGGATGCGCTCGAGGCTGGAGCCTGAAGCAGCCCGTACATCAGCAGGACGGGCCCGAGCACGCCACCAGTCGCGATCGCCCCGGCAAGCCAGGGCAGGTCTCGCCGGGAGAGCGCCGCCTCGCGTCGCGCCCGGCCCCTCTGAACCAACCACACCAGCAGAAGCCCCGCTCCGGAGCCGAGATACAGCAGCCCGGCAAGCAGCTGCGGACTGGTGTCCTGGAGGAGCCCCTTGGCCAGCGGCGTGCTGGCCCCGAAGAGCGCCGCCGCCAGCAGCGCCATGCCCACCCCGTTGAGCCTCATAGGGGAACCTCCCACCGCCACACCGTGTTACCGGTCGCCAGCGGTCAGTCGCCGTAGCCGGCCGGCTCCAGGGTACGATCATGCGCTTCCGACCGCCGACGTCCCTTTCGCCGCCGATGCAGCGATGCCGCCCACCCGGGCCAGCGCTCCTCCAGCCACTCATACAACACGGGTAGCACGATCAGTGTGAGGACGGTCGAAGTCAGCAATCCGCCAATGACGACCGTCGCCAGCGGGCGCTGGACCTCCGAGCCGGGGCTGGTCGAGATCGCCATCGGAATGAACCCGAACGCCGCCACCAGGGCGGTGAGCAGGTTGGACCGAAGTCGTTCCTCGGACCCCTCGCGCACCGCCCGGTCGAGCGGCATTCCCTGGTCCCGCAGCTGGTTGATATAAGAGACCAGTACGACACCGTTCAAGACCGCTACCCCGAAAAGCGCGATAAAGCCGACCGAGGCGCTCAAGTTGAGGTTGAGCTGCCGGAGCCAGAGTGCGGCGATGCCGCCGACCAAGGCGAAGGGAACATTGAGCATGACGAGCAGGGCTTGCCGCCCGTTTCCGAAGCTCGCGTAGAGCAGGCCGATGATCAGGAGCAGGACCAGCGGGACGATGAGCGTCAGCCGCCGCATCGCCCGCTCCTGGTTCTCGAACTGGCCGCCGTAGGTGACGAAGTACCCCTCGGGAAGCGACACGCGCTCGGCGACACTCTCGCGCACCTCGGCCGCGAACCCGCCGAGATCGCGCCCGCGCACGTTGCTCTGAACGATGACCATCCGCTCCCCGTTCTCGTGATTGATCACCTCAGGCCCCTCGACCGTACGTACCCGGGCGACCTGCGATAGCTGGACCCTGCCCCCGCTCGGGGTAGTGAGCAGCAGCCCGCCGATCGCGTCGGGTGTCCCGCGGTAGGGCTCCGCCAAGCGGACCACCACCGGGAAGCGCTTCCGGCCGTCGATCACTTCGGTCGCCTCGACGCCGCCGATTCCGGCTTGGACCGCCGCCCGGACATCGGCGACGTTGAGCCCGTACCGCGCGAGGGCAGCGCGGTCGAGGGCGAGCTCCACCTGCATCGCGCCGGCGCTCACGTCCATCGAGACATCCGCCGCACCCGGCACCATCGCGATCACGTCCCGGATCTCCGCCGCCTTCGCCTGGAGGATGGGCAGGCTGTCGCCGAACACCTTGACGCCGAGCTCGGTGCGCACACCAGAGATAGCCTCGTCGAGGCGCATGGCCATCGGCGCGGTGAAGTTGTAGTCGATCCCCGGGATCTGGGACAGCGCCGAGTCCATGCTGACGGTGAGCGCCGCTGCAGACGCGGCCTTCCACTCGCGCTTTGGCTTGAACATCACGTAGACGTCGCCCGCGTAGAGCCCCATGGTCTCGGTGGCGAGTTCGGGCCGACCCATCTTGGTGACCACGCTCCGCACCTCCGGGAAGCCGAGCAGCGTGCGTTCGATCTCCTTGGCGATCGACATCCCCTGCGGCAGCGATGTACTGGGGAGGCGGCGGGTCTCGATGAGCATGGAGCCTTCGTCGAGTTTGGGCATGAACTCGGTGCCCAGGAACGGCACCGAGGCCAGGGCAACGGCCAGGAGGACGGACGCCGCCCCGACCACCGCCCGCCGGTTTGCCAGCGCCCAGCCGAGCGCCCCGCGATAGCGCAGGCGCAGGTATTCGAACCACCGGGCCGGCCGCTCCTCCACGTGGCGGAGCAGAAAAGAGGCGACCATCGGCACGTAGGTGAGCGCCAGAATCAGGGATCCGAAGACGGCGACGACCACCGTAAAGGCCATCGGCCTGAACATGCGGCCTTCGAGCCCTTCCAGGCTGAAGATCGGCAGGTACACGGCAATGATGATGCAAACACCGAAGACGGTGGGGCGGCCGACCTCGAAGGCAGCTTTTCGAATGAGAGCCCGACGCTCGGGCTCGCGCAGGTGACCCGCCTGGCCCAGCCGCCGGACGAAGTTCTCGACCATCACGACCGACGCGTCCACGATGAGGCCGAAGTCGAGCGCGCCGAGGCTCATGAGGTTTGCCGACACCCCGAAGTACTTCATCAGGACGAACCCGAACAAGGTCGCCAGCGGAATCACCGAGGCCGTGATGAGTGAGGCGCGCAGATTGCGCAGGAAAAGAAACAAGATCAGGACGACGAGGAGCGCGCCCTCGATCAGGTTGCGGGCGACGGTGGCGGTCGTGCGATCGACCACATCGCCCTGGTTGTAGAACGGGCTGATCGTGACACCCGGGGGGAGGAGCGGCTGAATTTCCTTAATGCGCTGCTCCACGCGGGTGACGACGTCGCGCCCGTTCGCCCCCTTGAGCATTACGATCATGCCCGAGAGCGTCTCCCCCTGGCCGTCGCGGGACACCGCTCCCTCGCGCGGCATTGGCCCCACCTTTGCTTCGGCGACGTCGCGCACGTAAACCGGCGTGCCGCCATTGCGGGTGGCGACCACCACATTACCGATGTCCGTCGCGTTCCCCAGCCGACCCAGTCCGCGCACAGTGAACCGCTCGCCCCGGTGCTCGATGTAGCCCGCGCCGAAGTTGCCATTGTTGGCGGCAAGCGCCGCCTCCAGGTCGGCGAGCGTGATCCCGTACCCGGAAAGCTTGCTCGGGTCGGCCAGCACGTGAAACTGTTGGACCATGCCACCCCACGAGTTCACGTCGGCCACCCCGGGCAGCGTCCGGAGCAACGGCTTGATGGTGTACTCCTGAATCGTCTTGAGCTCCATGAGGGATAGCGTCTTGGACTCCACCAGGTACTGGAACACCTCGCCCATCGGCGTCGCCGGCGGCCCGAGTGACGGCTGGTACCCAACGGGCAGGCTTCCCGCCGCGTCCTGCATCCGCTGCTGGACCTGGGCGCGGGAGAAGTACATGTCCACGTCGTCTTCGTAGGACACGGTGACCACGGAAATCCCCGCCTTGGAGATGGAGCGCACACCGCGGGTCCGCGGGAGACCCATCATCGCCACCTCCATGGGGTAGCTCACCAGGTTCTCCACTTCGGCCGGTGACAGGCCGGGAGCGACAGTGATGACCTGCACCTGGTTGGGCGTGAGGTCCGGGAAGGCATCCACATTGATACGGGACAGGGCCCAGCCGCCGGCGACGACGAGCAGCAGGGTGGCCCCGATCACGGCGACGCGGAAGCGGAGCGCAAGGTCGAGCAGGCGTTCGATCATGGTCTCAACCCTCAGCCATTCGGGAGCGGGCGAACTCGGACTTGATGGCGAAGGCGCCCGCCACCACCACCGTCTCACCCGGCCGCAGGCCGCTCAGTACCTGGGTCTGGCCGCCCACGGTCGTCCCGACCTCGACGTCGCGGCGCTCGAAGCGGGCTCCCCCGCTCCCGTCCGGCGTGGCGACGAACACCACCGGCCGGTGGTCAAGCAGCTGCACCGCGCTGTCGGGCACCAGCACGGCCGGCCGGGCCGCACCGCCCTGGATCCAGGTGGTGGCAAACATGGCCGGGCGGAGCCGGCCCGCCCCGTTCGGGACCAAGGCCCGCACGGGCACGGTTCGGGTCATGGTGTCGAGCGCCCCCCCGACGCTCTGGACCCGCGCCTCGAAGGTGTCCGCCGGAAAGGCCGGGACCGTGAAGCGCACCTGCGCGCCGGCGCGCAGGTCTCCCGCCACCCGGTCCGGCGCCGCAATCTCGAGCCAGAGGGTCCGCGGATCGCTCACCGTCGCCAACGGGGCGCCGGCCTCGGCGACCATGCCCGGCAAGGCATCGCGGCTCAGCACGACGCCGGCTACCGGCGATCGGATCACCATGGAGCCCGAGGGGGAGCTGGAACTGGCCCCGAGCTGGGCCATCGCCGCCCGGGCGCGGGCCACCTCGGCCTCGGCCTGCGCGAGACCGGCGCGGGCGAGCTCGTCGTCGGCAGCGGCTCGCTCCGCCTCCTGGCGCGAGGCCGCTTTAATGGCAAGGAGACGGTCCGCCCGGTCCCTGGCCGTGCGCGCATACGTGGCCGCTGCACGGCGGGAAGCCAGCTCGGCGACCGCCTTGTCGTAGTCCGACCGGGCGGCGCTTGCCTCCGGACTCTGAAGCGTGACGAGCGGCTGGCCGCGCGCTACACGCTCGCCGGGACGGACGTGGACGGTGAGGACCCGGCCTTGGGCGGGGGCGCCCAGCCGTGCGGTCCGGTCCTCGTCGGGTACGAGCTGCCCGGGGAGCTCCACCATGCTCACAACCTCGCTCGCGGCGACCGGCTCCCAGCGCACGCCACCGTGCGACGCCTGTGCAGCCGTGAACGTGACCTGGGCGGTGCCGGTTCTGGTCGAGTCGCCCGCCGGGCCCGCTGGTGCATCCGGCGCCTGGCGGGCAGCGCCCTTTCCATTAGAGCAGCCGGACAGGGTGAGCAGGCCGGCGATGACAAGGGCGGCACTCATGCCGCCCGGGGAGAGCATGGTTCGCCTCATGGACGGTCTCCTGGAGCGCGCACGGAGCGCGAAGAAATCGAGGAAGGGAGCGGCTCGAGCGGGCTCGCGCCGATAGCGGCCTGGAGTTCCAGGATGCTCTGACGCTGGGTGAAGAGCGTGCGGTAGTACGTGAGTCTCGCGTCCGCGAGGGTGCGCGAGGCGTCCAGCACCTGGAGCAGGCTCACCGCGCCCTCCTGGTACGCGGCGAGCGCGATCCGCCGCGATTCCTCGGCCCGCTCCAGGAAGCCGCCGCGGAGGCGGCGGGCCTGTTCGGTCAGCAGCCGCGCCGCCTCGTAGGCCGCTGCCACCTCGGCCTCTGCCTGGCGCTCGGTCCAGACCAGCTCCTGCTCCGCCGCGGTTCGCTCACCCGCCGCGCGCCGCACCTCGCCGCGGTTCTGGTCGAAGAGCGGAATCGGCAGACTCACACCGATGAGCACCGACGTGATGCCCGCCGTGCGCTTTGCGCCGACCGTCGCGCCGATCTGGCGCACGGCCAGCGTCCGCTGGTAGCCCACCTCCGCCCGGGCGGCCGCCGCACGGGCGCGCCCGGCCGCCAGGTCCGGCCGGGCGATCCTCGCCTGGGAGACGAGCTCGGCCAGTGGACGGAGATCCTCCTCCCCGCCGGCTGCCGCCGTATCCTCGACCACGACACGTAGGAAGTCGTTCCCAAGAGGCGCCGGTCCCCCCCCCAGGTAGGGCGCCAGCTCCGCCCGGGCGCGGGCGAGCTCGACGCGCTCCAACGTCGCGGCCGCTGCCACGCGATCGAGCTCCAGGCGGGTCCGGATGAGATCCGCCTCCGGCGCGACCCCCTCCTCCGCGCGCGCCTGGTTGAAGGTCACCAGCTCGGCCAGGCGGCCACGAATGTCCTCCGCCGCATCGACGGCGATCTGTGCGGCGGCAACGCGATGGAACGCCCGCGCCGCGTCCAGAGCCACCACCTGCCGGGCGCGGGCGAGCTCGGCGTCGGCCGCGCGCACGTCCTCGTCGGCGCGCCGCATCCTTGGCCAGCGCTGGAAGAGTGGCTCGAGGGGGAGCGTGCCGAAGACCTGGATCTCCCGGTCGAGCGCGTTCGGTGCGCCTCGGCCCGGGCCGCCCAGGTTTTCCATCCAGTACGTGAGCACCGGATTGGGCAGGGTGCGCGCGGTAAGCCGGGCCCCCCGGGCAGCGGTCACGCGCGCGCGCGCGGCCTCAACCAGTGGGTGCTGTGCCACGGCCCGCTGCAGCGCAGCGTGCAGCCCAAGCTCGGCCGGGTTCTGCGCTACTGCCATGGAGGTCCACGCTCCGAGGAGCAGGGTAGCCGCGCCAATGGGGCGGACAACGGTGGAGAAGTTCACGAGTTGAATCACCCGCTCAGAAAGGGGAAGTGGCGGTCGGGGTTGCGTCAACCTTCGGCCCCACAGCACGCGACAGCCGCCCGGATCCGGGCGCCAATCGTGGCGACGTTCATTGTCGTGTTGGGAAAGCAGCGTGACCGCGGGTACGTCGCGGGTCACGCGCGAATCAGGCGAGCGGCGGGGAGCGGCCGGGGAGAGGCGGACCGGGCGGAGGGCCGCGCCACGGCTCTACGCCGGGGCGGGGCGGACGGCGCAGCAGGGCCGGCGAAGCCACCGACATCGGCCTCGGCTCGGCAACCCGAGCCGGAAGGGCGAGCGACACGTGTTTAGGCGCGGGCGCCGTCTTCAGCTCGAGGTGCGGATGCTCGCCGGCCGGCAATGGGTGCTGGCCGACGCTTGAGGCACCCCCCTGAAACGCAGGCTCGTTGCTGGATCCATCGTGGTGCCCTACGCCCGCCGCGCTAGGCGAGCTATGGGCTCGTTGATGCACCAGCTCCGGCCACGCCAGGGCCCAGGCAATGAGCAGGCCCATCAGGAACGAGGGCAGTCGGGAACGGCAGACCGATAGCATTGGAGTCCGAATGTAACCCGCGCGATCGATCCGTGGTACCACCCGGCGAACCAATTCAGGCTCGTGTTCGGGCCAGCCTGAGCGCATTCAGGGTGACCGCCAGCGATCCGCCCATATCCCCGACCAGCACGGCCACCGCAAGACTCACCACCCCCATGACGGCGCCAACTGCGAGCAGTAGCTTGGCCGTTAGGGCCAGCGCGATGTTGAATCTGATTATCCGGCGGGCCTTGCGAGCGAGGTGAACGGCATAGGGGAGCTTGGTCAGATCGTCACCCATGAGCGCCACGTCTGCTGTTTCGATCGTTGCGGGCGAGCCGGCAGCCCCCATCGCCAGACCGACGGTCGCCTCTGCCAGGGCGGGCGCGTCGTTGACCCCGTCTCCCAGCATTGCTACCGTCCCGTGTTGGGCGCGGAGTTCCCGGACGGCCTCGACCTTCTGCTCCGGCAATAGCCGCCATCTCACCGCGTCCACACCAGTCAGTCGCGCTACTCGCTGGGCCGCGGCGGCGGAGTCTCCCGTCAACATGACGATTGGCCGAATACCCAGTCGGTGGAGCCGGTCAATCACACTCCGCGCCGAGGGACGGATCCCGTCTCGCAGCGTCACGACGCCGCTGAGACCGTCCCTCGTCAGGGCATAGATTCGGATGGTATCCGGCTCCGTCATCCCCCATCGGGCTGCCACCTCGGAACCGACAAGCTCCTCCGTCCCAATCACAAGATCAGACCGTTCGGTCCTGCCACGCAGCCCTCGTCCCGGCACTGCCGTGAAAGCCTCGACCGCCCTCCCCGGGTAGGTCCCCTGGGTCTCGCCGTATCGTACAATGGCCTCGGCGACGGGGTGCTCCGATCTGGCTTCGAGTGTCACGATCTCCTGCAAGAGCTCCCGCGGGTCGCCGCCGTCGGCCTGAAAGTCGATGACGGCCAACCTGCCGGTCGTCAGTGTCCCGGTCTTGTCGATCGCGAGAGCTCGCACAGCACCAAGTGCCTCCACGTACTCCCCGCCCTTGATGAGCACACCATTCCGAGCCGCACTGGTGAGGGCGCTCACCACCGTGACCGGCGTCGCGATCACCAGCGCGCAAGGACAGGCGATTACGAGCAGGGTAATACCACGTACAAACCACTCGATGAATGAGGTGCCGGTGACCAGGGGCGGCACGAACATCACCAGCACAGCCAGAAGCGTCACTACTGGGGTGTACACCCGGGCAAATCGTTTTACGAATTCCTCAATCGGAGCGCGCCGTCCCTCAGCCTGGCGGATCAACTCCACGATCCGCGCGAGCGTGCTGTGCGCCGCATCGGCAGTGACCAGGACGTCCACTGACCCCTCGAGATTGAGAGTGCCGGCGAACACGGGATCACCAGGCATCTTGGAGCGCGGCAGTGACTCGCCGGTGATGGTGGCCTCGTTCACTGAGGAAGCACCGGTGATTACATGCCCGTCCGTGGGGACTTTGTCCCCTGGCCGGATTCGCACCCGGTCATGCACCCGAAGTTGAGTGACGGATACTGTCGACACCATGCCATCCGGTTCCAGCCGGTCGGCCGTTTCAGGAGCCAGCTCCAGAAGGCGGGCTATAGAGCGACGTCCCCGGTCTACCGAATAGCGCTCCAAGAGCTCCGCGAAGGAGAAAAGGGACGCGAGCGTTGCCGCCTCAAAGGCTTCACCGATGAGAAGCGCGGCGAGGAGAGCGGCCGACATGAGAAAGTTCATGTCCAGCCGGAGCGATCGCGCAGCCCGGAGCCCAGCCGGGAAGAAGTTGGCGCCCCCGACGAGCGCCGACGCCATGTAGAGCAGTCCCGCTGCATCCGAGCGAATCGCCAGCCAGCCGACGTGATCCGCCCCGTCGGTCAATTGGCTGACGAGGAGGCCAGCTCCCCAGAGCAAACCCGAGGCGTAGGTCCGCCAGGCGAACAGACTCTGCCACGGAGAAGGCCTGGCTGCACTCGCGATGCTCACGTGGCCGCAACACTCCTCATGTGATCGTGAGCGTGGAAAGACTCATGCGAGCACTACACCACTTCCGGAGGCGCGAGGTCACACGCCGGAGCACCGCTCCCGCGCTCGATCTGGAGCGTGGCATGTTCGATTCCGAAGCGGTCGTGGAGCTCGCGACAGGTCGTCACCAGGAACCCATCCTCGGTCTCCGCATCTGGCCTGACCAGGTGCGCCGTCAGTGCGACTTCGGTCGTGCTCATTCCCCAGATATGAAGGTCGTGCACTTCGGTAATGCCAGGCAGGCCGGCCAAATAGCTCTGCACCGCACCAGGATCGACGCCCTCGGGGACGGCGTCCATCGCGAGGTTGAACGAGGCACGCAGCAGTCCCCAGGTACCGACGAAAATCACTACGACGATCATGAGACTGATAGCAGGATCCAGCCAGAGCCACCCGGTCATGGCAATGGCGAGACCAGCCAGGACCACGCCGGCAGAGACAGCCGCATCGGCTGCCATATGGAGATATGCCCCCTTGATGTTCAGATCACTCTTCCGCCCAGCCCAAAAAAACAGCGCGGTGGCGGCGTTGATGGCGGTCCCCACCGACGCCACCCAGATGACCACGCGCGCGCTGACCGGAGCCGGCTCGGAGAAGCGCTGGACAGCCTCCCAGGCGATCGCACCGATTGCCACCAGCAGCAGCACGGCATTTGCAAGGGCTGCCAGGATCGAGGAGCGCCGCATTCCGTAGGTGCGTCGAGCAGTCGGAAGGCGGCGCGCCAGGACAGTCGCCCCCCACGCGAGTAGAAGCCCAAGAACGTCACTCAGGTTGTGTCCGGCGTCCGCGATCAGGGCGAGGGAATTAGCCTTGATCCCATAGATAATCTCGACCGCCACGAATGCCAGATTAAGGATCACACCAATGGCGAAAG
>CAZASU010000075.1:1724-9894 GCA_964487785.1 uncultured Gemmatimonadaceae bacterium | reverse complement strand
TCGATCCCCCGGATCCTCAATTCGGTCAGGGCGGCACGGAGGGCGGGATTGGGGGAGAGTTTCAGCGCGTAGTCCAGGGCCCGCTGCATCTTCTCGACCTGCCCACGGTCGCTGAATGCATAGGCGAGCTGGACGAATGGGAAGGACAGGGTAGCGGCTATGCTGGCGCTGGTGCTCTCCAGCCTGGTGACATCGCCCTCGAGCAGTCCGGCGTAGCGATAGGTCTCCCAGACCAGCCGTTCCGTCAGAGGAAGGTCGAGCGGGGCGCCGGCAAGACGGCGAAGATCGAGCGAGGGCGAGACGGTGTCGGGCTTGCCGGTCTGCAGCGAGAAGCCAAGGGCCTGCTGAAGCACGTACTCGCCCAGCCCTGCAAACTCGCGCCCGGCGGTGATGGCCCACACGATGGGCCGCCGTCCCACGTTCTGCTGCACCACGCTGAGCGTGAGGATCTCGTTGGGCAGGAGGTAGCTTCCCGTTTCGAGCCTGCGGGTGAGCGGCCCCAGCTTGAGATCCTGAGTCTGCGAGACCCCGTATCCCATCATGGCGGTGGCTATCGCCGAGTCGGACATGGTGTGCAGCGGCCAGTCAGGCGGCGGTTTGACGGCGCCCTGCCAGAGGGGGGGGAGCGTAGTCTGGTCGACGGGACGCACTTTAGCGTCGCGTAGCTGGCGCATGTACCAATCGGTGTTGGCCAGCGCCAGGCAGACCACGGTCACATCCTGCCGGATTCCCGCTACTTCCTGAGCCCACCAGAGAGGGAACGTGTCGTTGTCGCCGTAGGTGAAGAGTATTCCATAGGGCGGCACGGTGTTCAGCAGGTCGTAGGCGAAGTCCGCGGCCAACGTGGCATCGGGACCGTGGCGCCTCGAGGCGGCCGACCAATTCAGCGCCAGCGGAACAGCGGCAAACATGAACGCAGCCGGCGCCAGTCGGCGCAGCGCCCCCGCGCGCTCCATCAGCCCGCGGGCAAGGACGACCAGCCCCATCCCGGCCCAGAGTCCCCACACGATGAAGCTCACGACGAAGAAGTAGTCCCGCTCCCGGACTTCGTGGTTGCTTCCGGCCGGGTACAAGTCGAACCAGCGTCCGAACCCGGGCCTGAAGTTCATGTAGACCACGAGGCCGACCCCGGTGACGATGAACAGCGCAAACAGGAGCCACCAGGCGGAAGGGTCGGCCCGTCGCTGGGCGAACGAGCCGCGCAGGCCGAGACCGACAAAGATCAGGGCCATGGGGACTTGGAGCCATCTGCTGAGCGACTTGGCCCACTGCCAGGTGAAATACTCGATGTAGTCCCCGAACTGGATCGCCAGCAGACCAAGGGTCCGGCCCGGGTTGTCCGGACCGTGCGGCACAGTGGGATCATCCAGCGGTGTGCGGGGCGGATACTGGGCACGGCGGATCACATCGAGCAGGGCGTCAAAACGGCGAGCCAGGTCGTAGACCGCGGGTGCGGCCTCGTTGATCGGCGGATTCTGGGCCGATCTGATGAAGATGTAGAGGTACGGCGTCACGGCGATGCAGGCGATGAACAGGCTGAGCGCCGCGAAGCTCCCAGCTCGCCCCAGCAGGGCGTAGACGGCGGCGGCGACGAAGCAGAGGCTCCCGATCAAAATCAGCCCTGTGCTGCCGAGGCCGGTACCGATAAGCAAGGCCCAGACTCCGGCGACCACAGCGAGCTGGGCCCATTCCGCTCTTCCCTGAGCCGAATCCCGTGCCGGTGTGCTCCGCAGCGTGGTGGCCACGAACATCACGACGGCGGGTCCGGCCAGGAGCGCCAGCAGGTGGTTGCCGATGGAGATCCCCGCCAGATACACGATCAACAGCAGTATCCGAGGCGCACGGTTGGTTCCACGCTCCCGTCGCCAGAGGTGCAGCAGCCAGCTGATGGCGGCGATAGTGAACGTGGCGACGGTGTAGACCTCGGTCTCGTTCGAGTTCTGCCAGTTGGTAAAGGTGAAGGCGCCCAGCATCGCGGCCGACGCCGCGCCGCCCAGGGACAGCAGTCGTGCCGTCCGACCCTGGAGGCCGTCGGTCAACAGCCGAATCGACTCGTGAGTCACGAGGAAGAACAGGCCCGCAGCCGCGGCGCTCAGCACCGCGCTGAGGAGGTTGGTTCGGACCGCGTATTCGCCGATGGGGAGCAGCATCGCCCAGACGTGAGCGATCATGACGAAGAGTGGAGTACCCGGCGGGTGCGGAATCCCCAGAGTCCTGGTGGCCGCTATGAACTCACCGGCATCCCAGAAGGTGACGGTCGGAGCAAGGGTGAGGACGAAGACCGTCAGCACCAGCGCGGTGACACCAACGGCAGGGCGGTAAGGCGGACGGGCGGACAAACCGTTCGGAGTGGTTACCACTACCCAGTTCCTATGGCATGTGCCAGGGCGAGCGCTTTGCGCGCTCCTACGACGTCGTGCACCCGGAAGAGCCGGGCCCCACGCTCGTACGCCAGCGCACAAGCCGTGGCCGTGGCCCGGTCCCGCTCCTCCACCGGGGCGCCGGTGACCGTCCCGAGGAAACGCTTGCGCGATGGTCCAACCAGCACCGGCCGCCCCAGCGCCTGGAGGGCCGGCAGCTGATCGAAGAGAAGCAGATTCTGCTCGGCCGTTTTCGAGAAACCGAACCCGGGGTCGATGACGGTCGAGTCGGGGCCGATCCCGGCTCCGGCCGCCAGCTCCAGCGACCTTCGCAGTTCGGCCAGCACGCCTCCAACCACGTCGCCACCGTAATCCGCGTGGCGGTAGGACGAGACTTCGAGAATGGAGCCGCGCGAGTGCATCAGGATGACGCCCGCCTTCGCGGCCGCGACCGTGGCACCCATGTCAGGATCCAGCCGGAGCGCGGAGACATCGTTCACCGCCGCCGCTCCGGCATCCAGGGCCGCGCGGGCCACCCTGGCCTTCACCGTGTCGATGGAGACGACCAGATCCGGATATCTCCGTGCGATCTCCTCCACGACCGGCACCACCCGGCGCAGCTCTTCCTCCACCGGCACGTCCTCGGTTCGGCCGGGCCGGGTGGACTCGCCACCCACATCGAGGATGGTTGCGCCGGCGGCGACCAACTGCTCTGCGTGCGCGAGGGCCGCTTCGATTCCGGCGAAGCGGCCCCCGTCGCTGAAGCTGTCGGGCGTGACATTGAGGATCCCTACCAGAACCGGGCGATCGAGAAACACCGAGCCGCGGGCCGTCTGCCACGTGGCGGCTGCGGCAGGCGGCAACGCCATCCCGATTCCTACCGCGATCTGCGCGAGGGGCTCGGGAACCGTCCACGGGCGCGCCAGTGCACTGAGCCGTGACCGGCTGCCCGCCAGGATCGCCCAGTTCTCCCCGGTGAGCACCTCGAGGCCCAAGCCACCTGCGAACGGGACCAGAGCCTCGAGTGCGCTCTGGTCCAGTCCGGTAAGGTGAAATGCCGAGTTGTGGATTCCTTCGGCGGCGGTGTCCGCCAGCGCTTCCTCCCAGCCGTGGGAGCGGAGCGCGTCACGCACCGCCCGAGGTGAGTGAAGCGCCAGCGGCGTGACATTCACGCGCCGGCAGGTTCGGCCGGAGGCGCTCCTAGAATCGGGGCACGGGCCGGAACTGCGCCCGGCTTGGCTGCCTGCCCGGTCGGCGCGGCGCTGGGCTCCGCCGGAGGCAAGGTGGTGCGGGGCGGAAGCGGCTGATTCTTCGCCAGCCGGTCCAGGTCCTCCCGATCGATGGTCTCGCGATCGAGCAGCGCCTGAGCGATGCGATCGAGCAGCTCACGATTGGCGCCCAGAATACTGCTGGCGCGGGCGTAGGCCTCGTCGATCAGACGCTTGACCTCGCCATCCACCATCTGCGCGGTGCGCTCGGAGATTTCCCGCCGCTGGGCAAACTCGCGGCCGAGGAAGATTTCCTGCTCTTTGTCGCCGACGGCAAGCGGGCCGATGAGCTCGCTCATGCCGAATTGGGTGACCATCCTCCGGGCCAGGCCAGTTGCGCGCTCGATGTCGTTCCCCGCCCCGGTGGTGATCTTGTCCGGGCCGAAGACCAGCTCCTCCGCCACCCGCCCGCCGAAGAACATGGCCAGGCTGCCAATGAGCCAATCCTTGCTGTAATTATGACGGTCCACCTCCGGAATCGAGGCGGTGAGACCCAGGGCGCGCCCGCGCGGCACGATGGTGACCTTATGGATAGGATCACTCCCTGGGATCTTGATGGCCACGATGGCGTGGCCCGCCTCGTGATAGGCCGTCAAGGTGCGCTCCTCTTCGGTGAGCACCAGACTCCTGCGCTCGACGCCGAGCATGACCTTGTCCTTGGCGTCTTCGAAGTCCGCCATCTCCACCAGGGTTTTGTTGCGCCGGGCCGCGAGCACTGCCGCCTCGTTGACCAGGTTGGCCAGATCGGCCCCCGCCATCCCCGGCGTGCCCTTGGCGATCACGTCGAGCCGAACGTCGCCCGCGAGTGGAATCTTCCGGGTGTGAACCCGGAGGATGCCTTCCCTCCCCCGCACGTCCGGCGCATCGACCACGATCGTGCGGTCGAAACGGCCCGGGCGAAGCAGCGCCGGATCGAGCACGTCCGGGCGGTTGGTGGCCGCTACCAGGATGACGCCGTCGTTGGACTCGAACCCATCCATCTCGACCAGTAACTGGTTCAGGGTCTGCTCCCGCTCGTCGTGCCCGCCGCCGAGACCGGCGCCGCGATGGCGCCCTACGGCATCGATCTCGTCGATGAAGATGATACAGGGCGCATGCGACTTGCCCTGCTCGAAGAGGTCACGCACCCGGCTGGCACCCACACCCACGAACATTTCCACGAAGTCGGATCCCGACATCGAGAAGAATGGCCGGCCCGCCTCGCCGGCAACGGCCTTGGCCAGGAGCGTCTTGCCGGTTCCCGGCGGACCTATCAGCAACGCCCCCTTCGGGAGCCGGCCACCGAGCCGAGTGAACTTCTGGGGGTCCTTCAGGAACTCGATGATCTCCTGGAGCTCGACCTTGGCTTCGTCGGCCCCGGCCACGTCGGCGAAGGTCACCTTGGGCGTGTCGCCGGCCAGGAGCTTGGCCTTGGACTTACCGAAGGCGAAGGCGCGGCTTCCACCGGCCTGAAGCTGGCGCAGTAGGAAGAACCAAAGCCCCAGTATCACGATCCAGGGAAGCGCGGCAATGATGATGGCGGTGATCCCGCCCTTGGGCTCCTTGGCCAGAATGGGGACATTGGCATCTTCGAGCCGCTTGAGGAACACCTCGCTGTTGCCTACCGGCAGCAGCACCTGGAAGCTCTTGGCACTCCGGCCTTCCTGGGTCACCGGGTTGCGGAAGTCTCCCTCCAGCCGCTTGCCGTCGAACACTTCGACCCGAGCCACATTGCCCTGGTCGAGCTGCTTGCTGAATTCGGTGTAGGAGAATTCCTGGGTCGGGTTGCGCTGCCGGCTCATCATCTGGAACAGGGCGAGCGCCAGCAGGCCCACCACCAGCCAGAGAGCCAGGTTCTTGCTGAAATTTCCCCAGTTGGTGCGAGGGGATCGAGGCGAGTTTCGGTCTGCCATTTATTCCAAGTCCGCAATGAACGGGAGGTGACGAAAATTCTCGGCGTGGTCGAGCCCATATCCGACCAGGAAGGCCGGTGGCGCCCGAAACCCCACAAAACGGAGCTCCGGGCGCGGCTCGGACGCCAGTTGCTTGTCGAGTAGCGCGCAGATCGCGAGACTCCGCGGCTGCCGCGCGGCCAGCAGCACCATCAGGCGCTGCAGCGTCTTGCCAGTATCAATAATATCCTCGACGAGAAGGATATGTTTGCCTTCGAGCCGGGTTTCCGGGTCGTAGAGCAGGCGAACCGCGCCGCTCGACACCTTGCCCTCCCCGTAGGAGCTGGCCACGAGGAAATCAACCTGAATGGGCCGCTCGATCTTGCGAACGAGGTCGCTGAGAAAGATGAAGCTGCCCTTGAGGAGCCCGAGGATTACCAGCTCGCCGTCCGGGTATGCCCGGGTGATCTCGTCGGCCAACGTTTGGACCTTCGCGGCGATCGTCTGCTCGTCGAACACGATCGATTTGACCGGCCGACCTCCGGTCCGGCGCAGTACCTCAGGGGTACTCAGCATCGACGCGCAGCGCCTCCGTTCCACCGGCCGCGACGAGGGCATCGGAGCGGCAGACGCCCGGAATCCAGATGATCGCCTGATCCTGCGCCAACACCGGCCAGGACACCCGCCGGCTTCGTGGCACCCGCACCTCCTGAAAGCAGCGCACCACCAGCCGCCGTCCGGTGCCTCCCAGTGGCTTCAGCTTCTCACCCGGAGACCAGCCCCGGACCGTCAGCGGATCGAGGGTGAACCAGGCGCTCATGCCGGTCCGCTCCTGGCGATCCGGAACCGTAGCAAGCGCCCAGCGAAGGCTCCAGCGGCCCCAGCTCCCTCGACCGCTCTGGCCTTCGAGCACCCATGCCGACAGCTCTGGCATCTGAACGTTGCGCCCGATGCGCAGGCGGCCGAACACAAGCTCGGCGGTCCACGCGCCGCCCAGCGGCACTCTCGAGCCGCTCTCACCGCTCTTCACCAGCGCGAGAACCCGGCCGACGCGAGCGGGGCCTAACTGGCAACCTGCCCGGCGGGCCGCTGCGAGAATGACCGCCTGGGCCAGCGGTGAATCATAGCCGCCGAGGGACGGGGCAGCAACGGAAATCCCTTCGCTGTCAGCGACTATATCGAGGTCCGGCAGGGCATCCAGAACCGAGTCCCAGGCGGCGCGGTCGCGTCCGGCCTGGCTGGAGACTCGTTGGATCTTCGAGTCCACATCGGGGAGCCGCCGGCGAAGCATCGGGAGCAGCTCGGTGCGAACCCAGGAACGGAAATGCCGGTGGTCCGAGTTGGCCGGATCGTCCCAGGATTGCAGTCCGGTTTCCTCCAGATGGCCCCGCAGCTCGGCCCGGGGGAATGAGAGGAGCGGACGAACCACCTCCCCGCGTACCGATGCCATGCCGGTCAGACCTGCAGGCCCCGAGCCTGCGAGTACCCGCATCAGCACGGTCTCGACCTGGTCATCCGCGTGGTGGGCCGTGAAAATGACGCCGGCTCCCGAGCGGAGTCGTGCCCCCTCGAGCCAGGCGTAGCGCCCCGCCCGGGCCGCCGTCTCACCCGCTTCCGGACCGAGCTCGAGCCGCCCGATCTCTGCTGTCAGCCCGTAGGACATGGCGAGCGCCCTGACCTGCTCAGCGACCCGGCCGCTGTCGGGGTGGATGCCGTGGTCCACGTGGGCGACCACCAGGTCGAATCCATGGGCGTCCCGGCTCTGGACCAGCAAGTCCAGCAACGCCACCGAATCCGGCCCTCCGGACACGGCCACGAGCGCCCGGCCGGGCGGCAACGACAGGGAGGCGATCTGGCGACGAAACAGCTCGATGAGGGACATACACGAAGCTTAAACGAGGAAGGCCCCTGGGAGGGTGCCGCCGTGGGACCCAGGTACTTATACTCAGGGCTCTGCACACCTGCCCGGACCGTCCCCCCCGCCCGGGCATAGCCCCACTGTCGCTGCACCGTATTCTCTCGTCGTCTCTGCGACGATGCCGCGCCGCCTTGGAGGCCGCACGATGTATCCTGCCGTTCCTCTGCACCTCAGGAAGCTTCTCCTCTGGGCTGCGCCTCTCGCCGGGCTTGCCTGCGGCGGAGATGGCGGCACGGATGTCGTTCTGCCCCCGCTGAGGATCACCACCGCCACGACTGGTGTCGAGATCGATCCTGACGGCTACAGCATTTCAATCGACGGGCAGGCGGCTCAGCCGCTCGGCTCAAACGCCACCCTCACCGTCGATCGAATCGCCGATGGCCAACACACGGTCGAGCTGACCGGAGTGGCCGGGAACTGCGCGGTCGGCGGGCCGAACCCGCAATCGGTGAGCGTGGCGTCCGGGGCAACGGCTACCCTGGCCTTCGAGATCACCTGCTCGTCCGCAGCGGGATCGATTCAGGTGGTGACCACAACCAGCACCACGGCCGGTGGCGAGATCGATCCTGACGGCTACAGCATCTCAATCGACGGGCAGGCGGCGCAGCCGATCGGCTTGAACGCGACCCTCACGGTCGATGGAATAGCCGATGGTCCACACACGGTCGCGCTGTCCGGAATCGCCGGGAACTGCGGGGTCGGTGGACAGAACCCGCAATCGGTGAGCGTGCTGTCGGGGGCAACGGCTAGCCT
>CAZASU010000075.1:0-1624 GCA_964487785.1 uncultured Gemmatimonadaceae bacterium | reverse complement strand
ACCGGTCCCGCTGCGCCGACACTCAACTTGCGTATCCAGGGTTTCTATCTCACCCAGAGCACGCAGACGCTCACAGCCAACGCCACCGTTCCTCTGGTGGCAGGGCGGGCGGGATTTCTCCGGGTGTTCGTGCTCGCCAACGAGGCCGGCAATAGCGCGACGCCGACCGTGCGGGTGGTCTTCCGCAACGGATCCTCCTCACCGATCGAGCGAATCATCAACGCCCCCGGCGGGTCCACGCCGACCTCGGTCCAGGAGGGAACGTTGGGAAGTTCGTGGAACCTGCCGGTGGAAGCCGCGCTGATTCGGCCCGGGCTCTCGGTCGAGGCAACGGTGGATCCAGGTGATGCGATTGCCGAGAGCAACGAAAGTGACAACGAAAGCACAAGGGCGCTGACTGTCCGGTCGGTGCCGACCGCCAGAATCCGTTTCGTCTCGGTTCAGCAAGGATCAAACCCGGCGGGGAATGTCTCCAATCCCACCCAGCTCATGGCTCTGGCGCGCCGGATGCACCCTCTGAACGCAGTCGAGATAGATGTCCATTCGACTGGGTTTACCGCCAGCGCTCCTCTCCTTCCCGGGGGAGGCACGGGGGATGGGTGGAGTCAGCTGGTGAGCGACCTCGATGGACTTCGGGTTGCGGAAGGATCAAACCGCACGTACTTCGGAGTCGTAAACCTCTCATATGGGCGGAACGCCGGCCTGGTAGGTCTCGCCTTCCAGGGCGTACCCACGGCAGTGGGATGGGATGATCCGGCGGATGCAAGCCGCGTGGTTGCCCACGAGATGGGTCACACTTGGGGTCGAAGGCATTCGCCTTGCGGTCCTCCTCCAGCCGGCACGGTTGATGAGGTCTACCCTTCGACCGGCCTCTACTCGGGCGGCAAGATCGGTGTATTCGGGTTCGATGTCACTGCCGGGAGCCTCAAGGCCCCCTCGGTGCCGGATATCATGGGTTACTGTGTGGAGCCTTCGCCATGGCTCAGCGATTACACCTACCGAGCTGTCATGGATTTCCGCCAGGCGAATCCCGGATCCGCCGTCGCTTCAGCGGTACCGCAGCCGGCTCTGCTGGTCTGGGGTCGCATCGTGAACGGACGGCCGGTGCTCGAGCCGGCATTTGAGATCATCACCCGGCCGAACCTGCCGAGCCGTCCAGGCCCCTACTCCGTCTCTGCGACGGGAGTGGATGGGTCCCGGCTCTTCACCCTGTCGTTCGATGTTGCGGCTATGGAAGACCAACCGGCCGGCAGCGGGCATTTCGCGTTCGCGGTTCCGCTGGACCAGACTCGCGCGGCTCGCCTTGGCAGTCTGAGACTCCAAGGGCCCACTGGTGGCACTGCCAGATCGCCGACGTTGGCTCAGCTCAGGGCGGGGCCGGCCTCGCAGTCGATCGTTGCTCGCCGGGAGGGAGAGAATGTCTCGCTGCAGTGGAATGCAGCAGCGTATCCGATGATCATAGTTCGGGACCTGGACACCGGCGAAATACTCTCGTTCGCCCGGGGTGGCTCGGCACTGGTGCGGACAGCGAAAGGCGAGCTCGACCTGGACGTTTCCGATGGAGTGCGAAGTCAGCGGGTGCGCCTGGCCATCAATCGTTGATCTCCTCCATGGTGCGGCCGGT
>CAZASU010000074.1:2861-9956 GCA_964487785.1 uncultured Gemmatimonadaceae bacterium | reverse complement strand
CCTGACTTGCTGATCACGTTGACCAGCACCCGCCGTGGGTCAATTCGTTCGAGTGCGGCAGCGACCGTGGTGGGATCGACGTTCTCCAGGATGGTGAGCCGGGGAAAGAATTCCCGGCCCTCATCGTCCCACTCGTTCCACGCCGGCCGCCGAAGGGCATTGAGCAAGGCCTTCGTGCCCAGGGCCGATCCGCCGATCCCCAGCACCAGCACGTGGTCGTACGCCTGCCCCACCCCCTCGGCGAAGGCCTGGATTTGACGTACCGTGGCGGCCTGATCCACCAGTCCATAGAACCCGTATTCACCCGCCGCACGGCGGCCACCCACGTCCGCCTGAATGGCAGCGAAGCGGATGGCGAGCTCCCCCAGCCGCGCGCGATCGAGACCATGTTCGCCGTCGAGCGCGTCGCCAAACATTCGTCCATAGCGAAGCTTGATCACACCACCTCCACCGTAAGGCCATCGTGCGCGGGGAAGACTCCCGGCGGAAGCCTTGCCGCCAGCTCCGCATGCCCGGTTTCGTGCGTCAGGTGCGTCAGATAGGTGCGGCGTGCGCCCAGCGCCTGAGCGGTGTCCACCGCCTCGGAGATGCTCAGATGAGTCGGATGCGGACGCCACCAGAGGGCATTGAGCACCAGCACGTCGAGGTTGCGAAGCTGGTCGAACGCCGGCTCCGGAATCGCCTTGACATCGGTGATGTAGGCCAGGCTGCCGAAGCGGTACCCGAACACTCGCAGATGACCATGCTGGAAGGCGAGCGGAAGGACCTCGACTCCGGCCAGGGTCACCGGCCGGCCGGGCTCGGTGGGATGCAAGGTGAGCCGGGGCTTCGAGGTCCCCTCGTAGGGACGGACCGCCTCATCGAAGATGTAGTTGAACGACGCCCGCACCCGATCCAGCGTTTCGGGCGGTCCGTAGATCGGCAGCGGCCGGCGCTGGCGAACCGAGAAGATCCGGAGGTCGTCGATGCCGTTGACGTGGTCGGCGTGCTCGTGGGTGTAGACCACAGCGTCGACCCGGGAGAACCCACCGGCGATCAGCTGCAATCTGAGCTCGGGAGGCGTGTCGATCAGGATCGTGGATCCGGCGGCCTCGAGGATGGCACCAGAACGGGTGCGCTTGTCTCGCGGGTCGGTCGAGCGACAGACCGCGCAGTCACACCCGATCTGGGGCACGCCGAACGACGTGCCCGTGCCCAGGAACGTGAGGCGCATCCCCTAAACTGCTTCGACCTTGAGGAGGTTGGTAGTACCGGGCATGTCGAACGGCACCCCAGCGGTTACCACCAGCCGCTCCCCGGGCTGGGCCAGCTGACGCTCGAGAATCTGCTGGCGCGCCACGGCGAGCATGGTGTCATAGTTGGTCGAGTGCTCGGTGAGCGCCGGGGTCACCCCCCACACCAGCGCGAGCTGGCGAAAGGTTTCCGGTTCCGGGGTGCAGGCGAACACCGGCACGGTGGGACGGCAGGTTGCCACCTTTCGGGCGGTGAAGCCGCTGCTGGTGAAGCAGACGATGAGCGGGGCCGAAAGCATCTCGGCAGCCGCGCACACCGCGACCGCGATGGCGTCCTCGGTCCTGATGGGCCCGGATTGGGGCGAGCGGGGGTGGGTGAGCGCGTCGTCCCCGGCGGAGCGTCGGCCGAGTGCCACGTCGATGGTTGCCCCGCGGGACTGGCGCTGGCTCTCCATCTCCCGGGCGATCCGGTCCATGGCCTGCACCGCCTCCAGCGGATAGTCGCCCACCGCAGTCTCCGCCGAGAGCATCACGGCGTCGGTTCCGTCGAGGATGGCGTTGGCCACGTCCGACGTTTCCGCCCGGGTGGGACGGGGAGCGTGGACCATCGACTCGAGCATCTGGGTGGCGGTGATTACCGGCTTCCCGTGCAGGCTCGCCTCGCGGATGATCTTCTTCTGGATCAAGGGAACTTCCTCGAACGGGAGCTCCACGCCGAGATCCCCGCGGGCCACCATGATGGCGTCTGATGCATCCAGAATCCCGCACAGATTCTTGAGGGCGGTGTCCTTCTCGATCTTGGCGATCAGCTTGATCCCTCGAGGCACCAGGGCGCGCAGCTGTTCCATGTCCTCCGGCCGGCGGACAAAAGAGAGCGCGATGTAGTCGACGCCCAGCGCCACCGCCTGCTTGACGTCCTCCATGTCCTTCTCGGTCAACGCCGGCGCACTCACCTCGATGCCCGGGAGATTCATGCCCTTGTGGGCCTTGAGGTCGCCGCCGTAGTGAACCACCGCCTCGACCCGCTCATCGCGTACGCCCCGGACCTCCAGGGAGAGCAGGCCGTCGTCGAGGAGAATCCGGGCGCCGACCCGCACGTCCTTGGACAGGTCCTCATACGTAGTGGGAACCTCTCCCGGCCGGGCGACGCTCTCCGGCGCGAACACGACCCGCTGTCCCGCCTCGAGCCGGATCGGTTCCGTAAGATTGCCCACCCGGATGCGGGGACCCTGCAGGTCGAGCAGGACCGCTGCCGCCGCGCGCCGTGAGGCCATAACAGTTCGAAGCTGGCCGATCCAACGGGTGCGAATCTCGGGCGTTCCGTGTGACGCGTTGATGCGAACCACGTCCACCCCGGCGTCCAGCAAGGCGGTCATCCGCGCCGGCTGCTCCCAGGCCGGACCAAGGGTGGCCACGATTTTAGTGCGACGTATAGCGCTGCGGGACATGGCAGGAGTCTAATGGGAGCGGGTCACGCTCGCATCACTGTTTCGCCGCCGACGATTGTGAGTACCCGGCGGGCTCGGAGGAGCCCGCTTCCGGGTGATCGCGTATCAGCCATGGCGGAGATAGGGGGAGCGAGCGTGGAATCTTTGGGTGAAAACCGGGTGGGGTCAGCCGATAGGGTAGGTTTCCACATGTGGAAAAGCCGGGGAAGTGCATATCTTATTTGAGTGTAAAAGCTCATAAAATACTTTACCAGGTTAGCATAAGTTACTTTATAGGAAACCTGCATAGTACTGATAGATAACCACTTATATGTTAGATGAAAACGCCCGTATGAAGAAGGCGACAGTGTCGCTTGTGGCCCAGTAATTATGCAGACAATAGAATTATGAACATCTTCGACATGCCCGTTTTGGCACCGAGCCCCTTCCCCACGAATGCGGTGGAAAACTGGTGTTGGAGGCCAAATAAATTCGGGAAAAGTTACCTGTGAGAATGGCCGGCCCGATCGCAAGACATGCTGAACGGTTCAGGAGGAGAGACCCGCAGTCAGCAGCGAAAAGACCGCTGCGTTAGAGACCAAATGAGGTGTGGTAAGCGAATCGCGCGGGGAGGGATCTGGTGGGGGGATCTGGTGGGTCGGTTTGAAAGGCCGCTCAGCGAGAAAACCGCAGCTCGCCTCTGCCGCCGTAGTACCGTGGTCCAACGAAGCGGATGGGAGAGGCTTTGAGAGCCTTGGCCAGATCGTCCTTCCCCTCAACGCTCAACACGCCGACCAGCGGTCTGCTCCACTCCGGCTTGAAAGTGGCGTGGACCCGCCAGACCATCCCGCTGGGGCCTTTCCCCAACCAGGACTCCTGGATCGGCTGCTCGACCCTGGTACTATCGCCCACGACGCGGCCGGTCCACGTCAGCCGCGTTTTCCCAATCTTCACATCGTAGAGGTCGTTGTCGGTGCCTGATACTTTCGACACTGCCGACTGCGCCTCGCTGAGCTTCACCTTCGCGTTGCCGGCGCCCTGAACCAGTCCACCCCCAACGCCGAAGAAATCAAGCAAGACGTCTCGCCGGGCCCCGCTTCCCTGCTCCGAGGCCGCGACGGCCCACAGGCCGATCATCTGCCGCTTGCGCGGGTCCTTCCCCCCGAAGCGTCGTCCGCCGAGGTTGAGCGCGTCTCCGTAGTAGAGACACAGAGACGAGGGAATCCAGGTGGCAAACTCGGGTTGTCCATCGATGACACTGCGCAGAGCGGGATGCAGGCTCTCATCCCGCTCGGCTGGCAGGAGGCGCGCACCGTCACTGAGGGCTCGCCGGGCCACGGTGGGGTCGACGAGGAAGCGCACGCACTGGCCGGTGCGGAGGCCCTCGAGGATCCACACCGGCCCTTCCCGACCGTCCGGGCGCGCCTGCCCGACCAGGGGCGCCGCGGCGCCGCCCCAGGCGGCCACAGCCAAGCCCAGCATCATCCGGGACTCCACCAAACTCGGGAACACCTGTATCAGCTGCCGCGAATGGCCCTGACGGCGGTGCGCAGCTCGGAATAGGCCTTGGGATCGAGCGCGTTGAACTTCATGTTCCGGTACTTGACCCGTCCATCCGGGCCGATCACGTACACCGTCCGGCGGTTATAGCCGCCGGAGTCTTTGCTGGCGTACTGCTTCGAGACCCGTTGCTCCGGGTCGCTCAGCAAGCGGAACGGCAGATTAAGACTGGCCGCAAAGCGGCTATGGGTCGTGACCGAGTCGGTGCTGATGCCTACGAGGGTGACGTCAGGCCCGAAGAGGCTGTCATACTGCTCGGCGAATGTCTGGAGCTGGGCCGTGCACCCCTTGGTGAAATCCCGGGGATAGAAAGCGACCACGACGGTCCTGCCCCGATCGCTGGCCAGCTGATAGGGCGACTCGACGGGACCGACCCCTTCTCGGTTAGCCCATGGGAGGGAGAAGTCTGGAGCGCGCTTGCCCACGTCCGGCCCGCCCATAAGGACGACCGTGACCCCTTTCGCGGTATCCTTCTGAGCTGAAACCAGAGGAACACCGGTGAACATCAATACGCCGACGGTGAGTCCGAGCACGAGTACACGCATGAAGAATCGGTCCTGTTCTGTTGGAGAATCAGTTCTGGGTGATGCGGCGAAGTACGGTGGTGAAGTCCTGGGTGCCGCCACTCCCCGTGTATGCAATTTTCCCTGACCGGTCCACAATCACGACGTAAGAGGTGGCGGGCACCTGGTACGCCCGGGTACTGACTCCCTCCTCATCGTAGAGGGTTGTGAACGGGGGCTGATGCTTCTCCAGGTACCGCCGGACTCGGTCGCGAGACTGATTGACGGTCACGTTCACCCCAAAGAACTCGACCTGGTCTCCATAGCCGGCCTTGGCCGCCCGGACCCGTGGCAAGAGCTCCTCGCAGAGTTCGCACCATGTGGCCCAGAATTCGAGGAAAATCGGCTTCTTCCCAATATACTGGCCCAGGTCGACCGCCTTGCCGTCCAGGTCGCGAACCGTGACCACCGGTGCGTCGGCCCCAACGGCTATGCCCGACTCCTGGGCCACCAAAGGCGAACCCGCGGGCACTGCGGCGACGAGTAGAGCGGCCACCAGTGTTTTTCTCATAATACGCTTCCCATTCTGACGAAGTAGTACTCGGCCACTGCCAGTAGCAGCAGTCCTCCGGCCCGCTTGATCCAGAGGGTCCATTCCCCCGCCCGCGGGAGTGCGGCCAGACTGCCGCTGAAGAGGCCCACGACGACCAGCAGCGCCGTAAGACCAATGGAGAAGACGAACAGGTACAGGAAGCCTAGTACCGCGCTCCCAGTCGTGCTCACGAAGGTCAGCACCGCGGCGAACGCCGGGGCGCCGCACGGCGCTGCCACGAGGCCCGACGTAGCTCCGAGCGCGAAGACACCGCCCACGGAGTCGCCGGCCAGGCGGCCGGCCCACGCTGCGAGGCGGGCCGGCGCGTTCACGGTAAAGACGTCCAGGAGGGCCAGTCCGAACACCAGGAGCAGGTTGCCCATGAGGAACAGGGCCCAAGGGCTCGAGCTTACCGAGCCGAACAGGGTGCCGGACAGGCCCGCGAGCAGACCGAGGGAGGCATACACCAGCGCCAGGCCCAGGACGTAGACCGCCGTCAGGAGCAGAGTGCGTGCCCGCGAGCGCCGGGCCGACCTGGCACCGCCGAGGATGCCGGCGGTAATCGGAATCATGGGGTACACACAGGGAGTCAGGCTCGTGGCCAATCCGGCGCCAAACAAGACCACCAGGGCCAGGAGAGGTTGGTCTCGCAGAGTTGCTTCGAGTCCCGCACCTAGCGACAGCAGCGGCACGAGGCCTCAGGACCTGTCCGCCGATTCAACGGCTCCATACCGGGACGCCACGTAATCGTCGAGTATCCCGAGGAAATCAGCCACGATATCCTCACCACGCAGTGTGACCAGCAGACGGCCGTCCACGAACACCGGGGCCCTGGGCTCTTCGGCCGTACCCGGGAGTGAGATCCCGATGTCGGCATGCTTCGACTCTCCCGGACCGTTTACCACGCACCCCATGACCGCCACCTTCATGTCCTCTACCCCAGGCCGCTCACTGCGCCACACCGGCATCTTCTCCCGGAGGTAGTCCTGGATCTCCTGAGCCATCTGCTGGAAGAAGGTGCTGGTGGTGCGGCCGCAGCCGGGACAGCTGGTCACCTGCGGCGTGAAGCTCCTGAGACCCAGGGACTGAAGCACCTGCTGTGCCACCCGCACTTCCTCGGTGCGATCGCCTCCGGGGGCAGGCGTAAGTGAAACCCTGATCGTATCGCCGATTCCCTCCTGCAGCAGAATGCTGAGACCCGCGGTGCTGGCGATGATGCCCTTGCTGCCGAGTCCCGCTTCAGTGAGGCCCAGGTGGAGAGGATAGTCGCAGCGCCCCGCCAGCAGGCGGTACACCTCGATCAGGTCCTGCACTCCCGAGACCTTGGCGCTGAGCACGATTCGGTCATGCCCCATCCCGGTGGCTTCCGCCAGCGCCGCCGACTGCAAGGCGCTCTCGACCATTGCCTCCATGACCACATCACGCGCGTCCCGCGGGGCAGCCCGGCCGGCGTTGACGTCCATCAGCCGGGTGAGGAGGCTCTGGTCCAACGAACCCCAGTTGACCCCGATCCGCACCGGCTTGTCGTGAGCCAGCGCCACCTCGATGATGGCGCGAAAGTTCTCGTCGTGCCGCTTCCCGCCGACATTGCCGGGATTGATGCGGTACTTCGCCAGCGCGCGCGCGCAGTCGGGATACTTGGTGAGGAGCAAATGGCCGTTGTAGTGGAAGTCGCCGATGATCGGAACCGCGATACCCAGGCGATCGAGCCCCTCGACAATGGCGGGAACCGCTGCCGCCGACGGCTCATTGTTGACCGTCACCCGGACCAGCTCGCTGCC
>CAZASU010000074.1:0-2761 GCA_964487785.1 uncultured Gemmatimonadaceae bacterium | reverse complement strand
ACCAACGCCGAGCTCGCCACCCGCCTCGACACCTCGGACGAGTGGATCGTCCAGCGCACCGGCATCCGGGAGCGGCGGGTCGGCGCTCCGGGCGAGACCACGTCCAAGATGGGTGCGGAAGCGGTGCGGCGGCTGATGGCAAAGCGCGGACTGGGCCCCGACGACATCGACGCGCTTCTCGTCGCGACGGTCACGCCGGACATGCTCTTCCCCGCCACGGCCTGCCTCATCCAGGACCAGCTCGGCCTCCGGCGCGCCTGGGGCTTCGATCTCTCGGCCGCGTGTTCCGGCTTCCTCTACGCGCTCACCACTGGGGCACAACTTGTCGCCAGCGGTGCCCACGAGCGAGTAGTTGTGGTCGGCGCCGATCTCATGAGCTCGATCATCGATCCGCTCGATCGGACCACCGCGGTGCTGTTCGGCGACGGCGCCGGTGCGGCGCTGCTGGAACGGGCCGAACCGGGGTATGGCATTCTGGATTTCTATCATCGGGTCGATGGCAGCGGGCGCGACGATCTGATGATGCCCGCCGGCGGGAGCCTCCTACCGCCGAGCATCGCGACCGTGACCGCACGGCAGCACTTTCTCAAGCAGAACGGCCGTGCGGTCTTCAAGTTCGCGGTAACCACCATGGTGGAGAGCGTCCAGGTCCTGCTCAAGCGAAACAATCTCAGCCCCTCCGACATAGCCATGGTGGTCCCTCACCAGGCCAATCAGCGCATTCTGGACGCAACGGCCGAACGGCTGGGTGTCCCCCACGAGCGCGTGGCGTCGGTGCTGGCCCGTTACGGCAACACCACCGGCGCGACGCTGCCGCTCGCGCTGGACGGTGCGCTTAGCGAGGGGAAGATCAAGCGGGGCGATCTGGTGGTGTTTACCGCGGTAGGAGCGGGGTTTACCTCGGGCGCCACCTTGATGCGGTGGGCGTGACGGGAAAGGCTACGCCCGAGAGAACTCCGCGGCCGTGATCGCGGAGAGATCGGCTTCGCTCAGATCGAGGTCCGCGGCGCTGATGCTGTCGAGCGCGTGCTCGGCCGTGCGCGCGCTGGGAATGACCGTCACCGCCGGTGAGCGCGCCAGCACCCACGCGAGCACCAGGGCATGGGGGGTGACGCCCAGGCGGGCAGCCATCGGCTGAAGTACCGGGTGCGCCGCCAACTTATGGTTGAGCCGCCCTCCTCCAGTCGGGCTATACGCGAGGAAGCCCATCCCTCGCTCGGCGCAGTACGCCACCACCCCCTCGGCCAGCGCCTCCCGAAAGAACGGGTTCAGGCGGTTCTGCACGCTGGTCACCCGAGCCACCGTCTCGGCCTCCCAGATCTGAGGCACCGACACGTTGGAGAGCCCGACCCAGCGGATCTTTCCCTCCTGCTGGAGCTGGGCCAGGGCCCCCACGCTTTCCGCCAGCGGGACCTTCGGGTCCGGAGCATGCAGCTGGTAGAGGTCGATGCGCTCGACCCCCAGTGCCTCGAGCGATCGCTCGCAGGCGGCTCGCAGATGCTCAGGCCGGCCATCGGTCTCCCAGCGGCCCGCTGGTCTCGTTACGCCACCCTTGGTCGCTACGATGACATGGTCACGATCGCCCTGCCAGCTCTCAAGGGCACGCGCTATGAGCCGCTCGTTGTGGCCGATATCCTGATTGTCGAGGCAGTAAACATCGGCGGTGTCGATGAGCGTGACGCCGGCATCCAACGCGGCGTGAATGACTCGAATGGCCTGCGCCTCCGTGGGGCGATCCTGTATGGAGAGGTGCATCCCGCCGTAGCCCACCGCGGAGACCGGCGGGGCATCGAGGCCGAGGCTCCGGCGGGGAATCATTCGGTGGGTGGAAGGATCACGCGAGGCCCAGCTGCTTGGTGAGCCGCTGCCAGTCCGCAGTGGGTATGATACCCTCGTTCATGAGAGGGGTCAGCGTGGCAAGAATTTCGGCGCGACTGCCATCGATGCGCCGGTCGCGTAGCTCGCCGATCATGCGGGCGAAGCGGTGCTCGTATTCATCGGCGGCGAGTGTGCCGTCCTTCCGCTGACTGCTCAGCTTCCTGAGCTCTTCCGCGACGCGCGCGGGCGTCACGGGCGTGAGCGCACCCCCCTGCTTGTCAGCCGACATGTCATCCCTCTCTCCGAAGCCGTGGACAGATGAACACCAGTGATCTGCATTATCGCTGGGCGCGCTGCACCGCGTCCAGAGTCTCGGTGGGGTCGGCACCGGCCCAGGTGACGTCGGCGGTGGGGCCGTAGGTCGGCGGTACCGGGGCGTTGAGCAGCCGGAGGCAATCACCGACCTGGGCCCGGTGATGCGCCGTGTGGAGCACTCGTCGCCAGAAAACCCAGATGCGCTGCCGCCGGACGTCGAAGAACGACACCTCGGTCAGCCAGAACTGCTCATCGCCTGCGGCCAAGGCGGCGAGTCTGGCTCGAGCGAGGGTGATGACCCGGCCGATATATGCCTGCACCGGCGGCGCCTCTCCCGGCGGCAGCAACGACTCGGCGGCCGGTTCCGAGAGTCCGATGAACTCGGCGAAGAAGCGAGCCTCGGAGAGAATCTGGTGCCTCAGGATCTGCCGGATCGAGCCGCTGCTGGGGTGTGGCCGGAAGTCGAGCTGGTCGTCCGGCAGCTCGCTCCAGACCGCGCCCACCTTGTTGGTCTCGGAGGCGTAGGTATCCACCAGATGCTGAAGCATCGGTACTCTGGCGCGAGGCACCTCGTGCTCGGCAATGAATTCCCGCGAGTACAGCATTGCTTTACCTCTTGCAGGCCCCC
>CAZASU010000073.1:0-10172 GCA_964487785.1 uncultured Gemmatimonadaceae bacterium | reverse complement strand
ACGGGCCTATAACCGGGAGCCAGAAGAGCAGCAGCGTCAGGCAGCCCATCCAGTTTATGGCTGACGCGACGCTGCCCTCCGACCTGGGCGACGACGGATTCTGCTGGGTCACCGGCGAGTGGTGTCCAACATCGGCAGGTAGGCGGCCCACGGTCCCACGGCGGCGGTGTACTGTCGCCCCATCACCCGGGCGATCTGGGCGATGTGACTCAGATCGTGGGCCACCCAGGTGGCGAGCAGCTCTCCGAGGGTGCAGGGTCCCAGCTCCGGGTGCCGGCCGCGCCGGTCGAGGTCGGCGGCGGTGAGCCCGAGCGACTCCAGCCGGATCAGATTCGCGGCCCGAAGCCCGGCGAAGGTATCCAGTAGCTCAGAAAGGGCCTTGCCACGCGAGGCCTCGAACTGGGCAAAGCGGTCGAACGGGATAAATGGTTGGCTCTCGCCGTGGGCGAGCAGGATCTCGGTACGGACGATCCAGTCGGTGCTCTCACCGTGAATCAGATGACCCACGATGTCGAAGGGACTCCAGGTGTCGGGTCCTTCGGTTCCCGTGACCCACCTATCCGGGATGTTCTGCAGAAGCGCGCGAATCACGTCCGGCGTCCGCTGCAGGATAGGAAGAGCGTCGTCAAGTACGAACTTCATGTGATTCCGACCTTGGGGCGGGCTCCCGACTTTGCTGCACCTTGTGGCGCGAAGCTGCGGTTCGTCAAGGACATGGTCACGTTAGTCTGGCAAGGAATCGTACATCAAAATACCGTCAGAATCTGTTCTGGCGATACGCGGTTGAGCGGTCAGATCTCCCTCCCTGTCGCTTCCACCTAATCCGTACTGCCATAAGCATCTCGCGCCCTTGTGAGCGCTTGGCACGGTCCTGGCCTTTCGAAAGCGCGCAACGGTAATCGTTAGCGTGCAACGGCAATCGTTCAGGGACTCGGCAGCCTGGCTGCAAGATCTCGTCGGGCAGCTCCGAAAAATGACTGACCCCAAGACGCGGCCAGCGGATCGATCTCGGCGTCCGCGTCCTTCAGGAGAACCATGTACCCACAACGGCAGGGCTTTACTCTGATCGAGATGCTCCTGGTGATCCTGATCCTGGGAATAATCGGTCTTTTCGGGTTTCCGCGCATGAGCGCCGCTATGACCCACACCAACGTCCGGGGGGCCCGTACCACCTTGATCAACTTGATCGCTAAGGCCCGGACCGCTGCGACGCAGAGCAACCGGATTGCCCTGCTCAAGATTCAGGGTGACCACGCCTTCGTTCTCCTGCGACCGCGGCGGCTAGCTGGCCTTGGGGATGCCGATACCCTCGGCACGGTAGTACGCCTGGGCGACAGCTACGGTGTCACCGTGATCGCCACGATCGACTCAGTACGGTTCGATCCGCGCGGCATGGGCACCGGCTTCGGCACCGGGACGACCTTCCTGGTCTCCCGGAACGGGTACACTGAGACCATCACTATCGATGGTCTGGGGAGGGTGACCAAGTGAAGCGCTCAGCGTTGGGATTTACCCTGGTCGAGGTACTGGTTGCAATCGTCGTCCTGACGATCGGTATCGTTGCCCTGGCCGGCTCATCGGGGATGGTCACCCGAATGATCGGTCGCGGCAAGGTGGAAACACGGGTGGCGCAGGCGGCCTCGTCTCGCCTCGAAACGCTGCGGCTGGCGGCCTATTCGACAGTGCCCCGCTGCACCGCACCCGCCTTCGCCAATGGCGGGCCGATCATCGCCAACCGGCTCACCGAGTCGTGGATTGTTCCGGCCGCAGGTAAGGTCAGGGCTGTTCAGGTGACCGTCGCTTACCGAACAGTGCGCGGCGCCCGCACGGTCAATCTCCAGACCAGGATCGAGTGCTGATATGGCTAACCGCCGCGGCTTTACTCTCATCGAAGTGATGATCGCCATGACCATCATGCTCATCGTCATGGGCGGGGTCTACAAGATGATGCTCTCGACCCAGCGGCTCTCACGGGGGCAGACCGAGCGCATGACGCTCCAATCCAACGTCCGCATCGGTTCCCTTATGGTGCTGAATGACCTCCGTGAGCTCAATACCGTCCTGGGAGGCTTGGTGGCCCAGAACGATGTCCTGGCCATCGCCGCCACTGACATCACCTACCGGGGCATGCGGGGGATTGGCTTCGTCTGCCAGGCGGGCACCGCAACCCAGCTCCGAATCAGCCGGAGCAGCTTCTCGGGGTACCGGGACCCCGTAGCGGTCCGAGACAGCCTTTACGCGTTTAACGAGGGAGCAGACCCGGATAGCGAGACAGACGATTCGTGGCTCCCGGTGGCGATCACGGCCGTGTCCGAAGCCACCGCGTGTCCGGGGGCCATAGGGGCGGGAATCACGCTTACCACACCAAACACAGCGACGCTGGTGGGACTAGCCGCCGGCACCCCGATCCGCTTCTACGAGGTCATGCAGGTCAAGCTGCATCAGGCCGATGGCAAGTCATGGCTGGGGGCGCGCTCAGTGAGCGCGGGTGAGGTAATCCAGCCGGTGCTGGGCCCACTGGCCGATGGTAATGGCTTGCTGCTCGAGTATGTGACCGCCGCCGGCGTGGCTACCACCGATCGCACGGCGATCAAGAGCATCCGGGTCACCCTGCGCAGCGTCAGCGATGGCGTGATGAGCGCGGGGATAGGAGCCAGCCCGACACTCGTTCAAGAGGAGCTCGTTAGCCAGGTTGCCCTCCGCAACGCGCTCCGGCCATGACCGGCACCCCGCTCAAGGAGACTGAAATGCAAGTCGTACGTCTCAAGGACGAGCGCGGGATCGCGCTCGCGGTGGCCCTCTTCGGCCTGGTGGTCATTGGGACCCTGGTGGCCGCGACCTTCTTCTCCGGGCGTCTGGAGCAGCAGAGCGGACAGAACACCGTCATTGCCGGCCAGGCAGCCGAGGCGGCCGAGGCGGGAATCAGCGACGCCATCGGAACGATGACGCCGACCAGCCTTCTGGGTCTGGTGGCCGGTGGTGCGCCTGTCGATCTGGGCACCGTCTCACTGGGGGGCGGGGTGGATGCAAGCCGGCAGCTTTTCCGGCTCACAAGCAGTCTGTTTCTCATCCGATCCGTGGGCAATCGGCGGAATGCGGCCGGAACGGCGCTCGCCACCCGCTCGGCCGGCTCGCTGATACGTCTGGTAACCCCGAACCTCATCATGAGGGGGGGATTGATGGCCGTCGGTCAAATTATCGTCACCGGAAATGCCACCGTGAGCGGCAACGATACCACTCCGCCCAACTGGGTGGGATCCCCGGGGGTCGAATGCCCACCAGAAGGGGATAAAGGCGGCGTGGTGTACAACGGCACCATTACCCAGAGTGGGTCGTCGGAGATCACCGGCGTCCCGCCCACACAGTTGGACCCCACTCTGACCCCGGCCAACATCATGGGGGAAACCACATTCGACCAGCTCAAGGCGTTGCGGACATTGACTCTCACGTCCAACATCAGCGGCGTCGGGCCGGCCACAAGCGGCGTGCCGGCGACGTGCATGACGACCGTCCAAAGCAACTGGGGGGCGCCGCTGGACAATACCAGCCCGTGCTTCAACTACTTCCCGATCATCTACCACTACGGCGATCTCAGCATCTCGGGATCGGGAGCCGGCCAGGGGATCCTGCTGGTGGAAGGCAACCTCAACATCCAGGGCCAAGTCTCGTTCTTCGGCCCGGTGATCGCGACCGGAGCGGTCAACGTGCGGGGCACCGGAAGCGACGACGTGAAGTTCTATGGCGGTCTCATCGCCTCGGACGTGCAGATGGACGACAGCAGGCTGAGCGGCAACGCCACGGTGCTCTACTCCTCCTGCGCCAATAGGCGGGCCCTGCAGGGGTCCGGGGTCATCACCCGCCTGTCAGAGCGGGGCTGGGTCCAGCTCTACTAAATCCCGCCGAGCTCCGGAGCTCCGGCAGCCATTGCAGAGCGGCCGGAGTCCGGAAGCTGGCCCTTTAGTCGATCCGTCTCAACTCCACCCTGCGATTCTGGGCTCGGCCCGAGGCGGTCTTGTTGGTGCCGGCCGGCTGGGTCGAGGCATAACCCTGTACCTCCAGCTGGCTGTTGATTACCCCGTTCTCGATCAGAAACGCCTTGACCGATTCAGCCCGGGCCAACGAGAGCCGCTCGTTCACTGCCCGCGGTCCGGTGCTGTCGGTATGGCCGGCGACCTCGACCCGTACCTGCGGGTTGGCGACGAGCGATCGGGCAACTTCCTCCAGGATATCACGGGAGATCGGGAGCAGGACGGCCTTGCCGAGCTCGAAGTTCACCCCCCGCAGCGTCAACCGCGTCTGCCGGGTAGCCATCATCAGACGGAGGCTGTCTCGCAGGGCCATCCGCTCCAAACTGTCTCGGAGTGACGCCATGCGGGCACGGTTTCGAGTCAGCCGCAGACTGTCGCGCAGTGCTGCCATGCGGGTGCTATCCTGCCGGGTAGCGAGCGTCAGACTGTCACGCAGCGCCTGCTGCCGCGCATTGGCCCGCTGCTCGGCGATACGAACGCTGTCGCGGAGCTTGGCCTGTTGAGCCTGCGCCGCCTGGGCTACGCGGAGAGAGTCCTGCCGCGCGGCTCGGGCCAGCGAGTCTCGCCGGGCTTGCATGGCCACCGAGTCGGGTCGCGGTGCGACGGGAGTGGGCTCCCGGCGCTGGGCAACAGAGGAGCGCCCCCCGCCGAAGAGGAAGCCGAGCCCGACTTGAATGTTCCAGTTGACGTTGTGATCGGGATCGACGGTCGCGCCGGGGTAAAACGCGATACTGGGTGATGGTATGTAGTCGAGAGAGGTGGATATGCGTATCGATGTGATCCCGGGAAGCCCGAGGCGGGCTCCGACCAGACCGGTTACTCCGTCCTCATGGGTGTCGATGTCCCGGCGAAACTGATTGCGGGCATAGCCACCCCCTACCAGAAAGGCGCCATGCTCTCCCACCGGCAGGTTGAACAGGAGGCGCGCGCGGAGGGGGATGTAAGACACGTTCAGGCCACCCCGGGCTTCAGTTGGCACGAAGCCTCCCTCAGCCTCCAGCTCGAGGTGACGTACGGGATAGAATCCCAGCCGGATTCCGCCGCCCCCCGAGCCCTGTTCGAAACCGATACTCTCCTCGAAATAGCTGGCCTGAGCGAACACCCCGAGCTCGATCGCACCGGACTGCTGAGACGCCGCTGGCGACGTCACAGAGGCTAGAAGGAGGGCGGCGGCAAGTAGGCCGGGTGCTTTCATGGAATTCTCCTGGTGGAACAGCTGATTGCGGCGTAGTTCCGCCGGGGGCGTGGTCCGTAACACATGTGACAACGTTGCAATCTCGCCATTCGATTGCAAGCCCGGGGCGCCCGCCACGCTTTGCTCGATTGCCAGCACGAGTACCAGGGTTAGGTTCAGGGTGCGGGCTGCTCCGACAGCCAGGTAATTTCCATCCCCGGCGTCCACTCCCCTCGCCTGGAGGTATCCTATGGGTACCGCAAGCAAACAGCTCCCGACCGCGACGGTCCCGTCCAGCCAGAAGCTCCCGATCCCGATCCGGAGCCGGTACGACAACTGGATCGGCGGCGAATATGCCGCCCCCACCCGCGGGCAGTACTTCGTGAATCCCACGCCAATCACCGGCCAGCCGCTGTGTGAGGTCGCCCGCTCGACCCACGAGGACGTTGACAAGGCGCTGGACGCAGCGCACGCCGCGGCGCTGAGCTGGAACAGCACGTCGCCCACCTACCGGGCCAACATCCTTAACCGCATCGCGGACCGGCTGGAGCAGAACCTCGAGGCGATCGCGCTGATCGAAACGATCGACAATGGAAAGCCCATCCGCGAGACGATGGCGGCGGACCTGCCGCTGGCGGTGGACCACTTCCGCTATTTCGCCGGGGCGCTCCGGGCGCAGGAGGGCAGCATCGGCGAGGTGGACCACGACACCGTGGCATACCACTTCCACGAGCCGCTCGGCGTGGTGGGACAGATCATTCCGTGGAACTTCCCGCTCCTGATGGCGGTGTGGAAGCTGGCGCCGGCGCTGGCTGCCGGGAATTGCGTGGTGATCAAGCCGGCGGAGCAGACCCCGGTCTCGATCCTGGCGTTCATGGAGCTAATCGCCGACATCCTGCCGAGCGGGGTGGTGAACGTGGTGCAGGGCTTCGGGGTAGAGGCGGGGAAGCCGCTCGCCTCGAGCCCGCGGGTCGCCAAGATCGCCTTCACTGGCGAGACGACCACCGGCCGGCTCATCATGCAGTACGCCTCGGAGAACCTGATCCCGGTGACGTTGGAGCTCGGCGGCAAGTCGCCCAACATCTTCTTCGCCGACGTGGCCGAGGCGGACGACGACTTCTTCGACAAGGCGCTGGAGGGCTTCGTGATGTTCGCCCTCAACCAAGGCGAGGTCTGCACCTGTCCTTCCCGGGCCCTGGTGCAGGAGTCCATCTACGACCGGTTCATGGAGCGGGCCGTGGCCCGCACGAAGGCCATTGTGGAGGGAAACCCGCTCGACCCGAAGACCATGATCGGGGCTCAGGCCTCCAACGACCAGCTGGAGAAGATCCTGAGTTACATCGACATCGGGAAGAAGGAAGGGGCGAAGGTGCTGACCGGCGGCGCCCGCCGGGTGCACCCGGGCGAGCTCAAGGACGGGTACTACGTCCAGCCCACCATCTTCGAGGGCCATAACCGGATGCGGATCTTCCAGGAGGAGATCTTCGGCCCCGTGGTGTCGGTCACCAAGTTCAAGACCCAGGACGACGCGCTGGAGATCGCGAACGACACGCTCTACGGCCTCGGTGCCGGGGTATGGAGCCGCGACCTGAACACCTGCTACCGGATGGGCCGAGCCATCAAGGCCGGCCGGGTGTGGACCAACTGCTTCCACGCCTATCCGGCCCACGCGGCGTTCGGTGGCTACAAGCAGTCGGGCTTCGGACGCGAAAACCACAAGATGATGCTCGACCACTACCAGCAGACCAAGAACCTGCTGGTGAGCTACAGCCCCAAGAAGCTCGGCTTCTTCTAGGCCGATGAGCGTTGCGCGGGTGGACATCACCCCCGAGGCCCAGGCCGTGCTCCGCCAGCTGGTGGCGGAGCACGGACCGCTCATGTTTCATCAGTCGGGTGGATGCTGCGATGGCAGCTCGCCGATGTGCTACCCGGCGTCGGAGTTCCGGGTGGGGCAGCGGGACGTACAGCTAGGCGAGGTGGACGGGGTGCCGGTCTATATCGGCGGCCAGCAGTACGAGGTGTGGCGCCACACTCAGTTACTGATCGACGTGGTGCCGGGCCGGGGAAGCGGCTTCTCGCTGGAGGCCCCACTCGGCGTACGGTTTCTCACCCGGTCGCGGGTGTTCGATCCGGCGGAGCAGGCTTGGCTGGAGAGCTGCCCGCCCCGGGTGGGGCCAGCGGAGGTAACACGTTCCCCTGAGTAGAGGGGCGCTCGACCGCTCTATCATCAGGTGAAACAGGGGATCCTCCTTGTCTCTTATCCCCCGAGGCTGCTTGACGCTTTTTGGCTTCGGTGTATATTCGGTTATGTGCCGAACAAATCCCGAAGGTAGGGGGACCAGTGTCGCTTTATTCCCATTCCACTCCCTCGCCTGACCGGCCGCTTCTTTCCCCCTCGAGCGACCTCATTCGTGTTTGCCCCGAGTGCTCAGGCCCAGTCGTGCGGTCATCGGGCTGCATCAGCTGCACCCAGTGCGGGTGGGGGCGGTGCGGGTGAAGGCGGGGCAGCGGGGCAGCGGGGCCGCGAGGCAGCAAGAGCGCCTTAAAGATCAGAGCGGTAAGCAGCTCGATCTACTGCCCAGCCGCCCAACCGCCCAGAGGGCACCCGCCCCGCCGCCCCACTTGCCCGTCTTAGATGAACGCAACCGGGGCACCAGGTTCATCGGCCTATCGGTCAACTCGGTGCTCAACACACCCGCTTCCACCGGCATGGGGTTCTGGTCGATCAATCCCTATGTCGGCTGCGAGTTCGGCTGCACCTACTGCTACGCGCGGGACACGCATCGGTGGACGATGGAACGGCGGGGCGGCGGGGCAGATGGGCAGATGGGCAGCAACAGCACACCTGGAGAGTTGGTTGAATCGGAGGTAACTGCCCCGCTGCCCCGCCGCCCCGCTGCCCTGCCCGCCTGGGAGGCCTTCGAGAAAGAGATCCTGGTCAAAACCGACGTCGCCGAGGTGCTCTCGCGGACGCTCAATCCCGCCAGGCTCGCCGGCCACTCGCTGGTGATCGGCACCGCCACCGATCCCTACCAGCCGGCGGAGCGGCAGTTCAAGCTCACCCGCCGGATCCTGGAAGTACTGCGCTCCTATCACGGGCTCTCGATCAGCATCATCACCAAGTCCTCGCTGGTCACTCGCGACCTGGACCTCCTCCAGGCGATCTCAAAGCGCAACGAGGTGACCGTCAATATCTCGCTCGCCACCGCGGACGCTCGGCTCGCGCGGCTGCTCGAGCTCCGCTCCCCGGTGCCGGCCGCGCGCCTTCGGGCCCTTCGCCGGCTCACCGAGGGCGGCATCCACGCCGGGCTCCTGGTGGCGCCGATCATTCCCGGAGTGACGGACGACTGGGCCGGATTGGCCCGGTTGATGGAGGCGGCGAAGGAGGCGGGCGCCCGCTACGTGGTCGGGTCGGCGCTCCGGCTCGGCCCCGCGGCGCGGCACCGCTTCCTTCCCTTCCTTACCAAGGAGTTCCCGGCGCTGGCCGAGCGCTATCGCCGCCACTACGCCGGCAAGGACCACGTGAGCCAGAGCTACCAGGACGCGCTCACCCGCCGGCTCCGCCTGCTGAAGCAGACGTACGGATTCCCTGTAGATGAAGGCATGAGGCGCCGGAGGCAGTTCGAGGGTCGTGAGCCGAGGGAAGGTGCCACTGATTCGGCCGAGCAAGCAGTTCTGAGGATTAGGTCTTAGACTTTTGACTTTAGACTTTAGACTCTAGACCTATCCAATGCGCTCCGTGCTGTTCGTGGATCCCCCCGCCTTCTGCACTTCCCTGGAAGGCCTCGTTGCGCCCGCGCTCCGAACCAGGCCGCTGGCCGTAGCACCACCCGGCGCCGACCGGGCCACCATCCTGGCCCTGTCGGCCGAAGCCCGGCTGGCAGGGCTGGAGCGGGGAATGCCGGTGCGGAAAGCGCAGCGGCTCTGCCCCGATCTCATCGTCCTTCCCCCCAACCCCCGGCTCTACGCCCGCGCCTCCCGCGCGCTGCACGAGATCCTCCGGATCTACGCGCCAACCATCGAGCCCCGGGGATACGGCCACGCCTTTCTCGATCTCACCGGAACCGGACGGCTCTTCGGTCCGCCGCAGGATGTGGCCGCGCGCATCCGGCGGGAGACCAGCGAGCGGCTCGGTTTCTCGGTGTCGGTGGGGGTGGCCAGCAACAAGCTGGTGAGTCAGGCAGCTATCAAGGCGGACAGGCATGCCCTGAGCGGAGCGAATGGGTGGGCAGCGGGGCAGCGGGGCAGTGAGTCATTGCTGTACGTCCCATCTGGAGAAGAGCGAGTCTTTCTAGCGCCGCACCCACTCGAGGTGCTGCCCGAGCTCCGTCCCCGGCTGCGGGTGCGGCTGGAGGATTACCAGCTCGATCTCATCGGCGAGGTTGCCGCCATTCCCGAGAGCGCGCTCTGCGCCGTCTTCGGCCAGGAGGGACGGACGCTCCGGGCGCGGGCGCAGGGCATCGATCCCCGGCCGGTGCTGCCGCCCGAGCGGCAGGCCGAGTTTCATGTGGCGCATGCCCTGACCACCGACACCAACGACATCGGCGTTCTCTACCCCCTGCTCCGCCTGATGAGCGAGCGGCTCGGCCGCCGGCTCCGCCAGCGCGGACTCACCGCGGGGCGGCTTCGGGTAGAAGCGACCTACGCCGACTATACCGCCGGTGCTCGCGCCGTGCCGCTCCAAGCGGCAGTGCTCGACGCGGAGCTGTGGGACGCCGCCCGCCGAGCCTTTGTGCTGGCCAACACCAGGCGCCTGGCGGTGCGGGCAGTCGCGCTCACGCTGGACCGGCTGATGGAAGCGGAGGCGCAGCTGGATTTGTGGGCGGGGCAGCGGGGCGGGTGCCCTCTGGGCGGGAGGGCAGATGGGCAGCAAAAGCACACCGGTGCGGACTCTCTCTCCGGAACAGACCGCCCCGCTGCCCCGCTGCCCCGCTGCCCCGCCGCGCTCCAGCGCGCAGTAGACCGCATCC
>CAZASU010000072.1:0-10447 GCA_964487785.1 uncultured Gemmatimonadaceae bacterium | reverse complement strand
TTCCGGATGCGGCGTTCTCCGGCCCTGGCGGTCCGGGCATTGCTTGCTCCAGCGGCGAACTGATGCGCCAGCAGGGCGAGGCCGTACATCAGGCCCAGACCGATGTGTACGACAGCCATTGCCTTGAGCCAGCCTTCCTCTGTCAACGTCTGGATCAGATACCCACTCACAATCATGGGACCCAGCACGACAAGGGTGAGGAGCCCACTCCGGCGTCCGTCCCGAGTCTTCGACCGGAAGTGTCGCCAGACGTGGCGCAGCGCCACCAGACCAATCGAGAAGACCAGCAGGGGAGCCACCAGGATGTGCGCCTTGAGCACGGCCGGCTGCCATGGATGGTTCGCCACCGCGAGCGGATCGTCGCTCACCACCAGGTACTTCATCCACAGATAGATCACCCCGGTCACGAACGTCGCAACCGACGTGCCCCAGACGGCCCAGCGCTCGAACCGCGTCACCGTGACCTCTCGGCCGATGCAAACGGACGGACGTGATCATGGATCGCCAGCACCCGGCGAGTCGCACGGACGATGGCGTTTGAGGTCAGCGTGGCCCCGGTCATGTTCGCGATCGATCGTTTCAGCGAGAGCTCCGGATTCAGAGACTTCCCCTTGAACTGGTCGAGCCACGGGTCACTGGCATGGTACTCGGGCGGCTCGGCGAACCGGAGCACCTCGACCGACCGGATCCGGTCGGTCCCGGCTTTCCCACTGTCCCGCGGCTCCACCACGATCATCACGACTTCGTTGAGCGTCCGCACCCGGTGGCTGTCGAAGTAGACGACGCCCACGGGCTTCCCATCCTTCCTGGCGAGGTAGTAGGTGACTATCCGCTGAGTGACCGGCGCATCCCGTCCGGCGCTGGCCTGAATCGCACTCAGATCCTGCGCCGAGAGAAACGCGGTTCGCCGCTCGACAGTCGCCGGCGGGGGAAACGCCCCAGCCAACGCTTCCCGCAGCGAGAGCTGGGCGCGGAGCTCTACCGCTCCCCCGGTGAGGAGCAGTCCCACCGCCAGCCCGGCCGCCCTAGAACAAATAGCCCAGGGCGACATTGAGCCCGTTGACCCCGGTGTCGGCCTCGTTGTGCGTGATCTGGTAATCGGTCTTGAGCGACACGTTCGGCAGCGGCTTCCACGCGGCGCCGAGGGTGATGAACCGCCGGTCGGTGGCCGGGTCGGCGGTGAAGCCGGCCGGAACCCGGCTCTGAGTGTTGACCTGCTCGTACCGGACGTACGGCATCAGCTGGTGCTCACCCCCGCGGCCGCGCAGCACATCATAGCCGCCCTGAAGATACCAGCCGACCAGCCGCTCGCCGACGGAAGCGCTGCCGGCCAGCCCGTTCAGCTCGTTGAGCTCCGCGGCGTCGTCCAGCGTGGCGACGGACACCAGGCCACGGAGGTCGAACCCGTGCGCCTTGTATTCAGCGTGCCCTTCCCAGATGAAGGTCTGTGCGCCGACGGTCTGGCCAGGAGCCGAAGGCAGCTCCGCACCCTGCCCCGAGTTGCCGAAGTACGCGGAGGTCCCCACCACAAATCCCAGCTTGCCGGTGTAGTCCACCCGGCCTACCGCACCGAAGTTCTCCGCCGCGGCCTCGGCGCCATTCTGGCGGCCACCGCGGAGCCCCGAGGCGCCAAAGCCCGTCGCGTCGAATCCGTTGATCAGGTATGCGCGGTAGGAGACGTCGCCGCCGGCGCCAAAGACTCCGATGCCGTTCTCCCGCCAGGTCGAGGGGATGATCTGCCGCTCGGTCTCCGGGCGCAGCGCGCCGAGAAATGCCGGCGGTTCGTGGATCTCATTGATGAATCCCATTGGGAGCAGCAGGAGGCCACCGCGCAGTCCCAGGGTGGGCGACAATCGGTATTCGAGATAGCCGAACTCGAGCGACACCGAGCCGCCGTCCTCCGTGCTGCCGTGCTCGAACTCGATCTCGGAGTTGAACAGGATCTTGTCGCTGAACTTGTAGCCCACATAGACGATGGCGCGGAGAGCATCGAACCGGTCGGTGGCGCCGGATGGAGCATCGTCTTGCCGAAAGTCGGCAAAATTCTGGTAGAGGACTTCACCGTACCCGCCGATCGAGACCCCCTGGCCCACCTTGTAGACCTTGGACGCTGCGGGACCGAACCCGTAGACGCTGGTGTCGGCACTGGCCACCACATCCCCACCGAGTCTGAGCTCCTCCAGCTCCAGGGTGATCACCTCGACCTGCTCCTCCAGGCGCTTGATGGCGGTCGTGTCCCGATCCTGCGCCACCACCGGACCTGCGATCAGTGCGCCGATGCCGACCATCCACGCCACCCTGTTCAGCGTCCGCGACACTCAGCCTCCTCGTGAAAAGGTTGAATCCACCACCAGGTAGCGCTCCAGGGCCCGGTTCCATCGCGGTATCACGCGCCCGTCACGCTCAATCAGGAACAGGATGCCCATGTCGTCCCTGCCCTCGGCCCACTTGCCCCCCACCTCGGGGCCGAGCACCAGCAGAGCGGTCGAGACCGCGTCCGCCGCCGCGGGGTCCTCTGCCACGACGGTGACGCTGCCCCATGCCGGCACCGGCCGGCCGGTCCGCGGATCGAGAATGTGCCCGAGCGCCTTCCCACCAATGGTGACGAACCGCTCGGACTGAGAGCTGGTGGAGGCGGAGCGGTCTCGAAGATGAAGCCATGCCGCGGTCTCGGCCCGGCGGGCCGGGTGAGCCACCGGTACGGTCCAGTCGGCGCCGCTCGGGTCTGGTCCGATCACGAGGACCTGACCGCCGAAGTTGAGACGGCCGGCGGTCACGTGCCGCCGGAGCAGCGCCAGGCGCGCCTCGCCCAACGCCACGCCTTTGCCGAACCCTCCGGTGTCGAGCCAGGACGCGGAATCGTTGCGGCTGACGGTGTGGGCGGAGTCGGTAAAGGCGAAGTGGCCCATGCCGCCGGCGGCGCGAGCACGAGCCAGAGTCTCTTTCGATGGAATTCGCCCCTCGCCCCGGAGGTCCCAGGCGTCGACGAGCGAGCCGATTGCGGGATCGAAGGCGCCACCGGTGAGACGGGTCCAGCGGGCAGCGTCCCGAAGCAGCGTGTAGAGAGATGGCGAGAGAAGAACCGGGTGGCCTACCGGCGCCTGATTGAGTTGGGCGATCTCACTATCATCCCGCCAGGTGCTCAGCAGGCCATCGACTCGGCGCACGGCCTCGAATGCTTCCTCGATGGCTCGGACCCCCTCCGGGCGGCTCTGAGCCACCACGGCGATCCGGAGCGTGGTACCCATGACATAGGCCTCGCGCTCCACCCACTGCTGGGTCGGTGCCGCGAGGAGAAGCGAGGAGATCAGTGAGAGGAGTGGCAACGGTTAATTGAGAATGAGAATCATTCTTAGTTATAATTATTACTAAAGTACTCCCCATTAGGACTGGTGTCAACGCTGCGCCAAGCGCATCATTCGGCGGCACCGCATTTCCCTCCGAATTTGTCCGCGCCGGACGAGGTTTCATGGCCATTCTCCCGTTGCGTTCGGTTCGACTCCCAAGGGCCACCGAACAGTTTTATGACGGTTGGCTGGCCGACCTCCAGACCCAACTCACGGATGGGGGCGCGGACTGGTACCGGATCGCGCGGGACCTGCTGTGCGAGATCCACTATCCGGGCGGCGGAGATTACGACAAGCTGCTTCAGAGCCCTGCGACCCCCGAAGCCGCACGGGTGGCGCTGCTCTCCCTGGATCCCCGAAACGTCACGCTCGAGCCGGAGTATTACGCCGAGGTGGACGTGGAGCGGTTTGCCCGGGTCAAGCCGCTGCTGTGGCTCTGGCAGGGCTTCGATCGCTCGCCGCTGGGGAACAACGTGCACCTCGGTGTGCGCTTCCGGCGGCTGCTGGCGCCGCACATCTTCGCCCGGGTGGGCCGGAACTTCAAAGCGTTCCAGTACGTGGAGTTTTCCTTCGGCTACAATATGGAGGTCGGCGACGACGTCGTGGTCCACCGCAACGTGCTGCTGGACGACCGCGGCGGCATCACCCTGGGCGACCGGGTGAGCATCTCCGACTACGCCAATATCTACAGTCACACTCACAGCATCGTCGATCAGAAGGACGTCACCAACGCCCCCACTATCCTCGAGGACGATGTGCGCATCACCTATCACGCCACGGTGCTCGCGGGCGTGCGGGTAGGGAAGAGTGCGATGGTGGGAGCCAATGCCGTCGCGACCAAGGATGTGCGTCCCTATCACGTGAACGTCGGCATCCCCGCTAAATCCATTCGGGTGAAGCCGAACGCACCGCCCGAAGCGTACGTCACGGAGCGGGTGGCCCGGCGCGACACCCGGGAGTCCTGAGCCTGTCTCGCCGGCCGGTCCGCCCACCGCTTTCCCTGGCCGCGATCGCCGCGGGAATTCTGCTCGCCTGCCTGCTGACAGCCGCTGCCATCGCCGACCCGCCGGTCTCACCGACACTCGCCGTCGGAGCGGCGGGGGCACTGATCATGCTGCTGGCCAGCTCCCAAAAACGGTGGGAGCTCAGCTTGCACGCCGCCGCGGCGGTGCTGCTCATCATCGTGGCGGGTTGGGCCGAGGACCGCCTCTGGTGGGTGGCCGTGGTGGCGGTGGCCGGGGCCGTGGGGACATTCGCCATGGCGGCGGTGCGCTCGCGCAGACGGGGAGACGAGGCCCAGGAAACGTGCGAGCAGCTCGCCGCCCAGGTGGACCGGCGCATCAGCGAGCTCTTCTCGCTGCAGGAGCTCAGCTATGTCCTGTCGCAGTCGATCCAGCTGAACCGCATCGTGGAAGAGGTGGCCAAGTACGCCGCCCGCTTCCTGAATGCCGATGGTGCCATTGTGGTACTGGCTGAAGGTGGGGTTCTTCGGGTCGTCGCCGCCACCGGAACGCTGGAGCCTTTGCTGGGAGAGGTGAGTGAGGATCCCGACAGCCTGGTTCGCCGGGCCATCGGCGGGGACCGCATCGAGGTGGCCGAAGGAGTAGAGACCCCCACAGTCAGGCTGATCGGCGGCATGATGGTCCACTCCGCCGCGGTGGCTCCGTTGCGGGCGCAGGGCATCGCAATGGGTGCACTGGCGGTGGCCGACCGGCAGGGCGGGCCACTGAGCGCGGAGGACCGCTGGCTGTTCTCTACGGTGGCCACCAACGCCTCAGTGGTATTGGCCAACAGCCGTCTTTATGAGATGGTTCGGCGCAGCGAGACCGAGTGGGAGACGACCTTCAACGCGCTGGCGGAAGGCATCGCGGTGGTGGGGCCCACGGGAGCGGTGCTCCGGGCCAACCGGGCGCTGGCCGGGCTCGCCGGACTCCCCGAGTCGGAGCTGGTGGGACGCAACTTCGGCACGATGATCCTGGGCGAGCCGGAAGCGGTGGCGGGCCTGATAGAGGCGGCGTATCGAGGCGAGCGCACCGCCCCCCTGGTGGTGCGGCCGGAGGACAGCCACCGGGTGCTGCGCCTGACGGCCGCGCCACTGGCCGGCACCGAGCGGGGATCGGTCGTCATACTCATCGAGGACGTGACCGAGCAGCGGCTCCTCGAGGCCCAGATCATTCAGAGCGACAAGATGGCCTCCATCGGCCAGCTCGTCTCCGGCGTCGCGCACGAGCTCAACAACCCGCTGACTTCCATCGCCGGCCTGGCCGAGCTCCTGCTGGAGCGGCCGCCCCATCCCGAGCTTCCCCGGGAGCACCTGCGGGTCATTCACGACCAGGCGGAGCGCGCCGGCCGGATCGTGCGCAATCTGCTGACCTTTGCCCGCAAGGGGGTGGCGGAGAAAACCGCGGTGGACCTGCGCGAGGTCGTCGCCCGGACCTCACTGCTCATCACCTATGAGCTGCAGCTTCACGGAATCGAGCTCGATACCGACCTGAGCCCGGACGGCGCGGTGGTGCTGGGCGACCGCTATGAGCTGCAGCAGGTCTTGCTCAACCTGGTGACCAATGCGGTTCAGTCGGTGACCGGTCTGGCGGACGGAAAACCTCGGCGGATCACGCTCACGACCAGTCTGACCGAGGACGGAAAGGCCGCGCTTCGGGTGCGGGATACCGGCCCAGGTGTCCCGAGCCACCTGGTGCCTTACCTGTTTACGCCTTTCTTCACCACCAAGGCGCCGGGAGAGGGTACCGGCCTGGGCCTGTCGCTCAGCTACGGGCTGGTGCAAGCTCACGGAGGCGTGCTCGAGTATGAGGCGCCCCCTCAGGGCGGAGCCGAGTTTTGTGTGACCCTCCCGCTGTTTCACTCGGAGATCACCGAGCCGGTGGAACCAGAGCCTTATGCGAGGAATGGTCGCCCGGCCGAGCGGCGAATCCTCATCGTGGACGAAGACCCCGCGGTGCACCGCTTATTGACGGCGCTGTTCACCCCGGAAGGTCACGCGGTGGAAGCAGTCCGGAGCGGGGAGCAGGGCTTGAGGCTGGCGAGGGAACGGGAGTACGACCTTATCATCGCCGACATCCACGCGGCCACCGGGCCGGCGGAGCTGTTTGCGGACGCGTTGCTCGAGGCCTGTCCCGGTGCGAGCCGCCGGCTTGTCATCGCCTGCACTGGCGAGGAGGACCTTCGGGGCCCGCTGGCCCAGCGGCCGGTCCGCCGGGTCAGGAAACCATTCAACCTGCGGGATCTGAAGGCCGTCGCGAACGAAATACTTCAGTAGCCCGCCGCGGTCGCCGGCTTCCAGGGCAGGACGCTGATGCGTCCTTTGAGCTTGGCGGTTGCGCTCGAGGCATCGGCGGTGGCCCAGTAGTTCCCGCCCGCAACCAGGTCGGGCGCATCGATGAACCAGCGGGTGGCCCGGAGAAAGATGTTGCCGGTGACCTCCGTGGCGTGCCCGGTGCCGTCCAGCACCAATCCGTCGCCCACTCCATCGAACAAGTTGCCCCGTAACTGCGCCCTGGTTGTCCGCTCCAGGACGATTCCCTGCTCTAATCGCGCAAGCACGTTGTCGTCGATGCGGTAGCGCCGGCTCGGATCGCCGGCCACCTCCGGCGCAGCCACCCGGATGCCGACCACGCCCCCGATCAGCACATTGGCCAGAATGGCGTTGTCACTCCCGTGCTCGCTCACGATCCCGGCCGTGCGGGAGCCAATGACGGTGTTGGCGCGCAGGGTGCTCCCGCCCGAGTGATCCAGCCGGAAGCCGATTCCGGTGCTGTCGGCGCGGTTCTCCAGGAAGCTGTTACTCCATCCGTAGGCGGCGGTGAATGCCACCCGGAGGGCGGACGAGGCGTCGTTGCGGTACACCAGGTTGCCCACCGACGGCCGTACCAGGGGCCGGGCGCCGGCCAGCAGAAACCCCATGCTCGAGGCGGTGAGATCGTTGTCCACGATGGTATTCGAGTCGCTGGCCTCGCGGAGAAGCAGTGCCGCGGCACCGCAGTCGGCAGCGGGCACCTGGGACTCGCAGCGGCGGGTACGATTGGCCCGGTTCCGGGCGATGACGTTCCCCGCCGATTTCCAGAGGTGAATGCCCCACCCATTGTTCGACGTGACGTCGTTATCGGCAACGTAACTGTCGCGCACATTCACCAGCCCGATCCCGTTCTGAGCTCCGCGGGCGGTGATTCCGGTGACGCTGGCAACCTCCGTATCCTGAAGCAGGATGCCGCCGCCATAGCCGTCGAAGACGTCCCGCCGGACCAGGTCCAGCCGATCCGCGGAATCGGGACGCGCCGGCGTGGAGCGAACCTCCAGGCTTCGGCTGCCCGAGACATTTATGCCGGTCACCCGGTGGGCCCGGCCGCCTTCAATTCTCACCCCGTAGCGATAGCCACGGATGGCACCGCCGCTGATCGTCACCCCATCCACGCCCCGGCTCACGACCCCGATGCCCCGGTAGCGACTGGGCACCGAGTCACCGCTCTCGAGCACAACGCCGGTCAGATCGATCCGGGTTCCCGAAGCGGCGGCGATGATGATGCCGCGCTCGCTGGGGTCGGGAATTCGGTATCGGCCGGGGCAGACCCGGACTTCGCCCTGCACCTGCGTGCCGGCACGAGTCGGCCGGATGCAGGGGGCGGCGTAGGCGGGGCCCGTCAGGGTCAGGACCGAGGCCACAGATAGGGCTGCAAAAATCATGGTCGGACCGGATAGCCCCGCTCTCGAAGGTAGGCCCGAGCCCGGGGCAGCGAAGAGTCGTGAAAGTGAAAGATGGTGGCGGCCAGCACGCCGTGCGCACCGGCCTCCAGAGCCTCGGCCAGGTGGGCCAGATTCCCCGCGCCGCCGGACGCGATCACCGGCAAGGTTACGGCCTGGGAGACCGCCTGGATGAGCGGGAGATCATACCCCGCCCCGGTCCCGTCGCGGTCCATGGACGTAAGCAGGATCTCGCCCGCACCCAGGGCCTCGAGACGGCGGCTCCAGTCGACCGCCTCGAGCTCGGTTGCTTCCCGGCCACCGTTGACTACCACGGTGAGCCGCCCCTCGACCCGCTTTACATCGACCGCGGCCACGACACACTGGCTGCCGAAGCTTTCGGCCAGCCGGGAAACGAGGGAGGGATCGCGCACGGCGGCGGTGTTGACCGTGACCTTGTCGGCGCCGGCACGGAGCGCGGCTCCGGCGTCGGCGACCGATCGAATTCCGCCGCCCACGGTGAAGGGGATGAAGATGGACTCGGCGACCCGGCTGACCATCTCGAGGGTGGTGCGCCGGGCCTCGGGGCTAGCCGAAATGTCGAGGAAGACCAGCTCGTCGGCCCCCTCGGCGTCATAGCGCGCCGCCTGCTCCACCGGGTCGCCGGCATCCCGGAGGGATTGGAAGTGCACCCCCTTCACCACCCGTCCGCCCGCCACGTCGAGGCAGGGAATGATTCGCCGCGCTAGCATACCCGGAGCACGTCGTCTATCGCGCCCCCGTGGCCGCCCCGGAAGAGTGCGAGAATGTCCTCCAGCGCCCGCCGCTCCCGGGGCCAGGCAAAGCGGGATTCCGCGGCGGCCGGGGTGAGCCACTCGAAGTGGTCGTGCTCGAATCCCAGGCGCACCGGAGCGTCCGGCCCTGCGAAGGCGGCGAACACAGGTACCAGAGCCACTTCATCTATGCGGTGCTGATAAAACGACTCCACCCGGCTCACGTTGTACAGCCGGAGGGGCACGAGCCCGGTTTCTTCCTCGAGCTCCCGAGCCGCGGCCTCGGCGGGACGCTCACCGGCCTCGATGTGCCCGTGAACCGTCTCCCACGAGCCGGGACAGCGCCCTCCGGCGGCACGGCGCAGCAGCAGGCACTCCAGCGCCGACTCCGATCCCCGAAGGACGTACACGTCCACCAGCGAGACACGAATCGAGGTCACGGCTTCCACCGGGCGAATGCCGCCAGCAGATGGATTCCCGCCTGCTGGGATTTCTCGGGATGGAACTGCGCCCCGATGACAGTTCCCTGACCCACCAGGGTTGGAAAGACGCCACCGTAGTCGCCGGTTCCGAGCACCGCCTGCTCGGGTAGCCCGGTGGGATAGTAGCTGTGCACGTGGTAGAAGAACTGCGCCGCGTCGCCGAAGGCAGGGCCCAGTAGCGCGTGGCTGCGTCCGGATTCGGTCAGATCGACCCGAGCCCAGCCGACATGCGGAACATGGAGGCCGTTGGAGAACCGGCGGACTCGCCCGGGGAGCAGGCCCAGACCTCGCGCCTCGGGCGCCTCCTCGCTCATCTCGAAAAACAGCTGGAGGCCAAGGCAGATACCCATGACTGGGCGCCCGGCCCCGGCCACTTCCCGAACGGCTTCACCGAGCCCCGTGGCCGTCAGAGTGCGCGACGCCTGTCCGAAGTTGCCGACTCCCGGAACCAGGACCCGGTCGGCTCGCCGCACCTCGTCCGGGTCGCTGGTGAGACCGGCCTGGTGGCCGCCGGCGACGAGCGCGCGCACGACGCTCGCGAGATTGTTCACCCCATAATCGACCACGGCGATCATAGCGTGCCCTTGGTCGACGGAACTCCCGTCACCCGGGGATCCAGGGCTGTGGCGTAATCGAGGGACCGGGCAAAGGCCTTGAAGGCCGCCTCGACGATATGGTGCGGGTTGTCTCCCCGGATCAGGTCGAGGTGCATCGTCAGCCCCGCGTTGAGCACCAGCGCCCGGAAAAACTCCGGGGTGAGAAAGACATCGTAATCGCCCAGCATCTGCCACTTCGGAATATCGATGTGGTACGACAGATAGGGCCGTCCGGAAACGTCCACCACGCAGCGCACCAGCGCTTCGTCGAGCGGCACCATCGAGTCGGCGTACCGGCGAATCCCGGCCCGGTCGCCCAGCGCTTCGGCTATGGCCTGGCCGATCACGATGCCGGTGTCTTCGACGGTGTGGTGCCCGTCCACATGCAGGTCACCCCGCGCCTCGACGGTCAGATCCAGCAGGCCGTGCCGGGCAAGAGCCTCGAGCATGTGGTCGAAGAAGCCGATGCCGGTTTTCACCCGAGCCTGGCCCGTCCCATCCAGGTTCACCCGGACGTGAAGATCGGTTTCGTTGGTCTTTCGGGTGATCTCGCC